>JAIRMH010000150.1 GCA_031258835.1 Tannerella sp.
ATCGAGGTAAACATCAGTCCGGCGAACATATCGTGGGATACGTTCCGCTCCAGCGGCGCGGGCGGCCAGAACGTCAACAAAGTGGAATCCGGCGTTCGTCTGCGTTACCGCTACAAAGACCCGTACACCGGCGAAGAGGAAGAAATACTGATAGAAAATACCGAAACGCGCGATCAGCCTAAAAACCGTGATAACGCGATGCGCCAACTGCGTTCGATTCTGTACGACAAAGAGATGCAACATCGACTGGCGGAAAAAGCCAAAGTAGAAGCCGGAAAAATGAAGATAGAATGGGGTTCGCAGATCCGTAGCTACGTATTCGACGACCGGCGCGTGAAAGACCATCGCACAAATTATCAAACATCAGACGTCAACGGTGTGATGGACGGCAAAATAGACGGTTTTATCAAAGCGTACCTGATGGCATTTGCAGAAACAAACGCTGAAAAATAATGCTGTAAATCCCCCGTGTATCTCAAAAAATCACGCTGGTCGGCAATAATGGTCTTTAACATATCTTTCATCTCACATTCGTTTTTTTAATGCACAAAGATAATACTTTCTATTTGTAATAGAAACTTTATTGCAAAACTTTCTGTTGTCGACAATAACTTTTCGCCATTCATTTCCTGATCGCTTCCAACGATTTTAGGTTTCAGGGCTTTCATTGCCGGATATATTTTTTACGCATTCATGTTGTCTGTAAAAAAAAATACAATAAATTTGCAGGATAAATGAAAAGAAATTATACGGTCTCATTGAAAAAGAAAACAAAACCGTCGGTCGAAATACCATGGAAGACCGTAAATAAAAAATACACTTACGAATTGGGAATTGGGAATTGGGAATTGGGAATTAAAAATATCATAATGAATATTAAACAGATGAATACTATTTTATTGACTTCTATCCTGTTAATTACAAATTGTATTAAAAACAATGTAATAGAAACGAGCGAAAGCCGGAACGACAGTTTTGTGCCGGAAGGCTACATACAAGTTTGGAATGACGAATTTGACGATGACAATAGCCGTCTACCCAATGCGGATGCATGGTTTTACGAAACGGGTGACCATGGCTGGGGGAACAATGAATTACAAAATTACATTGCGGCTGTTTCCGGGACGGATTCATGCGCTATCGTATCAGGCGGCACACTGAAGATCATCGCTAAAAAGAAAGGCGATCAAGTTATTTCCATACGCATGAACACAAAAAAAAGTTGGAAATACGGATATTTCGAAGCCCGGCTGAAGTTACCCCGCGGAAAAGGAACATGGCCTGCATTCTGGATGTTACCCCAAAACTTCAGGTCGTGGCCTTCGGATGGCGAAATTGACATCATGGAGGAAGTAGGCTACCGGCCCGGCTGGGTTTCCTCGTCGGTACACTGTTATGCGTATAACCATGCCGCCGGAACAGGGAAAACAGGCGAACAATATATAGAAACGGCGGAATCCGATTTCCATATATACGCAGTGGAATGGACGGACGACTACATACGGGGTTTTGTAGACGGGAAAATGCACTTTGAGTTTCGGAACGACAGGAACGATAACAAAAATACGTGGCCATTCGACGTACCTTTCTATTTAAAACTTAATCTGGCATGGGGCGGGAACTGGGGTGGCTACGAGGGGATAGACGAAAGTGTCCTCCCTGCCGTATACGAAATAGATTACGTAAGAGTTTACCAAACTAATCGCTAATCCAGTGATTAACTCGAATATTTATTCCCATCCGCGAAGCGCGCCACAGTCAAGAAATAGCCCGCAAAGCAATGAATGACTTCATCGAGGCGTGTAAGTTTAAAAACTGTGTGCCGCAGGATGGCTATATCCGTTCGTTAAGAATAACCTATGCTGCAGTTTAAGAGGGATATTTGTTAACAGCACATGCGAACGCTTATTCCTGATAAAATCCGTCTTTATCTCTTCCGAAATTACCTTCGGGCGTCTCTACTATCACATAATATAGCGGACGCACAATCTGCTGTTGCGACAAAAAGTCCATTGCATCCGATTTAGAAGGAGCTTTATATATGACCCACACGGAAGTTGCATCTCTATCTTCACGGACAAAAGTCACTTTTTTTGCATTATCGGCAATCGGTTGACTCCGAGTTGTTGCCGTCGTCGTCGTTACTGTTGTTGCCGTCGTCGCCGCAGTCGTCGTTAGTGTTGTTGCAGTCGTCGCCGCAGTTTTTTCGGGTTCCAAATCATTTTTTTTCACGCCATTGTATCGGGAAAAAGTATCGTGTGTCTGCTTCCACATATCATGTGTGAAATCGGCTCCGGAAATAAAAGCGTTATATTCGCCGGTAAACTGTTCATTGTTCGTTACGGCATAATATCCATAACGGAATAACTTGTCACAAATCAACTTTCCGGTGTCTGCCGCCACATGGATAAACGGCAATTCAAGCAATGCGGCTCGCGCATCGTTTTCATTCTTAAACGTATAATAAACAAACGGATCTTTACGCGGACTTTTGATGCGCTCTATCATCCAGTACGCCACCGATTGACTGAACGTATCCACACGCATACCCCTGTTATCCCGTTCATAATAAATCTTTCCGCCATCATTTTGCACGGCGTCCTGCACGCTGTTTTGCACGGCGCTTTTCACGCTGTCCTGCACGCTGTTTTGCACGGCGTCTCCTCCATTATTCCCCCCATTGTTTTTCGTGTCGTACGTGGATGTAACCGATTGCGAAAACGTATTTGCAGTTATTGGCCTCACTCCTCTCGACAATAAAAACATCGCCAACGGTAAAAAACCGACAGGTATCATTATCCTCATGGCGATTTGCATAAGCGATACACAATCCTTAACATTATCGAGATCGTGATATATAATACCCCTTATAGCCGGAATAAACCAGAGAAAGAAGCTAATAATCAGCATAATGGCTACCACCTTTCCACCATCCTTCTTTTCAAGTACGGATATACCCAACGTCATCAAAGCTGCTGGAATAATTAATGTCTGTATACGACTAATCATCACGAAAATATTCGAATATCCGATACTGAAAGTATAAAACTCAATAATAAACCAGATAACGGATGTGATAATGAGTGCATATGCTACATTACAGGTAAATTTCTTTTCCTGCAACAATAAAAAACCGACTGCTATAAGCCCGATTGGAACCAAACAATACAAGATATATACAATATGCACATTAAATATTATACTAGCCGACAACTGGGACAAAATCCATACAAAAGAAGAAACAATCAGCGCTACCGCAACCGATTTGTTCCTGTCAAAACCCGTATGATATCCGGCCTTTTTCGGACTGTCGCCATAGTTGTTCCTGCCGGGCGTCCCATCTAAAATCAAAAAGATAAACAGACAAATGCTTCCGAAAAAAGGTATGAGGTTGAGAAATAGAACCCATGCACTCCGTCCGGTATCGTGCAATCGCCTGACGGTGACAGCCAAAGAAGGCAAAATCATGGCAAACATATATAAACAGGATAAAAAAACAATCGAAACGTGTTTTGTTATCACCATTATTATCGTAGCGACAAATGAAATCAAAAAAGAGACTATGACATTGAATAAAACAAACATCCAATATTCGGTTCGTCTCGCACGTCCTTCAAAATCGGCATATTGCCTCAATACTTTAAGATACCATTCCATGATTACAAATATTTAATTGATTTATGTCGCAAAAATAAAACGATAAAAAACACCGTCATACCCCACAAATAGGGTATTTTAATCTTAATTTATTACATTCGTCATTTAATACTTTGCAACTTTGATTATATTCAACGGTATATCCGTATTATCCATCTTATGCGTAAACAAATGTTGTCCGACGCCTATTGCAAACACCGGGACATATCCGCCTGAATGAGAGGTGGTCGCCCAATCAAGATAGGTAACTTCATTCATTACCTGTTTGGCCTTTGCCGCAAGCAACGAGTTTTCGGCATAAAGATTTTTATCTCTTACATCGCGTTTTTTTGCTAACGTTTCTTCGTAAGCATCACGCAACATTTTTTCCTGTTCCCAGTTCAAGGGGATTTCTTTCCAAAAGCCCAACGTCTCCGTCAACAAGTTTTTAATCTCGTCCCATGAGACTTTTCCATTCCGGGAAACCCGCAAATCGTTTATCAGAGTTGTCAATTCGTCCTGCGATTGCTTTTGATATTGCAAAGAACGTATCTTCAAATTCCCTGCTCCGGCCGTCATGCCGCCGGTATCATGATCTGCCGTAATAATGATAAGCGTTTCTTTAGGATGTTTTTTGTAAAATTCATACGCTACTTTTATTGCTTCATCCATATCTATCACCTCCCGAAGAACTGTGGCCGCATCATTCCCGTGAGCGGCCCAGTCGATCCGCCCGCCTTCGAGCATCAGGAAAAATCCTTTCTTATTATCCTTCATAAGCACATCTATTGCGGCTTCCGTTATCTGTTTCAGGCTCAGTTCTTCTTTACGGTCTATCGCATAGGGTATTGCGCCTGCTTCTTCCCAGTTTTTCTGTACGAGCATAACTTTCTTTGACTTGCCTGCATTCGCCTTGAAATCATCATATCCTTTTGCTATCGTATAGCCGGCCTGTTCTATCAACGGGTAAATATCCGGGGCTTTCGACTTATCATAGAAATTATCGCGGTTATAAAGGCCTGCGCCGCCAAAAAAATCAAAATCGGAAACGATAAGATCCATGGCTATTTCATAATACATATCGCGATTTTTCTGATGTCCGTAGAAGGCTGCCGGAGTAGCATGGTTTATCGGAACCGTAGAAGCTATACCGACTTTCCTGCCCGCTTTTTTAGCTTTCTCCGCAATCGTTTCCAAGCGGTTATATTCCGGATCCAACCCTATGACGCCATTATTTGTTTTCTTTCCCGTCGACAGCGCCGTCCCGGAAGCGGCCGAATCGGTCACGTCGGCATTTGCCGAAAAAGTGGTGGACATTGACGCTACCGGGAATTGCGTCATCAACAATGATGCGGATCCGCGTTCGCCAGTCATTGCGGAAAGGTAAACTTCCGTAGCATTCACAATGTTAACACCCATACCGTCGCCGATAAAATAAAACACATACTTTGCTTGTCCGCAAATACTCTGAGCGAATAAAAACATCGCTGCAAAAACCGAAAAAATAAAGAAACGTCTCATTTGAAGATTTATTAATATATTATTGTTTGTTAGAAAAAACTGCCTCAAAATTACATGAAAAATCCGGATTTCCAAATACGCGCAAATGAAAAAAGTTTTTTACCGTCCTATTTAACATATGGTATTCGATAATCGGGACTGATACTTAACATGTATTCCCCCGTGTTCTGATTTTGTATAAATTCCGCTGTTGTTATGTACATTTCACGGGGATGAACGGCGTTATTGCTTTTGTGAGCATGGAAAGCCACGCACAATCGCCCATTTTTATCTTTGAAAAGACAATGATGACCAGCTCCGAAAAGTCCGGGAGGTCTTCGCAACAAGGGATTGGAAGCATATTTTTCCCAATTGCCCATGATTTGATTTGCCATAGCTACACCAATGCCATAATCGTGGCTTTGATAGTGATTGGCTGAATAAGTCATATAATATATTCCATTGCGCTTGATAACAAATGGCCCCTCATTCACGCGCGCCATGATGTTTTCCCAATCTTGGGAAACATGGAGGCAAAGATGTAGCGTTTCCATTTTAAGGGTTTTTAAATCATCGTTCAACTCGGCTACCCAAACGGCATTCCCATCGGTAAAGCGAACAAAAAAGAGGTAGGCTTTCCCGTCGTCGTCTATAAAAAGCGAATTATCAATGGCTTTCTCGTCCATCATCGGTTCATGCCTGTCTTGTTTGAACGGTCCTAAAGGCGAGTCGCCTGTCGCCACACAGATGTGTTCGTCCGCCGAATAATACATATAAAACTTACCGTTGACATAATAGACTTCCGGAGCCCAGAAACGCCGTTCGGCATAAGAGTTGTCTTTATGAAGCGCCAGAACCGGGTTTTTCGTCCAATATTCCAAATCGTCCGACGTATAAACAACAATCCCGTCCGGCGAGGATGTTCCGTAAGCATAGTATTTATTCTCATAAGTTAATATAAAGGGATCTGCCAAAGGAACGCGCTTCATTCCGGCATCCGAACCTCCTGTTTCTTGTCGTTGCAACGATCGGGCTGAATCATCCGACAAAAAAGGCGTACCGTCTTTCTCAAATATTATAAATGCATCTTTCGCAGATGTCTCCTGCGAGTTTATACCGTCGCCTGATAAAATCATGTCTGACGATTCCGGAGCGGTCAATTTCCGGTAATCCGCTCTTCCGTACTGTGCCTGAAGTACAAAAACGATTACGGCACAAATCCATATTATTGAAATCCTTTTCATATTACTTTTTTTATTTGCATGAAAGACAAATGCAAATGTACATGATTTTTTTCAATCACATACACAGACCCAGAGAAAAATTACAGTTTTATTCGCCGAAAGAAATTTTCTTCCGATATTTGCATGATTAAGTTGCATTGAGATGTTGAATCTACAATCTATCGATTTATCCGGCAAGACAAACAATAATTTTGTTGCATTTGATGGTTGAATCTGCGGATGGTATTTTTATCAGAATTAATTTTGACGGTTATTTTTTTTACAGTAATTTTGTCGCAATAAAAAAAATTATACACCATAAAATAAATAGTATACTAAGATGAAGAAAATTGGAATTTTATTAATGTCGCTTACCATGATAAGCGTAATGTCTTGCAATGATGGGAAGAAAAGCGCTCAAAATAAAGAGACGAACGCACCGGAAGCCGTCACGGAAGTTCAGCAACCGAAGAAAGACAAAAAGGTTATTGTCGCCCGCTTAATCGTAAAGGAAGGGCAAGAAAAAGCATTCATTGAAGTTGCTTCAAAGCTGGTAGCCGCTACTCGGCAAGAACCGGGGAACCTCTTTTATTCTTTGTATCAATCGCCACTCAACCATGTTGAATTTATCTTTTACGAAGAATACAAAGACGATGCGGCTTTTCAAGCGCACGCTTCATCCGCCCATTTTGCCGCTTTCGCCGAAGGAATCAAAGACCTGACAGCAGGCGATTTAATCGTAGACGAGTTCTAAACTTATCTACGCACATATCGCAGCAAAATATTTTTTGCTGTTTATTCCTGCGACAGACTATTAACGGTGCCGAAATAACGGAAAGACGCCATTACAATTCTTTGTAGCAGGCTATGATTTCAGGTGGGAACAAGTTTCGTTTGTTTTGTTGAGCCAGATCACGGACTTTTCTTTTCAGGAGGGCTATTGAAGTGTCGTCGACCGGCAAATGCTGTTCTTCAAGAAAATGACGCAACGCACCAGTTCCGGAATGTTTACCGAACAGATTACGGAAACTTTCCCGCCCTACCTCCCGTCCGTCTAACGGCTGAAAGGCAAGCGTGTCGGCAAGCGTGCATTTGGCATGTATCCCCGATTCATGGCTGAAAACCACTTCGCCGCAAATCGGTTTGTCGGCAGGTATCGGCCTTCCCGATTTTTCCGAAACATATCTGCACAATGGATATAATGCCGGAAGATTGTATTTGATTTCCTTACTAAACAACTTTAAGGACGCCAACAACTCCTCTAACGCCGCATTCCCTGCCCTTTCACCTAAACCGTTTACCGTCAGGCTAAGGCTTGAAGCGCCGGCCTGCCATGCGGTAAATGCATTAGCGGTTGCCATCCCCAGGTCATTGTGTGCATGGAAGTCAATATCTAACGATGGATAGAGTTTTTTTATGCTGTTTATTAATGCACTTGTTTTTAACGGAGATAATACGCCGACAGTATCGGCAATACGGATGCGGGGAATATTCAGGCTATCCGCCATATCGATAAATTCGAAAAGACATTCCGCATCACACCGCGAAGCGTCCTGAGCGCCAATACTGACATAATTGAAATAGCGCCTTGCATGTTCTACAATCTTTGGAATATTGTCACTTACCCATTGTCGTTCTTTCCCCATTGCCGATAACTGAATATCGGACAACGGGAAAGCAATATGTATACCTTCCGCATCCGTGCGCGCCGACGATTCGATATCTTCCGGCAAAGCCCTGCTCCACACCGAAATACGAGCTTTCATATGCAGCCTAACGATCAGGCGAAGGGTTTTCCTTTCGTCATTCCCCATAGCCGGCGTTCCTGCTTCAATTTCGTCAACGCCTGTTTCGTCCAGTAAACGGACAATTTTTATTTTTTCTTTACGGGAAAAAGAAACGCCGGGAGCTTGTTCGCCATCGCGCAGGGTGGAATCTATAATCCATATTTTTTTTGTCATGCGACCGGATACTTTTTCATGTGATCAGGTATTCATCCACGGCTTTTCCTTCTTCCAGAGCATCCAGTATCTCATCTATCCGGCCTTCGTCTACACCTCCATACCAGTAATTATTCGGCTGCACGACAATAATAGGCCCCTGACTGCATACACTCAGGCAGGCTGTCGTGGTCACTACGGCGTCTATTCCCCGGTCGGAACACTCTTCCACGATGTATTGCACCAAAGAGGCGGCGCCCTGTTTGTTACATGCTCCCTGAGCATCTCCCGCTACTCTATACGAGTTACATACTAAAATCATATAATCCGGCTTCTTCATTTCTTTTCTGTATTTTAAATTATGTATTCATCCACATCCTGTTCCCGTTCCGCGACAAGATTCTCCGCACCGTGTATAATCGCTACGGCATAGCGTTTTAAGCGGCAGATTTAGATAAACGGCATCCAATCCGGCGTCAATAAGGCCACTCATTTGGATGACTTTTATTCCGTTTTCGTGAAGCGTCTGCATCGGCGTCTCCCCGATACCTCCCACAAGTATCGCCCGGCAATCGACAAGCGTTTTGTTAGCCAACTCTTTCCAGCGTTCCATGCCGCCGCCTTCAGGTGGCGTATTGCGCGTTTCAACAAAATGATACCCGTTGCGGGATTGTTCGAAAACATACACTTTACGCGCCTCTCCCAGATGAAGGTTTACCAACAGGCCTTCATTGCTTGCCACAGCGACCCTTGAGCGCCCTTCTCCCCGGTTGACAACCATGGTCGAAAACCGACCCATCATCGTCATTGCTTCCGTACTGTCATATCCGAGTAAACCTGCGGCGTCGGCGCGGCAACGGGCGCAATGCGCCATTGGTTGGATATGCCTGGATACGGCGGTCTTCAATTGTTTCATCACTTCTCTCGAAGGCTCCTCCAACTGTTCAAACTCCGTATTCTCTGTCGGATAGAGTGGTATACAATTCATTGTATCGGCGCCAAGCGAAGCTGTTTTTGCGGCGATTTCCTCCACTTCACCGTCATTGATTCCGGGACATATTACCGTATTTATTTTCACAATAATCCCTTTGGCTTTAAGAAGACCTATACATTTCAACTGTTGCTCAAGCAAAACGCATCCGGCCTCTTTTCCGCGATACACCTTACGATTGTACCGTACCCAACGGTATATTTTCGCCAAGGTTTCCGGATTCTGGGAATTGATGGTTACCGTCACATGCGACACGCCTATCCCGGCTATTTCGTCGATATATGGAACCAGGTCAAGAGCGTTTGTCGACAGGCAAAAAATCATATCGGGGAAGGATTGCCTGGCAAGCCTGAGTGTCGTGAGGGTCTCGTCAGGGTTCGCAAACGGATCGCCAGGCCCGGCTATTCCAACCACACTGATACCGGACATCTTTTCGCTTAACGCTTTTAAGTAATGGACTGCCTGCAGCGGAGACAAAATCGTACTCGTCACGCCGGGACGACTTTCGTTGCAACAATCATACTTGCGATTGCAATAATTGCATTGTATATTGCACTTCGGCGCTACCGGCAAATGTACGCGTGCGTATTTGCGTTTAGCTTCCGCATTAAAACAGGGATGTCTATATAAATCATGCATCTCTCGTCTACATTTGAAATTCAACTTTTTCTTCCGGGCATGTCCGGTCCTGATGATCCAGCAATTTTTCCAGAATCCTGACGGCCAGATTCGTTGACCCGACATAACCGACATGTGGGAAATAATTGTTACCCGGACGGTCAACCACCGGAAACCCTAAACGTATGAACGGAATATTTTCGTCGCGGGCAATATACTTACCATACGTATTTCCTATCAACAAGTCTACCGGACACTGCTTTATCCACTGGTGCAACCGGAACATATCCGCCCGTTCTCCGCTTTTAAATCGGGCTTCCGGCACGGCATCCGCAAGCATACGCTTCATTTCTTCTTCGAAATGTTTACCCGATGTTCCGGTGACGATATATACCGGTTTCATATCGAGGGTAAGCAGAAATTCCGTCAGAGGAATCAGTGTATCGGGGTCGCCGAACAGAGCCACCCGTTTCCCCCAGAAATATTTGGAATTATCCGCTATCAAATCGACAAGGCGTCCGCGTTCCTCCGTCAGCGAATCGGGTACGGGCACATTGGCATGGCGGCTCAGGGAGGTAATGAAGCGGTCGGTAGCTTTCAGGCCGATCGGGATTTCTACGACTTCAAACTTCACCTTGCACTTATTTTCCAGTTTTACGCAAGCATCTTCGGTAGAGTAAGCGCCCATTCCAATCGTAAATTTACTGTCGCCCGTAGCTATCATATCACGAATGGTAGTGCCGCCGTCGGGATACATTTTGAATTTCCCCGTAAGCGGCGCATCCAACACGCCGGACATGTCGGGGAATACGATTGTCCGTGCCTCCATCACGGCGGCTATCCGTTTTATTTCACGTATATCCGAAGGTTCCATCCATCCGGCAGCCAGATTTACTACGTTCCGTTTCCTGGGTGTAGCCGTCGAAAAGAATTTGACGAAAGAAGACAACTGGTTGGAATAACCCGTAATATGCGTCCCCACATAACTTGGCGTATTGCAATAAATGACTCTTTTTCCTTCGGGAATCTTGCCTTCTTCGTTCGCTTTCGAAATGATTTGTGTCATGTCGTCTCCGATAGTTTCCGACAAACAAGTGGTATGAACGGCAATTACATCTGGTTCATAAACCGTAAATATGGTTTCGATGGCCGAGACGAGGTTCGACGAACCGCCAAAAACAGACGAGCCTTCCGAGAAAGAACTTGTCGCCGCCATGACAGGCTCTTTGAAATGACGTGTTAATGCACTGCGGTGATAAGAACAGCATCCTTGCGAACCATGACTGTGAGGTAAACATCCGTGCAATCCCAAGGCTGCATACATGGCGCCCACCGGCTGACAAGTCTTTGCCGGGTTGATAGTCAACGCTTTCCGTTCTATTTCCTTTTCGGTTGTATGACGTAATAACATATTCAATTAAGATTAAAATTTAATAAACATATTGCGCTTCGACGTAATCTTCGCTTTCCCATGGAGCTTTCACTTCTTTCCAGATAGAAGCGCATACCATTTGTTCGATATCCCTGTAGAAGTTGACAGCACCTCTGAATCCGGCATAAGGTCCTCCGGCATCGTAGTTATGAAGTTGTTTCAGCGGAACGCCCATCTTCTGCACGCAGAATTTCTCTTTGATACCGGCGCAAAACACGTCGGGGTGATACTTTTCTATCAACCTGTCCATTTCATAATGGCTAAGATCGTCAATCACAAGCGCCCCTTTTTCCATTTGCGTCATAAGTCCGTGATATTCGTTGAACTCCATACCTTCTGATTCGAGGGTTTTCATTTCCTCTTCCGTCTTACGCGGATGGTAACGGGCTTCATCTTTCGTCACGGTTATTTCTTCAATGTTACGGCTATCGGCGTCAATTTGTATGGTCGGTATTACCCGGCGGCCTTCGTAGTCGTCGCGATGTCCGAACTCATAGCCTGCCGCAATGGTTGTCATACCCAATTCTTCAAACAAATCCTGATAGTGATGAGCTCGCGAGCCGCCCACGAACAACATGGCGAGTTTGCCTTTCGTCTTGGGATGAATTTTTGTCCGTACATCTTCGACCGCCGTCATTTCTTCTTCGATGACGGTTTCCACACGCTCGCTCAATTCCTTATCTCCGAAATATTGCGCTATTTTGCGAAGCATTTTAGCAGTGGAACGCGCGCCGATAGGCTGCACTTTAATCCACGGAATACCGAAAGCCGTTTCCATCATCTCTGCTACATAGTTTATCGAACGATGACACATCACCATATTCAAATCGGCGGTATGGGCGTTTTCGAATTTCCGAATTGTCGAATTACCGCTGAATGTTGCGACAAGGTTAATGCCGCATTTTTCCATCACCCGTTCCAGTTCGAAAGCGTCGCCGCCGATGTTATATTCGCCCAGCAAGTTTACGCGATACTTGAGACTTCCCCTCACCTTGTCGTCGCGTCCGATGAGATTTTTGAACAGTCCGTTGTTTGCAATGTGGTGGCCGGCTGACTGCGACACGCCCCGGTATCCTTCGCAGGAGAAGCCGAAGATGTTGATGCCGTTCCCGATCTCCTCCATCATGTGCCGCGCTACACGGTGCACATCATCTCCAATAAGTCCTACGGGACAGGTAGAGAAAATAGCGATGGCTTTCGGATGAAACAGTTCATATGCTTCGCGAATGGCCTGTTTCAGTTTTTCTTCACCACCAAACACGATGTTGGAATCCTGCATATCGGTCGAAAAACAATAGGTAATGAAATTGGAATCGTTATCATCTACCGGCTTCGTCTGATTGCGTCGTGTCAGCCACGAATAAAATCCGCAACCAATAGGGCCATGCGTGATATTCACAATGTCGCGGGTAGGCCCTAATACCACGCCTTTACATCCGGCATATGTGCATCCGCGCTGCGTGATAATTCCCGGTACGGTACGTACATTCGCCTGAATTTGCGGCATATTTTCCACATCGCTAAGGACAATGGCTTTCGCCCTCTTTTTAGCAATTTTTTTCGGATATTTTGTTATCACCTCATCTCTAAATTCCCGAAGTTCGGCAATAATTTTTTCTTTCTCTTTCGGTTTATCTGTTTCGCTTACCATACTTTTTAAATTTATTGGTTAATCCAACGTTGTATTCCCTGATTCTCCCAGATGAACACTGTAAGATCCCAGCGCTTCAATGACGAAGATTTTCCCGTCGCCCGATTTCCCTGTCTGATTGACTTTAATCAGTGTTTCTACCGCCAAATCTTTTTTCTCGTCTGTGACGACCAGCGTAATCATCCGTTTCGATTTCAAACGTGGTTCTTCCGGGATAAAAGACAGTGCATCCTCCAGCAATACCGGAGATGTTTCATCTTCTTTCGCCTGGTTTATCTTTTCCAGATCTCCATGTCCGCGCCCCCGTCCCAATACCGGCATCGCCGTGAACGACGGCAATCCGACATCCGCCAGGGCTGCTTTCGTCTCGCCCATTTTGGCAATTCTTATGATGGCTAAAATCAATTTCATAGATTTCTATTGTTCTTTTTTACCGTTTGAAATGGTATATGCTTCCACAAGTGGAGTGACAAAAATCTTTCCGTCGCCAGCCTGTCCTTTTTCACCCGAACGGGCGGAATGGACGATTGTTTCCACGACAAAATCCTTATCTCTGTCCTGAATGACAATAAGAAGCAAATCTTTAGGCAATTCATCGTAGGTGACGTTTCCCACTTTCAGACCACGTTGCTTTCCTCTACCGAAAACCGACAGTTTCGTCACAGCCGGAAACCCTGCATTAAATAAATCTTTCATCACTACCGGCGACTTCTCCGGGCGTACAATGGCTCTTATTAACAACATATTCTTTTTGAGTTTGTTTATTTTTTAATTTCCCACTAATCACTAATGAATTTTGAATTACGACTAAGTTACGACTTACAACTAATCACTAATCACTAATTCAATATTCCAAATCCGACCAGCAAGTCTTCCAGTTCCTGCATCTGGAGCGGCGTAGGAATAACGTGCATTTTGTTTTCGTCAATTTTACGCGCCAACGTACGATATTCATTGGCTTGCGGATGTTCGGGTGCATGATCGATAACCGTTTTACGGTTGATTTCGGCATGTTGCACCATATTGTCGCGCGGCACGAAATGGATCATCTGCGTACCGAGTTTTTTAGCAAACTCTTCAATCATGTTTGCTTCGTTATCCACTTTACGGGAGTTGCAAATCAGTCCGCCCAGCCGCACGTCGCCCACTTTCCCGAATTTTGCAATCGACTTGCAGATGTTATTAGCGGCATACATAGCCATCATTTCGCCCGAACAGACAATATATACTTCCTGCGCTTTGCCGTCGCGGATCGGCATGGCGAACCCTCCGCAGACAACGTCGCCCAATACGTCGTAAAAAACATAATCCAACTGTTTGTCGTCGTCGTAAGCGCCTAATTGTTCCAACAAATTGATAGAAGTAATAATACCTCTTCCGGCACAACCCACACCCGGTTCCGGCCCTCCCGACTCCACGCAACTGGTACTTTTAAAACCCGCTTTCATCACATCTTCCAGTTCCACGTCTTCTCCTTCGTCACGGAGGGTATCCAAGACCGTCTTTTGAGCCAGTCCATGTAACAATAAACGGGTAGAATCCGCTTTCGGGTCACATCCTACCACCATCACTTTCCTGCCCATCTCCACTAATCCGGCTACGGTGTTTTGTGTTGTGGTAGATTTTCCGATACCACCCTTGCCGTAAATTGCAATTTTTCTCATAACCTTTAATTGTTTAATATTTTCATTCATCGAAAGATTAATCAAAACACATGCCAAAACAAAAAAACGAAAACATATAAACACGATAAAGTACTGTATTTCAAACAAATAAGTAAAAAATATGCGTTATAAAAACCGGTTTTACAACGCATATAATTTATATTACAAAAATGTAGGAGAATTTGACGTTTCTTACAAAAATGTAGGAAAATCAGGATGAATATGCGGGACTTGGCATTAGGGTATTTTATTTACAAGTTACTAAAATTGGATTGGATTGATCATTAAAATCCGGATTGGAATATATTTCACAAATATCAGGATATAATCTCATCAATTCTTCAAACATCGCGTCGCCGTTTTTCAAT
>JAIRMH010000196.1 GCA_031258835.1 Tannerella sp.
CGCGACCACTGGTGGACGGGCAAAGACGGCTCGATCCCCAACAACTGGAATCCGTGGATTTGCTCGAATCTGCTGAATACCGTACTGCTGATGGAAAAGGACGGGCAAAAGCGCACCGCTGTTGTGAACGAAATCCTGACGGTCCTCGACAACTTCTTCAACCCCTATCCGCAGGACGGAGGGTGCGACGAAGGGCCGGGTTACTGGAACGCTGCGGGCGCCGCGTTATACGACAACATCGTCCTCCTGAATCTCGCCGGAAAGGATGCCTTTCGCTACGTATATGAAAATGAGAAGTTCAGGAATATGGGACGTTATATTTACCGCGTGCAGATTGGAGAAAATTACTTTCTGAATTTTGCCGACGCCTCTCCCCGCGTCGGCTTGGATGCTAATATGGTTTACCGCTTCGGAAAAGACCTCAACGACCAGAACATGATGGACCTCGGCGCTTTCTACCGCAAGCCGGGCTTCTGGGCGCAATGGAAAACGCCGGCTCCTGTCTCAGCCGGTCTGCGGAGCCTGTGCGCCCTGTTTATACAGGACGAACTGAGGAATGTCCCTCAACGGCTTCCCCTGCCCGGCGATGTGTGGCTGCCTGATTTGCAGGTGATGGTCGCCCGCGACCGGCAAGGCTCGTCCGACGGCTTCTTCCTCGCTGCCAAGGGTGGACACAACAACGAAAGTCACAATCACAACGATATAGGGAGCTACGTCGTGTTCTACGACGGCCAGCCGTTGCTGATTGACGTTGGCTCAGGCAGATACACCGCCCGGACGTTCAGCGCCAACCGGTACGACATCTGGTTCAACTGTTCGGATTACCACAACCTGCCCACCATCAACGGGTACACACAGCAGCCCGGACCCAGGTTCAAAGCATCCGGCGTAAGTTATCGCGCAGGGAAATCGTCGGCCGTCTTTTCGCTCGACATCGCAAAGGCTTATCCCGAAGAAGCGGCTGTAAACAGTTGGAAACGCACCGTGACGCTTCATCGCGGGAAGAATGTGACAATCCGTGATGCGGTCGATTTGAAGAAAACCGACGCCGTCGTCCAGCATCTCATGACCTGCTATCCGGCGGAAGTGACGCAGCCCGGCAAACTCGTCATTCACGGTCAGGCGAAAGACGGGGAAAATACGGATTTCGTGGTCGCCTACAACCCAAAACAGATGAGGGCGGAAGTGGAAAAAGTAACGCTCTCGACCGAAGAAGACGAAGGCATCCGAAACGGCTGGGGCGACCGGATTTACCGCATCAGTTTCCACGTGATTGCACCCAAAGCAAAGGATACATATTTATTTGATATAAGGAAGAAATAACTCCCGTTCATGAAAACCTTCATAAAACAGGCCATGAACGTGCTGGTTTTGGCGCTTTGCATATCGGCATGTGAGGCGCCTCAAAAACCGGTTACGGTACTGGACACGCAAATACTGCCGCATCCGCGTATCCTATACACAAGCCATGACGAGAAACGGCTGAACGACATGCTGGGCAGGGAACCGCTTTTGGATAGCCTCCTTTCCAAGCTGATGGAACGTGCGGAATATCTTTTAGGGGTTCCCGTCCAGGAATTTAAATTGCACAATAACCAGTTGTTGGGCGTTTGCAGAGAAGAAACCTCCCGTATGGTGACTTTATCTCTTGCCTTTCGAATGTCCGGCGACAAACGTTTTGTTCGGAAAATCGAAGAGGAATTGCTGAATGTGTGTCATTTCAAAGACTGGAATCCGGTACATTACCTGGATGTCGCCGAAATGACCATGGCCGTAGCCATTGCTTACGACTGGCTGTACGATGTCCTGAAACCAGAAATCAAACAGTTGGTTGTTCAGTCTATCAAAACAAAAGCGCTGGACGAGGCTTTTAAAGCGTACGACAGGGAACATTCGTGGGCCAACGGCAACAATAACTGGAACGTGGTCTGTAACACGGGAATGGTGACAGGCGCCCTGGCCATAGCCGAACATTATCCTCAAGAGGCAGGCAAGGTGATACAATATGCTTCTCGCTATATTCCCAATTGCCTGAGGCACTTTACCCCTGACGGAGTGTGTTATGAAGGACCTGCCTACTGGGGATATACGAATGAATTTTTATCTTTGATTTCCAAAATACTGTCCGACAATTTTGACGGCAACGATTTCGGAGTTACTGCAATTGAAGGGATCGACAAAACCGCCTTGTATTTCATCCATACCTTCAGTCCTTCCGGCAGAGTATTCAATTTTGCCGATGCCGCCTATCCGTCTCCCGGGCAAATCCTCGAATATTCCGAAAGTCCTTTGTTCTTCTATTACGGTGCACGTTTCAATCTCCCCGAAGTGGAAGCTCATCACCGGCGTGTCCTGTCCGAAGCCGTGAAAAGGACAGACCGGTTTGAACGCTATTTCTTCCTGTCCATACCCTGGTATGCGCCTGCGGACGGCAAAGAAAAAGAGGCTGTTGCTCCCAAGCTCAGCGTTTACAAAGGCGGTGGAACCGACGTCGCGGTTTTCAACGGAAACAGGCAAACGGAAGGATTCATCTGGCTTATCGCCAAAAGTGGAATACCTTCTCTGTCGCACGGACACATGGATGCAGGAACATTCCTTGTCGAAACGAATGGAATCCAATGGAGTGACGATCTCGGCAGCGATAACTATCATTTGCCGGGATTCTGGGATGCCGCTCCCGGCGGAAAGCGATGGATGTATTTCCGAAATACTAATTTCAGCCATAATACGTTGTCAATTGACAGTAGCCCGCAGTACCCGTCGGGTGCGGCCAAGCTCATTTCCTTCGATGAACAGGCGTTGCAACCCTGCGCAACCATCGATCTGACACCGGTATATCAAAATCAGGCGACATGCGTACACAGGGAATTTCGCCTGTTGGACGATGCCACCATGACAGTTACTGACAGCATACAGCTACATGCCGCCGGACAAACCGTACAATGGTCCATGATTACTTCTGCAAAGGTTGAATGTAACGGCCGTCAGGCTACTTTGAGCAAAGACGGGAAAGAATTTTATTTAAAAATCGTATCGCCGGCAAATGCTGTATTTACATCATCGCCGGCCAAAACATTCTTTGATACGGAAAAACCGGTCAATGGATTTCAGTTTTTGAAAATTTCAGTTTCCGGGAGCCGGACATACAGGATTCAAGTAATGATGAGCAGCAAACAGGAACTCAAGTTTCCCGAATGAAATCATAAGTTTATACTAACAAAGAATTGAAAATAAATAATATGATACTGATGATGTGTTGTTAAAACGGGAAATAAATTAAAGATTTACTCTCGTTTTAATAATATAAATTGGTACTAAAATACTTATAACACAAAGAAAACAGTAGTTGCATTTACTACTTGAATCTGCGTATAACCTAAATATTTATGTTGTAAAACATATAAAAAAATACACATATGAATAAAAATAAACTTTATCTTTGCGACCATGTTATTGTAAACATAGACAAAATACGAGTTGTACCATATTAAGAAACATCATAATTGAGAAATAATACAATGATCTCTGTCGAAAGAAAATATTTATCCCGTTTTGAATTAATTAACATATTTATGTTGGTTAGTTC
>JAIRMH010000240.1 GCA_031258835.1 Tannerella sp.
TGCTGTTTCGGCGCTTTTAACGCCCCTGTTTGTAAGAGCGCTTAAGTATATTGCGCCGTAGGACGTAGCCGAACCCATTTCGCTAAGCGAATGATTCCCGAAAATATCCGTAGTGCGGACATAGAAGGTGTATGCTCTCTCGTCTTTCAATGGAATATATACCGCCATGCTGTCCAAACCCGCCGAAGGCGTTACCGGAATAATCAGCGAATCGGCGTAAGCATTCCAAAAAATATCTACCGAACGCACATTGGGCGCTTCGAGCAACCAGAACCACAGTTGAATCCTGTCTTTGCCGTTATAGAAGACCAGGGAATCAACTTTCGGAGCATAAATTTTTTCTCCGCCTTCGAGATATTCCTGATGTACACTCATCATATCGTCGCACGAGAAAAGTGCGCCCGCTATCATTATCACTGTTATAAACTTCAATAACTTATTCATTACATTATTTTTTAACTGTTTATTAATCCAAATCGTCATTCGCCATAATTGCCATAAGTAGTAAGTTCTGATATATATGAAAACCTCTCAACCCAAGCTTTCAGGACTTTAAAACGCAGATACCTTACCGGCGGCATATCTAAAGGCAGCGGAAAATCGTGTCCCTGCCTCACTGCCTCTATGTCTTCAGATGTTAGCTGACCAGCAGGGGCGCCCGATGGTTTGATTACGGTGCAGACTTTCCGAAGCGTCCATGCGCTCCAATCTCCGCTCGGGCTATCGCCTTCTTCATCACTGCTATATACTTCAAAAATCTGCCAATTACCACTAGAATACATCCAAGATTCCTGCTGTTGACGTTGATATAATACAAAACGGCTCAATTTTGCTTTTTTCCCTATATCAAGCGTAAAAGAAGCTCCCGGCACCGTATTATTATTTGAATGATTTATTGTCAGCAGGTCATCATCAATAATATAAGCAAGTCTTCCTTCCCAGTAATCCCAACTTACATCGCCGGAAACAGTCATCGCTCTCTGAATCTTTTTATCAAGTGCCATTTCATGCATGGGAATAATGGTTCCTCCTTCGGGATAGATCATTCCCGATGAATTTCCAAAATTGTCGCGGATGTTTACAGCAAATTTGTATGGTATTGTATCATATCCGCGAAATGTCATATCCGTCGAATCGGTTTTGGAAGACGCAATATCCATTGTAACCATTTCGCCATATTCGTCTTCCGTATAAAATTCAAAAGTTAACATTGCTTTATCAGGATTTCTCCAACTGAAACTAACGCCTCCGAAATCGCTGACAATTTGCATTGATTGAGTTGCTTTGCTCAAAGGCGATTCTCCCGGACGGAATTTGAATTTTACGGGGTCGGACATTTCACGGGCGCGATTAATCGTATATATCTCCGCTTCGTGTTCGTCGGTATCGTTATAACCGTCGATTGTCATAAAACTTGTATAAAACGAAGTGGACGATTCACGTTTTTGTCCGTTCGTGAGCGTATATACCGCCTTAATTTCGATAATATCGTTGATTGGCGGTATCTTGTAGTTAACAATAATGCCTCCGGGAATAGTAACTGTGTCGAGAATCTCTACCGGTTCCGGTTTCCCTGAACTCCCGCTGATAGGCAGTATTTCCTTTTCTGTACACGAAAAGCACAGAAACATAATAAGTAAACAAAAATATATTCTTTTCATATCTTTAATTTTAAATATTTTAAATTTTAAATCTTAAATCATCAATATCCCAGGTTTTGTATCAATTGTGGATTGTTAATAATATCACTTTCGGGAATAGGCATAAAATAATCGCGAAGCGAAAATTTCTGCGTATAAACAGTGAAGGGTTGATAATAAGCATTCACATCCGCTTCGGTTGTGGTCCATCCCTGTATAAGACGGTTCAATTCGGCGGGAGCGGTCTTCCATCTGCGACAGTCCCAATGATATTGACCTTCGAGCGCCAGTTCGATTTTCCGTTCCCGCTGTATGATCGAACGCATCCCGCCTTTTGTAGTCGGTTTGGATGAATTTTCGGTGTATTTGTTCCAGCTGTCCACCACTCCTTCGAGCCCTGCACGTTTGCGAACGGCGTCAATATATTTATATACTTCCTCGTCGGGCTGGGTTTTCGATTCGTTAATCGCTTCGGCTGTCAACAGAAGTAAATCGGCATATCGCATTTCTGGAAACGCTATCCTTCCTGGATGAAAAGAATTTGCGTCAACATAAGTAGTGGCAAGAGTAACTAATTTTTTTGGCCAATAACCTGTTGCATTGTATGCATCCGTTCCTCCAACGACGGCAGACGCAGGTTCCCCTTCTCGCGCTTTAAGACACAAACAGTCCAATTCATCATCCGGCGTATTGATATTTGCATTCCCATACCATTTTCCTCTGTCGAATCCCAATGAAGAATAAAAGCGCGGTTCGCGGTCAAAATTCATGGAAGCAGACTGTTCGCCAAGTTGTACCTGCCGCTGATGCTCTACGTCGCCCATACGCGGTTTGAAACGATTCTCGTATTTTTTATCCTCTCCGTTTAACCAGTCTTTGTCTTCTTCTATCGGCACTCCATTACTCGAATAAAATAACTCGACCGTTTGTAAAGGTACGCTCCAGCGTCCGGTTGTAGGCGGACTGGTCGTATAATATTCAAATCTCGGAATCACTTCGGACTGCATGGTGCGACGATCTATTCCACGACCGTTACCCCATACTATTTCCTTAGTGAAAGGTTCGGAGACAGAGCTGCGTAGTGTTTGTATTAGCAGATATTCCGGCGACAAGGGTTTGGTTAGGACAAAATCGGTGGTATCGTATAGCCTGTGACGCTCGTTTTCTTCACAATAGGCGACTGTCTGTTTACATGCTTCGGCCGCCTGCGTCCAACGGTCGGGATTGTACTTCTGATTGAAGAACGGTTCCCCGTTATGATCGCGGAAATCGTTGTAATCAGTATTCCCGTTGAAAAGCGGACTTGCCCAGTAAATCAGAGTTTTCGCCTTTAGAAAATACGCTGAAGCCTGACTAAATCGACCTGATTCGCTTATTGTATTATCAATTATCGACGGTAAAGCATTGCTTTCTATTACTTCGTCAATTAAATCGAGAACATATTGAAAACAGTCGTCGATTTTTTCACGATAAACCCTGACTCCTACCGTTGATTCATCAACCGGAAGACTTGTTCGCATGGGACAAATCGGTCCGTAGAAACAAATCAGTTGAAAATGCATCATCGCTTTTAACAGTTTCGCTTCCGCTATCATCCGGTCTTTTTCGAGACGCGGCAAATCTTTAACGCTTTCGATATTATTGAGGAAAACATGACAGTCGCGTATTCCGGCATAAACCGAACGGGTGGAGCCTGTACTGTTCCAGTAATTCATGATGGGAGATGTAGCATTGTCTTCGCCAAGCGCTAACCTCATACCTGCGTCGGTTCTTTTTTCCCTGTTTATTATCGCTTCCATCGAACCGAATATGGCAGGATTTGTGTTCCACATTCCACTAGTACGCGGCATTGCCCAGTAACAGCTTGCCAGCGACTGTTCGGCTGCATATCGGTCGACAAACATATCTTCAACCGTACGCACATTTTCGGGGACAATATCCAGATAGTTGCAGGATCCCAGCAACATAACAGCCCCCAATATAAATAATCGTATATATTTCATATTCTTACAATTTATTATTTTTATAATCTTTAATAATTTCGTATTTCATACTTCATACATATCTCAAAATCCAATATTTACTCCTACATTGAAAACTCTCTGCAAAGGATATCCAAGTCCGTTACCGCCCATTTCGGGGTCCCAGAATGTAAATCCGCTCCAGCGCAACAAGTTTGTTCCGCTGATATATATACGGAGATTTGACATAAGCATTTTCTTAGTAAGTCGTTGCGGCAGAGTATAACCAATTTCAGCTGATTTCAACCTCAAAAACGAAGCATCGTGCATATACCATGTACTTGTTTGCCGGTTATTTTCAATCCCATAATTCGACAGACGGGGCCAGAAAGCATACGGGTCGCGATTGCCTTCGCTCCAGTAACTTTCCTGAATGGGCTTTATTACGGCGTTTTGACCGATTAAACCATCACCGCTGTTACCATCCTCGAAGGGTTGTATTGCTCCCACACTAAGCCAGAACGAGCGACGTGCCGAGCCTTGAAAGAAAAACGATGCGTCGAAATTTTTGAATCCTGCCGTAAGACCGAAGCCGTAAGTTATTTCCGGAACGGTAGGATAACCGATAGGCACCTGATCGAGCGCCGAAATTTTACCGTCGCCGTTGATATCGCGATATTTGATGTCGCCCGCCATAACACGTCCGAACTGTTCGGGCGAGTTTTCTACTTCGCGTTCGTCAACAAACAGACGTTCGGCAATATATCCTTTTGTCTGATAAATATTATATCCTACTGCCGATTTCCATGGCGTCTCGGAATAATCGGGTTCTTCCCATTCGATCACTTCGTTTGTTGCATACGTGAACGTGCCTCGTCCCGTGAGATAGAAATCTTTGTTGAAAACTTTTTCGTAATTCAATTCCACATCAAAACCCCGTCCGCTGCCGATTCCGAGATTTGCTTTTACAGCAGGGATAATACCCATCGTTCCGGGAATGATACGGTTTATCAGAATGTTTTCGCGCCGTTCGTGGAAGATGTCGGCTATCAGTGACAGTCCGTTTGTCATTGCGATTTCGATTCCCAGATTTGTTTTGTATGCCGTTTCCCAACCAATATTGCTGTTGGCATATTGGGCTACGTTAAATCCTCCCGGATTATAAACTAAATTTATGCCCCACATCGGATCTTTATTGGAAACTTTGTCCACGCGCGAAAGATAATAGAAACGGTCGCTGCTGCTGCCTATCTGGTCGTTACCAACCATGCCGTATGTACCTTTGAATTTCACTGTTGAAAAGATATCCTTCAGCGGCTCGAAGAATTTTTCGTTCGAGAGCATCCATGCTACACCTACAGAGGGGAAAAATCCCCAGCGATGTTTTTCCGAAAAACGTTCCGAACCGTTGTATCCGAAATTAAATTCAAGGAAATATCGCGAATCGTAATTGTATGTCGCCCTGCCCGAAAGTCCAAGGTTACGATGAGGCAGCGAAAGAAACAGATTATCTGCTATTCCCTGTTTTTCCTGTCGCATGATATAAACCAGCAAGCCGCCGACAGTGTGTTTTTCGGCAAACTGCCTGTTGTATTCCGCTGTGGCTTCCACGTAAAACGAAGTATTGATAGTGCGTGCTCCCGGACTGTATCCCAATTTATCGTCGCCATTGTTCAAACTGCGCAAAGTATATGTGTTTTTTACGAGATCGTAAGTGTAGATATTAAAGAAATACGGACTGTAAGCGCGCGTAACATTGAAATCGGAATAGCGGTTCATGTTTATCATGGCGCGAACATTCAGACCTTTCGTCAGCATATCCAAATTCTGATTTATTCCAAACTGCGTGCTTGTTGTGTTTGTGCTGTATTCTTTATATCCTTTCAGCGATTCGGAATAGGGGTTAATATAATTTGCCGTGTTATAGTTACCGAACAGAATATATTCTGCGTATGCATATTCTTCGTCGGGTTCGTAGTAAGGCTTGAAAAGAACGGGATTAGCCTGAATGACCTTGTTATACATCGCCGAGCCGCCATCGAGCGGACCTGTGTATTCGTCAAACGTACTGCTCAACTTGAAAACAAGTTCAGTCGTTTTGGTAAGATTGATGTTTACGTTGGTACGGATAGCATACTTTGTAAGGTTGATGTTGTTGTTGAAATCATTACGTTTATCGACCTTTATGTTCCCGTTGTCCTGAGCGATGTTTACAGCCACATAATAACGGGCAATATTGCCTCCTCCACTGAGACTGAGATTGGCTCGCTGGTTGCTGATAACCTTGCTGAACATGGTGTTATACCAGTCGGTTGCAGGATAAATGTCGGGATGAGTTCCCCTTGCGGTCATTTCGATTTTTTCCGCCGAATATTCGGGAATACCGTCAGGGTTGCGTGTAATAATCGCCTCGTTGTGCATCCTCATATAGGTAATCGGGTCGGCAACTTCGATCATCTTGGTAGGCGATGAGAACGAGTTTTCGAGTCGGACGTTGATTTTCAGTTTTCCTTCACGTCCTTCTTTTGTCGTAACTAAAATCACACCATTTGCTCCCCGCGCTCCATACAGAGCAGTCGAAGTGGCGTCTTTCATGATGGAGAAACTTTCGATATCGTCGGTGTTTAACCTTGACAAATCGTTTGTCGTCAGTTCAACTCCATCAATCAGAATGAGCGGGTCTTTCTTCGCCGCCGCTCCAAAAGAGGTAATACCTCGAATGAAAAACTGAGCGTTGTCCTGTCCGGGCTCTCCGCTGGTCTGATACGAAATCATTCCCGCTACCTTTCCCGCAAAAGCCGTTGTCAGGTTGCTCGAAGGCACTTTCAACTCTTTGGTATTGACGCTTGTGATAGCGCCTATCACGCTTTCTTTCCTCTGTTTCGAAAAGGCTACAACTGTAACCTCATCTAACGATTGTGATTCTGCTACCAAAATCGCATTGATAACCGTTTTATCGCCGGCAACTTTAACTTCCTGTGTAGCATATCCTACAAGAAGAAACTCAATAGTACTGCCTTTGGGTACGTTATTCAGTACATAATCGCCCTCGTCGTTAGAAGTAACGCCAACGGTGCTTCCCTGAATACGCACTGCAGCTCCGGACAGCGCATTGCCATCCGAATCAATCACTTTTCCTTTGATGTTGATATTCTGCGCATGCAGTTCAACATTCAGGAAAATCATTGGAAGTAACATGAATAATATCGTACTTCCTTTCTTTAATCTTCTATAAACTTCATTAAATAAAATCATGTTTCTAATTAAATAATTTTGAAAATTGAGAACTTGCTTTTCTATTTTTATGCTTTTCCCAATAATC
>JAIRMH010000251.1 GCA_031258835.1 Tannerella sp.
TATACTCCGGATTGCCTGGCGTCATCCTGAAAGCAGAAGCACAAAATGTCGTTATAACGGCAACGGAAGTGCAGTCTTTTAGCGACAGCGATGTAATGTTCAAAAAACCAAATAAGGGCCAAAAGATTAAAAGGATAGCTTTTGAAAAATTGAAAGCTAAGAAAATGAAACAAGTAGGAGAACCGGGTACGTTAAATGTAAATGTGAAGGTAAATTGATCGCAAAGCGGAAAAGAAAAGCATACAGCGCTCCATTCATTTTCCTCCTGTCGCTACTTACAACCGTTCTTCATGCACAAACGTTGTTAACAGGCATTGTGACGGATGAAAAGGGCGAAACGATTTCGAATGCACTTGTTTCGGCCTTAAACAGTCAGGATTCATCCTTGATTGACTACACGATGTCCGATGGGAAGGGAAAGTTCGGATTAAAAATTCCGGCAGACAGGACGCAGATTGTTTTGACGGCACGATGTTTGGGGTTTGCTTCATATGCCGATGTGTTGTTACTCGCCGGAGAAAGGTCGCCGCTGCAAATCGTGCTGAAAGAGCAGACTGTCAATTTGGATGAAGTCAACGTTCTGGGCAAATACAGCGGCATCCGACACGGAAACGATACCACCACATACGATGTGAAAGTGTTTGCCGACGGAACGGAAACAACGCTTGGCGAAGTGTTAAACAAAATGCCGGGAATAAATGTAGATTCCAGAGGTAACGTTCGGGCGCACGGAAAAGATGTTGGTAACATTCTGTTCAACGGCATTGATCATTTTTCGGGCAACGTTCAGCTGGCGACCAAAAACATTTCAGCCGACATCGCCGAGAAGGTAGAGGTACTGCATGATTATGGCGAATATTCGTTGCTGGACGGATTTAAAACATCCAACCGGACAGCCATTAATATCGGGGTTGCCAAAAATAAACTCGGAAAACTTTCCGGCGACGTCACCGCCGGTGGAGGCATTCAGGAGAAATTAGCCGCCCGTTTAAATATCATGCAAATTTTACCTCAGTACATGCTCTCATGGTTAGGCGGTCTTAACAACAATGGCGAACAACTGTTCAGCATGGACGATTATTTTCAAATGAAAGGCGGCATGAACGAAGTGTTCGGAAAAGACGGAAGTTTTACTATTTCAGCCGACGAAAGCAGATTGCTATCGCCCTCCAACAATACATATCAAAGAACAAGCGGTCTGGGATCCGTCAATTTTTCACATCAGAAAGGCAGTTCTTTGAAAATAAATGCATACCTCCTGTATTTCGCCAATAGCTCGAAAGCCGAAGATTATAAAACATATCGTTTTTTTCTACCTGATGATCAAACGTGGAAATTGGCTGAATCCTCAAGTTCGATCAACCGAAACAATTTGCAAAGCGTTTTCTTCAAATGCAGCTATAATGCCGATTCGACAACGACTATTGCCTTCAACGGCAGCAGTTCGTTGTCAAATATGCGTGAGCGCTATTACCATTCAACTATTGAGCAGGAGAGTAGAGAGCGTACGACACTAACTCCCTTCAAAACGCTGCACGAACTGATGTTGTTAAAGAAATTCGGAAAACAAATCCTGACGGTGGGGGCAAAATTACAAGTAGAAAACACTCCCTCTACCCTGAGTATTGAGACGGATACGTTACTGTTGCCGATAGCATACCAACCAAAAAACGATCTGTTTTTTTTGACACAGGATAAACGATTAAAAAACGTAACCAGTGAAATAAACGCATCCCTGCTTTTGCCTGTCTATCGGGACTACTATCTGAAATTTGGAACGGGATTTAAATCCAAAAATGGCCGAATGGAAAATTTAATATACAACGACGACAACCGAACGGCGGTCGATTCCATAACAAATTATCCGGCGATAGACCTGTACAACTATTACAATACGGCTGAACTGGTGAAAAACAAAGGCATATTTCGTTTCAATCTGGGATTTGACGCCAATATCTACCGGACGTCGGGGAATATACAGAATATGGGCGCCTCCACTCATTATTACTTTTTTCCTAAGTTTGAGCTATCTTTCAATATGCGTAAAAGCCGATTCAGGCTCAATTTAAAGGGCGAATATTTGGATTCTCCAATCGAATATTTCAACAATCGCATCATGATCGATTCCTACAAATCGTATAAAGAGAGAAGTATGATGACGACCCTGTTTAATCGTATATATACTCTTAACGGGATGTATTCTTATTTCGATCAATATTACGGCTTTTCCCTGACTGTCAACGGCTTTTATCAGTGGCGAAAAAACACGAATACGGTAAACATAGAACAAAACGGCATCATTACCCAAACCGATTATATTTCTTTGGACATACCGAACCGCACGGCCTCTTCCGTTATCATGCTTACACAAAAACTCGGCTTTATTCCCTGGACGCTCGACATATACGGAAGAGGTCGCTGGTACAGTTCTCTGTATCAAATATCATCCCTTGTGAATAACTATGAAAGTTTGTATTACAACGTCGATGTCACCCTTGCAAGCAAATATGACTTCCCCCTCAATGGAGAACTGGCGGCTAAAATGAATATCAATCGTTATCAGTCGGACGTTTCAGGTACAACATTATATAGAATCGAAGAATATGGCGGGAAGTTGAAATTCAAGCTATCGTCCGCCCTATATACGGAAGTTGAATTTTTCCACATAAAAAATCGGATGCCTTCGGAACTTTACAAAATCAATCTGTTAAACGCATCATTGCGGTACGACATCAACAAAAAGATAGCCCTTATACTGAAAGGAAACAACCTGCTGCACCTTGATAACTACACTTGGCATGCGACTTCATTCTATAACAACTACCAAATAGAACGACAATACGGACGGATCCCGGGGTATATTGT
>JAIRMH010000298.1 GCA_031258835.1 Tannerella sp.
TAAAAACGTAGCGGCGTAATTCCACAAAACATCTTTCCGTCCTATGTCGATGGTGTTATTCATTGTTTTGATAGCGTATCACGAAGCGGAACAATTCTGGATAATTAATATTATGTTAAATAGAATAATGAAGTAAAAAGAATCGCTTTCCGCACCTGACAGAAAGCGATTCTTTAGCAGGAAAACAGTTGTTTATTTATCAATTGCTTCCATTTATGATCTTATCCATTTCTTCTAATTTATCACCCATATCCAGATTGTAATAAATACTGCGCAGAGCCATTTTATTGTCGAAAGCGTCCGGGTTTAATTGATAAGCCTTTTCAAAATAAGGAAGCGCTTTTCTGAATAATTCTTTAGCTTTCTCTCTTTCTTCGTTATATTTTTTCACATCGGCGATGACATTTGCTTCGTCTAATTGCGTTACTCCCTGATTAAAATAAATACGTCCGAGATTCGATTGGGTTTCTGCGTTCTCACCATCTATTTCAATTGCTTTTAAAAAGAATTCTTCCGCTTTCGCATAATCTTTAAGGCCGGATTCATATACTCGCCCTGCGACATCGTACAATTGAGCGTTTGTGGGATCATTTATGATGGCGGCATTTATGTATTCGATAGCTTTCTCATTTTGTTCGGCATTGATATAGATACTGACAAGATTCAATATGAAGTATGATTCTTTAGGAAAAATAGACAATCCTTCTTCAAGTGTTTTCAGTAAGTTAAGAGTATCTTTTATGTTTTTATATTCTTCCGCAAGGTATTGCAGCATGTCGTTTCGCTTGTATTCTATTTTGCTGGCGCGTTTCAAGGCTTCTATGGCGAGAGTGTGATCATCCAACAGGCTTGCTGCAATGGCAGCATAGTAATTCGCGTAGATATAAGTAGAATCGACCGTTTCTTCTACCTGTTTTGTCCCTTCTTTCAATAGTTCACTGTCAGCTATTTCAATATATTGATTGAAGAAATCGAATGTTTTTTTGTAATCTTTCTGATCAAAGAAATAGGCGCCTCCATTCAGATAATAAGCCAGATTAGCTTTCAGAGTAGATCTAATATCTTTAGTGAATTTAGGTTTCACCTTTCCTTTTGCATCGGGAAGATTATCCAGTTCATTCGCTTTTTTAAAGTATGGGTATACATTTATTAACGCTTCATACATTACAGCCTCGTCAGGTTGTTGCCCTAACATCTGTTTTGTGTTTTCACCGGTAAATTGTAAATCTTCAATTTGCCCTGCCGTATACCATGTCTTTGCGTCGTTTTTTGTTTCTTCATGCTCCAACGCTTCTTTGATTTTCGTTCTTGCTTCAGCGAAATTGGGTTTTGAATCTTTCGCTAATTTCAAAGCTTCCGAAACAGCTTTCTTTTGTCCGAACGAAACGGACGCAAGTAAGCAGAGTCCAAGTGTTAATCCTAATTTTTTCATCTTCTTTTACTAATTTGAAGTTAATAATCTTTATTCTAATTTATCATTATTTTCACTTTCTTCTCTATTATCTTCCGAAGTAAAATTTTCATCTTCGTCATTCGCTTCAATTCCTGCGGGCGTAAAATCTTCGGTATTTATATTATTGTCATTAGTTATCTCATTTTCATCCGTGCTTTCGGTTTCCTGCAAGAGTCCTTTATTAGCAATTTTTTCTTCTTCAGTTTCTGAGATCACTTTACATACCGATGCGATTTCGTCACCTCTCTTTTCCAGATTGATAAGTCTTACCCCTTGTGTTGCGCGTCCGATAATGTTCAAATTTACAACATTTATTCGAATAGTAATACCCGATTTGTTAATTATCATCAAATCGTTTTCGTCCGTTACAGATTTTATATCTACCAGTTTCCCTGTTTTTTCCGTTATATTAAGGGTTTTAACACCTTTACCACCGCGGTTGGTGGTACGGTAATCCTCTATTTTAGAACGTTTTCCATATCCTTTTTCCGATACGACCAGGATCGATTCTTTCTTCGGGTGTTTTATGCAGATCATACTCACAACGCAATCGTCTTTACTATCGAGTGTCATACCACGTACGCCCGTAGCCGTACGGCCCATAACGCGCACTTTGCTTTCGTGGAAGCGTATCGCACGGCCATTTTTGTTGGCAATTATCACATCATTATTCCCGTTCGTCATACGAACCTGAATGAGTCCGTCGCCTTCACGCAACGAAATGGCAAATACTCCGTTTTGTCGTGGACGCGAATAGGCTTCCAGCAATGTCTTCTTTATAACGCCTTGTTTTGTGCAGAACAATAAATAATGCGAATTGACAAATTCGGCATCTGTAGTAAGGTTTTTCACTCGTATAAATGCGTTCACACTGTCGTCCGTATCTATATTGAGCAGATTCTGGATAGCGCGTCCTTTCGAGTTACGGGCGCCTTCAGGTATTTCGTATACTCTTTTCCAGTAACATTTTCCTTTAGCGGTGAAGAACAATAGCGTTGCGTGCATGGATGCAGGATAGATATATTCGACAAAGTCTTCGTCGCGTGTATCGGATCCTTTAGAGCCTACACCGCCGCGCGCCTGCGTACGAAATTCGGAAAGTGGCGTGCGTTTGATATATCCCATGTGTGAAAGCGTGATGATCATCTCGTCGTCGGAATAAAAATCTTCCGGATTCAGTTCTTCCGATGCATATACAATGTCTGTTTTGCGCTCATCTCCGTATTTGTCAATGATCTCCTGCAGTTCGTCTTTTATTACTCCCATCAGGATGTCCTCATTTTCAAGTATTTCTTTTAAGCGGGCAATGGTTTTTTCGATTTCTTCAAATTCGGCGCGAAGTTTATCCTGCTCTAATCCCGTCAACTGGCGCAGGCGCATCTCAACGATAGCGCGCGCCTGAATATCCGTCAAGTCAAAACGAGCAACCAGGTTAGAAATAGCCTCCTGCGGACTGCCTGATTTTTTGATGATAGCGATTACTTCATCAATATTATCGGATGCGATAATTAGCCCTTGTAATATATGAGAACGTTCTTCGGCCTTTTTCAAATCGAATTTCGTGCGGCGAACGACGACTTCTTTACGGTGTTCAATAAAGTGACCAATCATATTTTTCAGGTTCATCAACCTCGGACGACCGTTTACGAGAGCAATATTATTGACGCTGAAAGAAGACTGCAGCGCCGTCATCTTGTATAATTTATTAAGTACCACATTCGCATTTGCATCGCGTTTGATATCCACTACGATACGCATACCGCTACGGTCGGATTCGTCGTTTACGTTCGAGATGCCTTCGATGCGCTTATCGGTTACAAGGTCGGCGATATACTTGATGAGTTCTGCTTTGTTAACTAAATAAGGGATTTCGTTTATAACAATCTTATCGTGTGTAGATGATGTTTCGATCTCCGCTTTTCCGCGCAGGATAATTCGTCCGCGTCCCGTTTCAAAAGCATCTTTAACGCCTGCATATCCATAGATCGTTGCGCCCGTAGGGAAATCCGGTGCTTTTACATATTTCATCAGTCCTTCGATGTCAATTTCGCCGCGGGTATCTATGTATGCCTGACATGCCTGTAGTACTTCCTTCATGTTGTGAGGAGGCATATTCGTCGCCATACCTACCGCTATACCTGACGCTCCGTTTATCAGCAAATTGGGTATACGCGTGGGCAGCACGGTCGGTTCATGCAAGGTGTCGTCGAAGTTTAACTGAAAATCAACCGTATCCTTGTCTATATCGCGCAACATCTCTTCCGCCAACTTACTCAGGCGCGCTTCCGTGTAACGCATCGCCGCAGGACTGTCTCCGTCTACCGAACCAAAGTTCCCCTGCCCGTCAACAAGCGTATAACGCATCGACCATTTTTGCGCCAGACGAACCATTGCAAAATAAACGGACGAATCGCCATGTGGGTGATATTTACCTAAAACGTCACCGACTGTTCTCGCCGACTTTTTGTATGGTTTATCGGAATTATTACCTAATTCGTTCATTCCGAACAGAATACGTCGGTGAACAGGTTTAAAGCCATCCCTGACATCAGGAAGGGCGCGCGAGACAATTACGGACATTGAATAGTCAATGTACGCGGATTTCATTTCATTATTAATATCAATCTTAATAATTCTGTCTTCAGTCATTTCTATATTTAATTAGTTCTACAATTTATTCAGTCCTATACATTAATATAATGTACACTTCCTCATATCTCAAAAAAAGTGCACTAAAGTACTGCTTTTTTGCTTCATGGCAAAATCAAAATGCGAAAAAAATAAATGGTCATCATTTTTTTTTCAATAAGGCGCTGGAAATAAGGATATTGTATTCTAAAAGAAAAACTTTTTCATCATATGAACTTGTAAAACTGAAGTTTTTAATGTACGTTTGTCGATCATAAATTGAAAAATAATAAAAACATAAAGAAATGGCGTCATTCTATACGGTTGGCAGTCAATGATTAAAGTATTGTTTTTTTATCACATAAAAATGAAACGTACGACAAAAAAACTTTTGTATACTGGGATTATAATTATACTTGTTATAATCGCCGCTTGTGGTTTTGGCGTTTACTATATGCTATATATGCCTAATTTCACGCCTTCCGGAACAAAATATGTACATATCTGCGAGGATGATAAAAATTTTGATCGGTTGTGTGAAGAACTGCGTGATTCGGCCGGTTGTGAAAATATAAGACTCTTCGAGCATCTTGCAAGATTACGTAAATATCCCGAAAACATGAAATCAGGACGTTATGCGGTCGAACCGGGAATGAATAACAATACCCTGTTGAACCGTTTACGGCGCGGCCAACAGTCACCCGTTCACCTGACATTTAATAATGTACGCTCAACCTATGATCTTACAGAAAAACTTTCCGCACAACTTATGCCGGATAAGGATGATTTTCTCATGTATCTCGATAATGAAGATTATTGCCGATCACTTGGATTCGACACGGTAACAATCAAAACTATGTTCATCCCCAATACTTATGAAGTATACTGGAATATTTCCACAGATAAATTGATAAAGCGCATGAAACGCGAATATGATACATTCTGGACGACAGACCGCCTTAAAAAAGCGGCAAATATACGATTGTCACCTGTTCAGGTATCAATACTTGCATCTATCGTGGAAGAAGAGACGGCCATACCGGAAGAATATCCGGTCATAGCCGGTTTATATATCAACCGTTTAATGAAAGGTATGCCGCTTCAGGCGGATCCTACCATAAAATATGCCGTAAGGGATTTTTCTTTAAGACGTATTTTGAATAAGCATCTCGAAGTAGACTCTCCGTATAATACATATCTGCAGGAAGGATTACCTCCGGGGCCTATACGCATCCCGTCCATAAAAGGTATCGACGCCGTATTAAATTATATGCATCATAATTATTTGTATATGTGCGCCAAAGAAGATTTTTCAGGACGTCACAATTTTGCAGTTACATTGAAAGAACACAACCGAAACGCTGAAAGATACCGCGCCGAACTAAACAGGAAAGGTATCAGATAAAAAATGGACAAAATCCTTTAGCTTATTCATTAGGTGGCAAAAAAAAGTTGCATTTCGTTCAACGAGGATTGGGTAAAATCATTTAGTTTTGGTTATCTTTGCGCGTTAAATTTAAAATTCATGGATAAAAAATTATTTTTAGGTGATGAAGCTATCGCGCAGGCAGCAATTGACGCAGGATTGTCCGGCGTTTATTCCTACCCGGGAACACCTTCGACCGAAATAACCGAGTATATACAACAAAAAACAGCGGGAAGCAATATTCACAGCCGTTGGTGTTCTAATGAAAAAACAGCGATGGAAGCGGCTCTTGGCATGAGTTATGCCGGTAAACGCGCCATGTGCTGTATGAAACATGTCGGCCTTAATGTTGCGGCAGACTGCTTTATGAACGCAGCCATGAGCGGTATAAATGGCGGCATGATCATCATTTCGGCGGACGATCCTTCGATGCATTCGTCGCAAAATGAACAGGATAACCGGATATATGGCGATTTTGCAATGATACCGATGCTGGAGCCATCGAATCAGCAGGAAGCTTACGATATGACTTACGAAAGCTTTGAACTTTCCGAACGACTTGGATATCCTGTTCTTATGCGTATAACGACCCGCATGGCTCATTCGCGTTCGGGCGTTATCACACGCGAACCGAAAAAGCAAAACGAGACGCATCTCCCGGAAGACGGTCGTCAGAGATATATCTTATTGCCCGCCCTGGCGCGCATAAGATTTAAGAAACTTATTGAAGCGCAGGAAACGTTTATTAAAAACGCCGAAGATTCAGCCTATAACAAATATTTTGACAGACCTGACAGGAAACTCGGAATAATAACGACTGGTATCGCTTTCAACTACCTGTCGGAAAACAGTACGAAAGACTTCGAACATCCCGTTCTAAAAATATGTCAGTATCCGTTACCGGAAAAACTGTTGGCAAAAATCGTATCCGAATGTGAAGAACTCCTTGTTTTGGAAGAGGGATATCCGTTTGTAGAAGCGCGACTGAAAGGATATCTCGGAAATGGTCGGAAGATTCACGGGCGTCTCGATGGTACACTTCGGCGTGACGGAGAACTCGATCCCGATGCTGTAGGCCGTGCTTTAGGAAAGAAGATAGAACAATATTATCATATTCCGGAAATCGTCGAACAGCGTCCGCCCGCCCTTTGTAAAGGCTGCGGACACCGCGATTTATTTGAGGCATTGAACGAAGTTGTCCGCGAATACGAGTGTGCGAAAGTATTTTCCGATATCGGATGTTATACGTTAGGAGCGTTGCCTCCGTTCCGCGCGATTGATTCATGCGTTGACATGGGCGCTTCCATAACAATGGCGAAAGGAGCTTCGGACGCAGGCGTTTCTCCCGTTTTAGCCGTTATCGGAGATTCTACATTCACCCATTCGGGCATGACAGGACTATTGGATTGTGTCAACGAAAATACGGATGTTACGATTATAATATCCGATAACGAAACGACGGCAATGACCGGAGGACAGGATTCTGCCGCTACGGGGCGTATAGAATCGATATGCGCAGGAATTGGCGTGACGGCGGAACATATCCGGGTCATAACGCCGTTGAGGAAGAATTTTGAAGAAATGAAAACGATGATTAGAGAAGAGATAGAATATAAAGGCGTTTCCGTAATCATTCCGCGGCGTGAATGTATACAGACACTGACACGCAAAAATAAAAAGAAAGGAAGTTGATAGCCTTTCGCGAATACATATAATGAAATTTGAAAGTATCACCAAATTTAATAATAGCAAATGAAAACAGATATTATATTGTCAGGCGTGGGCGGACAAGGGATATTATCCATCGCCGCCGTTATTGGAGAAGCAGCGCTGAAAAAAGGTTTATACATGAAGCAAGCCGAAGTGCACGGGATGAGTCAGCGCGGAGGCGATGTGCAGTCTAATTTGCGACTGTCCGACAAACCTGTCTCATCCGACCTGATCCCGTTAGGACAGGCCGATTTGATCATTTCATTAGAACCCATGGAAAGCCTGCGATATCTGCCATACTTAAAAAAAGACGGCTGGGTCGTTACTAATTCGCAACCATTAGTAAACATTCCGCACTATCCGGATATGGAAATGATTTACAAAGAATTGGAGAAACTTCCTCATAAGGTCATTCTCGACGTTGGGGCCATAGCTAAAGACCTTGGTTCGCCGCGTGTGGCGAATATCGTTATATTAGGGGCGGCAACCTCTTTTCTGGGACTTGGCTATGATAAAATAGCGGAAGGCATAATATCTGTTTTTGCCCGAAAAAGCAAGGAAGTTATTGAATTGAACCTGAAAGCCTTGCAAGCCGGGTACGACATTGCTAACGAATGTTAAAGTATCTCCGCAAAAAGTTAAAACTATGCCGAATTGAAATTTTTTTTCCGATAAGGCTTTGTTCTTAATTATTAAAATTTTATTTTTGTGCATCTAATAACAACAAATAAAATTATACGATTATGAATTGTCCGAAATGTGGAATGCAAAACATGGAAGGGGTTACATTTTGTGGTAATTGTGGAGCACAAATGGCATACCCGACACCGCCACAATCACCGTCACCTCATCAGCGCTATTATAATGAGGCGCCCAACAGTCAACCGTCGTCGCAACCTTATCAACAGCCATATGCTTCTTATGCGGCAGGAGGCCAGTATAGTGGAGGCATGGTCCCACCGAAGAATTATCTTACGGAATCAATTATTGTTACAGTAGTTTCATTTATATGCTGTTGTTCTCCGGTCTCTATTATATTGGGTATAATAGCAATTGTAAAAGCGAATAATGTTAATGCCGAATTTGAATCCGGAAATATAAACGAAGCGATCTGCAATGCCGATTCGGCAAAAAAATTAGCATTATGGGCGGCAATCCTGGCAGTTGTGTTTCCTATACTATATATAATTGTCTATTTGGTATTTTTTGCCGTTGCTTTCAGCGAGGCTGGAGGTCTTAATCATTTATTTTAATCTCATTAATGCAAAAAAGCAAGGAACGGGAGGGTGTGTCAAAAGCCGTTTTTTTTGTCGGAGCGCTTCGGGCTTCGCCATCGTAATGACAATGATTTCGGGCTTTTGATACAATCCTTGTGCTTTATATGAAAAAAAAGAGAAAGATGTGGATCGGTATAATACTTATCATTGTAATTATTACAGTGGTATATTTATATTCTTGTTTTGATCCGTCCTATTATGCATTTTTCCCTAAATGTCCCGTATATACGTTTACCGGATATAAATGTCCGGGATGTGGCGCCCAACGGGCATTTTATAATTTGTTCCAGGGAAATATCCTGATGGCGTTCAAGTATAATCCTTTGATGTTCGTAATTGTACCATATGTTTTAGCTGGAATATATATGGAATATATTGCAAATTTACCGGACGAAAGAAGAGGGTTCCTGCGTAATATTTTCTATGGCAAATGGGCGATCCTTATACTTTTCCTGATTATAATCGTTTATACGATCTTGCGCAATATAACTTGAGGCAAACTCCGACCGACCCATTAATCACAACTGCTATTTATTGTGTTTTTCCGGAATGAAAGATTCAAATGTATTATCCGAATAGAAAATCAATAGTTTATCAATTGTTTTATGAGGACGTTCTTTGTATACAATTGTCTCTTTTACAATCTCTTCGGCTTTATTTTTACTATTGTAAACACCATCTCCTGAAGATATTTCATCTGTAAACTTCATTTTCGTACGAATACCGGTAAGATTCTCATGTTTTTCAGCCGGCGCAGGAGTTATCGTCAAGTTTTCAGACCGTTTTATTTGTTCTTCTTCCGGTTTTGTCATTAACGGAAAGTCGGATTGAGAAAACAGTTCACCGGACACAACAGATTCGGCATTATCGGAGACACTATTTCCATTATTTTCCGAATTTCCGGTATTTTCCGACAAACGGCGTGTCGGTTCTTTTCCCGAAAGTAGCCAATCCGGACTAATTTCGGGAAATTTAGCGAGGATTTTCATTACTATGTCCAAGCTCGGATTGTTACGTCCGGCCAGGATGTGCGATATCGTCGCCCTCTGAATGCCGATTGCATCGGAAAACTGTGAGGCATTCATGTTTTTTTCTTTCATGATCCGAATAATTCGTTCTTTCATTGTTTGAATATTTAATAATGCGACAAAATGTCATGCTCCTCATGAACAAAACAGGTTACAAATATAAATAGAATAATTCACAAATGCAAATTATTTTTGTAAACAATATCCGATACTACTGTAAACGTAACGACTGGTCATAATTTACTTATGTAATTTACAATAGTAAAAACATCCTGTATTTATACCGATAAATAGATAAAGCAAAACTTCAATAAATAGGTATAATATATTAATTATAACCTGCTTACTTTATTAATAATACATTTAAAATCCTCTATTTCAGATCGGTTTTACAATATTATACGAAATTATGCCCTGTGATCTGCATCTTTGCTTTAATGATTACTCATAATTACTTGATTATCAATTAAAACAAACTACTAAATACAGCAATAAACATAGCTATAAACAAAACAATAGAAAAAGAGAACATTTGTATCCTAACGATTGGCGATACAATTGTAAACGGAAAGAAATGTTGCGATAAAATAGAATAATACAGTCGCTATTGTTTTACTTATGTAAACATAGCTTATATGTATACAAAAGTATTTGACGACATCCTGTATGCACAGTTAGCAGTGTATACAAATGTTTATTTATGGCATACAATTACTTCCGACAGTGACATTCTGTCATAGATAAGCAAATCGCTCGCTCGTTGTATCGAATGGCCGGTTTAAAGTAATCTATTTTGTCGAAAATGAAACCGTATATATCGCCCGCGTATGGGGATGCAAACAGGACGATAAGCAATTAAAACCTTAACAATGAAATTTAATGCATAATCCCGTATAACAATTCCTTATATATATCGCCTGATGTTGCCGAGTTGTTTTCAAAGCCTTTTGATCTGGCGTCTGCGATACGTATTTCGTGGATGATATCGAATACTTTCATAGCCTTGTAGTTACGCAGTCCGAGCAAATAATCTTTGGCCTGGAACGACCATTGCAGATTTAATGCCTGCAAAACGCCTCTTTCCGATTTGTCTTTTGAATAGAAACAAATCATAAGGTTAACGAAATAATTAAATAATGTGGGCAAAACGACCTGTATCGGGTTTGCTTTCTGGTTTTTGTCAAAATAATCCGCAATGCGGTTTGCACGCAAAATATCTTTCGACGCGATCGCGTTCACAAGTTCGTAGCTATTGTAATCTTTACTGATCCCGATGTTCGTTTCAATAAGTTCGGGCGTTATACGTTTCGGCAGCTTTTCGCCTATTATAATTTTTAGCTTCTCCGTTTCTTTCGCTAACAGTCCGATATCGTTTCCCAGATAGTCGGCCAACATCTGTGCGCTTTTTCCGTCTATATCTATCGAATGTTGTTTCATGAACGATACGATGAAACCGGCCATCTTATTATCATAAATCTTTTTCGCTTCGAAAACGATACCGTTTTTTTTCGCTTCTGTCAGGATACTTTTACGTCCGTCGATCTTTTTGTATTTGTGACAAATCACTAAAACGGTCGACAGTACAGGCGCTTTCAGGTAATGACTCAAGAGCTCGAGTTTACTTAGTTCCTGAGCTTCTTTAATGATGACAAGTTGGCGTTTGGCCATCATCGGAAAACGGCGTGCCGCGTTTATAATCTCCATCGCATTGGAATCGGCGCCGTAAAAAATCATCAGGTTAAAATCACGTTCCGTTTCGTCCAATACATTCCGAACTAATAAATTTTCAATACAATCAATAAAATAAGGCTCTTCTCCCATCAAAACATAAACGGGAGCAATCTTTCCATCCGTTATATCACGGCATATTTCTTCAAATGTATATTCTTTCACCGCCATCTTTTCAACTGCACATAGCGCTTTTTTACGTATTATTTTGTACTTTTGTCAAATAAAAATCAGACAAATGTACAAAAAATATTCATATGTATCCACTAAATCTACCTTCATATAATGTAATTATAACGGAAAAAGACGGCAAGCGATATATTTATGATCCGTTACGCCGTAAAAAAGTTACGCTTACACCTGAAGAATGGGTCAGGCAACATTTTGTGAATTACCTGATAACATTGAAGTCATATCCTCCGGAATATATTGCCAACGAAGTCGCCATCTATGTGAATGGCATATACAAACGATGTGATACCGTAGTATATAACAATTATATGGAGCCATTGTTAATCGTCGAGTATAAATCGCCTGAAATAGCTATTACCGAAGATGTTTTCGCACAGATATCGCGCTATAATTCAGCGCTTAAAGCGCCCTACCTCATTGTCAGCAACGGACTGGCGCACTATTGCTGTCATATGGACTACACTAATATGAAATGCAGCTTTCGGAAAGATATTCCGGCATATACGGAAATAAAATGAAAATCGAATAAAAATCGGACTAAACGTAAAAAACAAACCGTTTTTTTGTGTTTTTCCCGATATGTATTATCTTTGTGACTGATTTAACTTATACATTAATATAAAATTATAGAAGGATGATATGGAATGAGACCATGGAATGTATGCCGCGCGATGAAATGCGTAAACTGCAATCCATACGATTGAAGAGAATTGTTGAAAGAGCGTATCATAACACGCCTTTTTACCGTAAGAAAATGCAGGAATCAGGTATAACGCCGGATGATATACAATCGGTTGACGACATCACGAAATTACCTTTTACCGTTAAACAGGATCTGCGGGATAACTATCCGTTCGGCCTTATGGCGGCGCCCATGTCGGAAATCGTTCGTCTTCATGCCTCTTCCGGCACAACTGGCAAACCGATTGTCGTCGGGTATACGCGCGAAGACCTTTCCGTATGGAGCGAGGTTGTGGCAAGATGCCTTATTGCATACGGATTGACGAGGAATGATATAGTACAGGTATCGTATGGTTACGGATTGTTTACCGGCGGGTTAGGCGCTCATGCGGGAACGGAGGCGATTGGTGGCACAGTTATTCCGATGAGTAGCGGTAATACTCAGAAACAGATTCAGCTAATGCACGATTTCGGAGCGAATGCGCTTGCCTGTACACCTTCGTATGCTTTATATCTGGCGGAAACGATTCGCGAATCCGGAATACCTGTCGAAGAATTTAAACTCCGCGTAGGAGTTTTCGGCGCCGAACCATGGACGGAAAATATGCGGAAGGAACTCGAAGAAAAACTTCATATAAAAGCTTACGACATATATGGATTGACAGAGATTTGCGGCCCCGGTGTGGGAGGTGAATGTGAATGTCAGGACGGAACGCATCTGTGGGAAGATCATTTTTTACCTGAAATTGTAAACCCGGACACACTGAATCCGGTTGAACCTGGACAACCGGGCGAACTGGTATTTACAACCCTCACGAAAAAAGGTATGCCGATGATTCGCTATCGCACGCGCGACTTGACATCGTTGCATTATGATAAATGTCCCTGCGGACGAACGGCAGTACGTATGAGCCGTATACTCGGACGTAGCGACGATATGCTTATCATACGCGGAGTAAACGTATTTCCGTCGCAGGTTGAATCCGTCATACTGGAACTGCCAGAGTTCGAACCTCATTATCTGATCATCGTCGACCGTGTTGACAATACGGATATATTCCAGGTACAGGTAGAAGTGCGTCAGGAATATTATTCCGACGAAATGAACAAAATGCTTGCTCTGAAAAAGAAAATAGCTTCCGGATTGCAAAGTGTGATCGGCTTGCAGCCGGACATAAAGATTGTGGAGCCACGAAGCATCGAACGTAGCCAGGGTAAGGCAAAACATGTGATAGACAATCGAAAATTTACTTAAGGCGTAAATACATCAACTAAATTTATTATTATGTTAACGAAACAATTATCAATATTTCTGGAAAATAAGAAAGGACGCTTTACGGAAGTAGCAAAACTCTTGGGAGAAGCAAATATCAACATGACGGCATTTACCGTTTCCGAAAATTCGGATTTCGGCATTCTGCGTCTTATCGTTTCCGATACGGAAAAGGCGATTAAGATATTACGCGACAATAAGTACGCCGTAAGTCAGGCCGATGTGATATGCCTGCACTGTCCGAACAGGCCCGGAGCGCTGGGTTACGCTATGGATATCATCACCCGGTCGGGCATATTTGTTGAATATATGTACGCGTTTTCGGAGGGAGAATCGGCAAATGTGATTATCCGCCCGGACAATCTGGAAAAGTGCGCAGAGGTGCTAAGCGCCAATAAATTAGAGCTTTTAGCAGCCAGCGACTTATATAAATTATAATTATTAACGTTTTAAATATAGATAGTTCGGATTGAAAGTATTACCTTTGCGGGCAAAAACAAACTGAGTGTGAAGAAAATTATCTTATTTATATCAGTGATGATGCCGTTATTATTTTCCTGCGGGGAATATAATAAACTGTTGAAAAGCCAGGATGCAGATTTGAAATACTCATATGCAAAGAAGTATTTTAATCAGAAGAAGTATGTAAAGTCGGCCACTTTACTGGAAGAAGTAGTGCAATATTTCCGCGGACGTTCGGAAGCGGAAGAGTCTTTATATTTGCTGGCGCAGAGCTATTACGGACAAAAAGATTATGTGACTGCGTCGGAATATTTTAAATCATATTATAATACTTATCCTAAAGGGGAGTTTACGGAGCTTGCCCGTTTTTATGCAGCTTACGGATTATACTTAGATTCGCCGGACCCTCGTTTGGACCAGGCGCAAACACATGAATCGATCCAGCAGTTCTTGCTTTACATGGAAAATTATCCCCAGAGCGAGCGTGCAAATCAGGCGCAGGATATATTGTTCGAGTTGCAGGAAAAGTTGGCATATAAGGACTATTTGGCAGCTAAGCTATATTACAATCTGGGGACTTATATGGGTAATAATTATCTTGCTTGCGTGATTACGGCGGATAATACATTAAAAAATTATCCCGATTCCAAATACCGGGAAGATCTTATCTACCTTATGGTGGCGGCAAAATACGAACTCGCAATAGTAAGTGTTGAAGAACGCCTGCAGGGACGTTACCGCGAGGTCGTTGACGAGTATTATAACTATATGAATGAATATCCGGAAGGTAAATATACCAGGCAGGTAAAGAAATATTTTGAATATGCGAACAAGAAAATAGAAAAGAATTATTATTAAATATAGCAGTAAAAAATATATGGATTATCGAAAATCAAAAGCGCCGTCGAACACGGTCTCACGTGATATTATGAAGATGTGGGAAAAAACAGGGAATATATACGAGACGGTAGTGATTATGTCAAAACGTGCAAATCAGATTTCGTCGGATATAAAACATGACTTAGACAAGAAACTGTTGGAATTTGCTTCGTATAACGACAATCTGGAAGAGGTATTTGAAAATCGCGAACAAATAGAGATATCCCGTTACTATGAGAAGTTGCCAAAGTCGACGCTCATCGCTATCAAGGAATTTGAAGACGGAGAAGTATACTGGAAGAATCCTGTAAAAAAAGAACTCTCGGAATAACGTTTCCTGTCTGGAATTAAGATATAACATTCGTAAAATATTAATTTATGATACAACGCATACAGACAGTTTACCTGTTAATTGTGGCGGGCTTATTTATTGCCCTGATGTTCCTTCCGATAGCGCTCCTGCAATCAGAAGGTAATATGTATTCATTTGACGTGACAGGCTTGAATACGGTAATACAACCGTCGGAACTCGCCTATCCTGCCTGGTCTCTTATGGCAATAGCCGCCATAATAATACTTTTGGCATTTGTAATCATCTTTATGTATAAAAAACGTATTCTCCAGATACGCATGTGTATTTTCAATGCGTTGCTAATGATTGGTTTCTGCGTTCTCGTCGGTTTTTATCTGTGGTATTTCGAGAGATCGCCGGAACTGCCGGATATGAAAACGAATATCCGTATTTGGGCGGCCTTCCCCGTTATAGCACTTATCCTGAACTATCTGGCAATCCGAAATATAGGCGCTGACGAAGCCCTCATTCGCTCTTTAGAAAGACTCAGGTAACGATATTTATTAACTGTTCCATATCTCCCACGAGGCAAAGGCTTGTAAGAGCAGCATTTCCAAGCCGTTTTTTACGACTGCACCCCTCTCTTTTCCTTTTTTCATAAATAAGGTCTCGTCCGGATTATACAGCAAGTCGTACAGGATATGACCGGGCGTTATATACCGATAAGGGATATTGGGACAAATGTCACTTTTAGGATACATGCCGACGGGCGTCGTGTTCACGATCACCGTATAATTTTCCATTGTATTCTGCGTTATTTCCTCATACGTAACGCTGAACTCTTTTTGCTTACGTGAAACAAAGATAGAATCTATCCCTAACTGTTTAAGTCCGTGGTATATTGCTTTCGAAGCGCCACCCGTGCCAAGTATCAGCGCCTTGCGGTGTGTTTCGTTCAACAGTGGCTCAATCGACTTTTTAAAACCCAGTATATCGGAATTATGACCTTCGAGATGAAGTTTGCCGAACAAGCCCCCTTTCTTGAACTTTATGACATTGACGGCGCCGATGTTACGAGCGTTATCAGTGATGCTGTCTAACAAAGGAATGACATTCATCTTATGAGGAAGCGTCACATTCAGGCCGCATAACGATGAATTTTCCCGCAACACATATTTCAAGTCGTTTACATTTTCAATTTCGAAATTAACATATTCCGCGTCAATTCCTTCGGATGCAAATTTCTGGTTAAAAAAATCTTTTGAAAAAGAATGTCCCAAAGGATAACCTATTAAACCATATTTTTTCATAATATACTTATGTTATTTAAGCGCTAACCATTCATCAACATTTTTTTCTATGCGCGCGATAAGATCTTCATCTTCATTTTTCACAAAAGTCTCTCCGGTTATATGCTCGTAAAGCTCTATATATCTGTCTGTTATTCCCTCAACGACAGTGGGTGTCATTTCCGGAACTTGCTGTCCTGCTTTACCCTGAAATCCGTTTTCCATCAGCCATTCGCGAACAAATTCTTTCGAAAGCTGTTTCTGCGGCTCCCCTTTCTCGAAACGCTCCCTGTAACCTTCCGAATAGAAATACCGGGACGAATCGGGCGTGTGAATCTCATCCATCAGATAAATATCGTCGTCATATTTTCCAAACTCATATTTTGTATCTACAAGAATAAGACCGCGTTCTGCGGCGATCTCCGTCCCTCGTTTAAACAGTTCCAGCGCATATTTTTCCAATGTGGCGTAATCTTCGAGTGTGGCAAAACCTTTATCGATTATTTCCTTTTTTGAGATATCTTCGTCGTGGGCGCCTTGTCCGGCTTTTGTTGTAGGTGTCACGATCGGTTCGGGGAATTTTTCGTTTTCGCGCATGCCGTCGGGTATCCGGACGCCACAAATTTCACGGGCGCCGCTTTTGTACGTACGCCAGGCGCTCCCGCACAGATAACCGCGCACAATCATTTCGACCGGGAATCCTTTGCAGCGCACGCCTGCCGTAACCATCGGGTCGGGTGTCGCAAGTTTCCAGTTCGGACAGATATCTCTCGTTGCATCTAAAAACTTAGCGGCTATCTGGTTGAGCATTTGCCCTTTGAAAGGAATGCCTTCCGGCAATACCACGTCAAAAGCCGAAATACGGTCGGTCGCCACCATCACCAGTTTATCATCATTTATATTGTACACATCGCGAACTTTCCCGTGATAAACGTTTTTTTGTCCCGGGAACAGAAAATCTGTTTTTGTTAAAGTTTTCATAATCATTAAGTTTGAATGTTTAATAAATTGTCGTTTTTCTCGTATGCTTCTACAATCCGCTGTACGAGTTTGTGGCGCACAATGTCTTTTTTCTCAAATGTTATCCTTCCGACGCCGGGTACATGTTTTAATATTTCCATAGCCTGCACAAGTCCGGATTTGACGGTCGGGGGCAGGTCTATCTGCGTTACGTCTCCCGTGACAATCATTTTTGCGTTCGTACCGAGACGCGTGAGGAACATTTTGATCTGGCGTGTTGTGGCGTTCTGCGCTTCGTCGAGGATAATAATGGCGTCGTTAAGCGTACGTCCGCGCATAAACGCCAGCGGAGCGATCTGAATCGTATTATTTTCCATATATTCTTTCAGCTTAGTCGCCGGAATCATCTCCTGGAGGGCGTCGTACAACGGCTGGAGGTATGGGTCAAGCTTATCTTTCATCTCTCCGGGCAGAAAGCCAAGTTTCTCCCCCGCTTCGACGGCCGGTCGGCTTAGAATCAGGCGGCGCGCCAGTTTGTTTTTCAAAGCCCTCACAGCAAGCGCTATTGCCACATACGTTTTACCCGATCCGGCCGGTCCTTCGGCAAAAACCAAATCATTATCGTCGAAGCTGTCAACGAGTTTTTGCTGGTTTTCCGAACGGGCTGTTATCGCCTTACCATTCATTCCGTAGATGATGAGGTTGGCCTGTTTCCCGAACGCGATCTTCTCACCCTTCACGATTCCGAGAATGATGTCTTCGGAAAGGGAATTGTACGATTCACAATATTTCTCTATTTCACGAATTTTCTTCAAGAAATTTTCCGATTCATCTTCTTCGCCGATGACTTTCATTACGTTCCCGCGCGCTACGATCCGCAACTTTGGAAAAAGATTTTTGATAAGTTGCAGATGAGAGTTATTCACTCCGTAGAACGTCAGAGGGTCTACGCTTTCAAGTATGTATATCCTTTCTATCATATGAGGCGCAAAGATAATGCAAGTTGAGAGTATTACAAAAAAAGATTCTATAAATTGATAATTATCCGCCGTCAACTTTGAGTAAACCTTTTATTCAAACCGCAGGGTGGCGGCAGGTTCTATTTTTGTGATCAGAAAAGAAGGGGCAATCATCATAAACATCGAAACAAGCAGCGAACCGATGTTGATGACAAGGAGCGTCGACAGATGCATGTCGATTGGCATCGCATCGAGATAATATGTTTCGGGATCGAGTTTTATCCACTTGAAATGCGACTGCAGCAAACATACGGCGATACCTGTTACATTGCCCCAGAACATACCTTTCACAATAAGGAAAAAGGATACGTAAAGAAAGACTTTCCGTATACTGTAATTACTTTCGCCAAGCGTTTTCAGGATACCTATCATATTCGTACGCTCAAGGATGATAATCAAAAGGCCTGATATCATCGTAAAACCGGACACAAGAATCATCAGTATCAGGATCACGGTAACATTCGAATCGAGCAGGCTGAGCCAGTTGAAGATCATCGGGTTAAGATCTTTGACGGAGCGTATATAATAAGTATTCCCAAGGCGGTCTTTCCTGTCTATCAGCGAAAAAAACAGTTCGTCCGTCAATTCATCGATGGCATTATAGTGATCGATAAAAATCCCTATCCCGCTCGCCATATCATCATCCCATCCGTTTATGCGGCGTATCTGCCGGATGTCGCACAGGACAAACAGCTTGTCGTAATCCGAGAATCCTGTGTCATAAATACCGACGATATGAAGTTTTCGCGCACGTACATCTTTACTATTAACAAAATAAGCAAGAAACGAATCTCCGCATGCAATGTGTAACATCCTCGCCATACTGCGGGACAGGAGAACGTCATTATTTGGGTTTTCCGGATCAATGTGAAGCATCTTCCCTTCTACCAGATGTTTCTTAAAAAAAGTAGTATCAAAATCGGAGTCTACACCCCTAAGTACGACTCCCTGAAAGTTGTTATCCGTTTTGATGATACCAGGTTTCGTTGCATAAATTTCCGTATGACGTATGCCAACCGTATTTTGCAGCGCACTGCGTAGCGAATCATTGACAGCCAGCGGCGTCGTCTCGTATGAGATATTATTATCAAAATTAGTCAACTGTATATGCGCTCCAAAACCGATCACCTTATTGCGAACCTCCTCTTTAAAGCCGGTCACTACGGCAACAGACACAATCATCACCGCCAGTCCGATTGCAATGCCGGCCATAGCGATCCGGATAACGGGAGGCGTCGCACGTCGGCTATTATCCCCAGTCTCTTTAGAAAAATGAATTCTTTTGGCAATAAAAAGTTCAAAATTCACAGCGAAAAATTTAAGCATTATTATATGCGTCCAGCGCTTTTTCCAGTACCGTCAACGCTTTGGCCAGATCCTCTTTGTTGAGCACATAAGCGAGGCGCACTTCATCTTTTCCATATCCCGGCGTCGTATAAAAACCGGAAGCCGGAGCCATCATAATCGTTTGTCCTTCGTACGAGAACTCACTCAAACACCATGCGCAGAACTTATCGGCATCGTCTACCGGCAGTTTGGCCACTGTGTAGAACGCACCCATAGGTATCGGGGAATAACATCCCGGAATGCGGTTCAGACGATCTATCAAAAAGTTGCGACGTTGCAGATATTCGTTGTAAACCGACAGCATATACTCTTCCGAGGCGCCGAGCGACGCTTCGGCGACAATCTGGCCGATTAGCGGCGGACTAAGCCGCGCCTGACACCATTTCATCACATTTTCGCGTACCTGCTTATTTTTAGAAATCAGCGCTCCGATACGCAATCCACATTCGCTATAACGCTTCGACACGGAATCGACCAGCACGACATTCTGTTCGATTCCGTCAAGATGAAACGCTGAAATATAAGGCGCTCCCGTATAACAAAACTCGCGGTATACCTCGTCCGAAAACAGGAACAAATCATATTTCCATACCAAATCGCGCAACCTGTTCATCTCCTGTTGCGTATACAGATATCCGGTCGGATTATTCGGGTTACAGATCATCACCGCCTTTGTCTTCGGCGTGATCAACGCCTCAAACTTATCGAATGAAGGAAGTGCAAAAGCGTCATTTATAGACGATGGAATGGTCTTTATTACTGCTCCGCACGAGATAGCGAATGCCATATAATTAGCGTAAGCCGGTTCGGGTATTATTATCTCATCACCGGGATCGAGACAAGCCATAAAGGAGAAGTTCACCGCCTCAGAACCGCCCGATGTGATGATAATATCGTCCACATCTACCATTATTTTGAACTTACGATAGTAATCTACCAATTTGCTTCGGAAACTCGACAGGCCTTCACTCGGCCCGTATTCGAGTACCCGGCGATCGATATTATGCAATGCATCGAGAGCTATTTCAGGCGTAGCCAAATCCGGCTGTCCTATATTAAGATGATATACTTTCAGACCTTTCGATTTAGCTTTGTTTGCCAAAGGCACTAATTTACGTATGGGGGATTCCGGCATACCGATACCCCTTGATGATATTGTCGGCATTATATAAATTATAAAAGTTTTTCTCGATAATAATTTTAATGTCTGCAAAAGTAACATATACAAATCATTTAGCAATACCTACTCCTCTTTTTACGGAAAGTTTTCATAAATAATCAAATATTCACTATATCACTGAATCTCAATTTCTATACGGTCGGTAAAGGCACAGTTTCGAGGTTTCATCGGACAACTTTCGAAAAATTCCGCGAAAAAAATTTGCTGCAATTAAAAAATCTTGTATCTTTGCGGCCATTAATTATAAATATAAGCGTTCAGTCTATAAAAAAGTGTGACTGACGGTCTTTTTTGATGCCTGTTTGGTATGTTTAATTCATTGACATTAAGTTATTTATGCGTTCCGTTATCATTTTTGATTTCGATGATTTCTGCCATGTTTCTTATACCGAGAATATTGGCTATCGCGATAAAATATTCTTTATTTGATATTCAAAACGAACGTAAAATACACAAAGGTTCTATTCCCCGTCTTGGCGGAGTGTCATTTATCCCATGTATTCTTTTTGCCATGACGTTTTCCATAGGTATATTTTACAAATATATCAATGAAAGCCAATACGACGGTTATTACCCCAATTTTTTGGAGTACAGTCTTTTTGTGTGCGGATTATTGCTCATCTATTTAGGCGGCGTTAAGGATGATTTTATCGGGATTCGTTATCGTCATAAGTTTTTGATACAGATTCTATCGGCAATGTTCGTCGTTTTTTCCGGTCTTTATATCAACAACTTCTGTGGCTTTCTGTACATTTACGAAGTAACCCCATGGATAGGTATATCGCTGACCATCATCACTCTGGTGTTTGTCGTAAATGCGATGAATCTAATAGACGGTATGGACGGCCTGGCAGCAAGTATAAGTATTTTCGCACTCTGTATATACGGGACGCTTTTCCTGCTTCACGGCATATGGGTTTATGCGGCGTTTGCATTCGGTACGACAGGTACGCTTATTCCTTTTTTCTATTATAACATGTTCGGAAATGCCAAAAAAGGACATAAACTTTTTATGGGAGACGCCGGTAGCCAGACGCTCGGATTCATTCTTGGTTTCTTGTCTATCCGATATGTTTACCATATGCCGGAAGTTATGACGCCGATCGGCAATGCACTTGTCATCGCCATATCGCCTATTCTTATCCCAATGTTGGATGTGATGCGCGTGATGCTGGTACGTATAAAAAAACGCCGGCACCTTTTTAAAGCCGACCGTAACCATATACATCATAAACTGTTAGACATGGGGTTGTCCAAATCCTTTGCCTTAGTCGTGATTTTATCCTTAAACGCTACGTTCTGCATTATCAACTTCATTTTAATGCAACACGTCAATTGCACTTTGATATTCTTGGCAGACGTTATTATATGGTCAGTAATGAATGTTTGTTTTTCTTACGCTATAAAGAGAAAGAATGTGAATGAAGCCGTTTTTTGAAATTCAATAGCGAAATGATTAATCAAACGCAAACATTAAAGGAGTTACGCTCATCGATCAGGGAGATAGATGCGAAACGTCATGATCAAAATCTTTCTGAAGCGGAACGCGAAGCATTAGAACTGGCTGCCGTAGCGTTACGCGATGCCGAACGTCTTGCAATCGCGAAGATGCAGAAGCAGATCATAAAAGATATGGAAACGAAGACGGCGAATCTCGGTGAGCAGGCTAAAATCATCCGCGCCAAAGTAACACAGATGAACAAAGCGCCCAAGGTTCTCGATAAAATAGAATCAGTAATCAAAACCGCCGTAAAAATCGTAACGGCAATATCCAAGTGGTAAAGGCGCAAAATTCATCAAATTCATCTATATATTAACATAATATTAATTATCCAGAATTGTTCCGCTTCGTGATACGCTATCAAAACAATGAATAACACCATCGACATAGGACGGAAAGATGTTTTGTGGAATTACGCCGCTACGTTTTTA
>JAIRMH010000198.1 GCA_031258835.1 Tannerella sp.
TATTGTAAATACGATAATGTTCGTAGCTTTTTTATTCTGCGGAAAGAAACCAATTAACAGTACGGAAAAATGTTCCATGTGTACAGACAAATAGATACCTATATTTATAAACCGGATATGGCAAAAATAATCATTTCTTTAGTGCTCATCGTAAACGCCGGATTCATTTTTGGTCAGAAAACCAAAATAATCAATATTGATACGGCTATTACTACGACATTGAACCTTTCGGATGTGGCGGAAAAAGTAACGCCCGTTGTATTGAACGTAAACGAATACATATCGAATATCTTTCTGACGAACGAATATTTGTTTTTATCGTCAATGTGCTCTGTCGTACAGTGTGATTTGTCCGGACGTATCATCCGAAACATTGATTGTGGCGATTATGTGGCGGACAATATTACATGCGATACGATTGCAAAAAAACTGTATGTTCCGGTCGGCGAAAAAATCAAATGCTTTGATTTTTCAGGTAATCTGAAAGAGGAATATCCGGTGAATGCACGCCCTCTTTTTTGTCTTTACCAGAATGGCGTTCTTTGGATTCAATCATATCGTATTGAAGACGACAGGAGCGCCATTTATGAGATAAAAAAAATTGATTTATCTACCGGCAAGTTGATTACATTACCTTTTAGAAGAAGGGATGCTCCTGTTTCAAATCGAAACGGTTCACTGGCAAATGTCAGTAACACGTGTTATCTCACGACCTTCGACAAATCAATAATCGCATCTTTTGATGCTGATTCCATATTATATCAAATTAAGGGAAATAACGTTACTCATATGGTTCGGTGGAATATCCGACCGCCCGCATCAACTCTTGGAATGAAGAAGTTTCATATAAACGGCTTTGTCGGCAAGTATCTGTTTATTAATTATAGCCGAATTAGTTATGACCGAAAGGGAGATCGAACAGGAGACTGGCATCTGTATCTGGAAGATATGAAAAGCGGGAAAAAGTACAACACGAAAGGTATAAACGACGATGTATTTCATACGGGCATTTGCACGAAACCAAAACCACTTTATCAGAATGGATGTTTTTACTTTCTCAAAAACAGGGACGAGTTCAAGGAAAAATCTATCGGGAATATCCCATTGAAAAATGGCCCCGTTTTATTTATTGTACAAACTAAAAAATAAAAAGAGGATGAAAAGAATTTGCGTAGCCGCCATGATCGTTTTATTTGCTTCATGCGGCAGGAAAGATGATTTCGGATTACAAACGATTCCGGTAGATGTCGACCAGAACATATCGTTGTTGCTGTCAGAAATAGCCGATGACATCCGGCAGGTGGAGTTAGAATTGACAGATAACAGTACCATCGCGAACGTGCGGAAAGTATTATTATGTGGAGAATATATTCTGGTATATAACGGCGTTAGGGGCGGAGGCGAGATGTTGCTTTTTGACGGCAATGGAAAGTTTGTCAGGAAAATCGGAAGAAAAGGACCTGGCCCTGGTGAATATAACCACATTCTCACTGTGACAACGGATGCAAAAAATGGACTTATTTATGTGATAAGTGCAGGCAATAAACTTATTTGCTATGATTTAAACGGACAGTTAGTTCGTGAAGAGACTTCACCATTGTGGCAATCCGTCAAATCGCTGAACTATATAAACGGCAAAATGCTGTTTATACGTGAACACATTGGCGAGAAAGATGCGGCAGGATCCTTCAACCGTGCGATGCTGTATGAATTGGACGCACAATTTCAACCGACCGACAGTGTAGAAATAAGGAAAGTATATTTGGATAGAATCGGATTTTGGATGCATCCGTATGAGGATTTTTTACACTCTTCCGGAAAGAAAAAATACCTCTATCTTTCCGAGCAGAATCCCGAGCCACTCGTAAGGGACACACTATATGAATTTAAAACAGAGAATCGCCTGATTCCGCATTTACGACTAAGTTTTCCGGATGAAGGCATCGCCTCCGACGGAATGAAATATATTTATCTGCTTAATATTTACAGAAGCGAGCGATATGTTTTCGCTATTTACATGCACGACCGCAGGAATGAATTTTACCGTTTCTGCTATGATTTGAAGACCGGAAAAGGCGTAAATATGAAAGATGGATATACGGATGATGCGAACCGGAGTGAGGAAAGAGTGAGCATTCGCCCGTTTGATTCGGACGTGGAAAAGTTCTACTATATACTTAAACGCGAGATACCGGACAATTCGGATGAAGAGCCAAATCCAACACTGTATATCGGAACATTGAAAAAATAACAGGAGATTTTCCTGTTATTTTTTCAATGTTCAATAAATAAAAAACATTTCATTTTTGTTCTGCATATGATCCGTACAATACTGAATGGACCATCCACATCGGACAACACTTCCCCGAGTGTTCTTTTCACTGCAATGGTGGCCTCCGGGCGGAACTGTTTGCAAAAGGGCTGCTCCGGTCTCTATAGTACCGATTATTAAAAACAACCCCATAAAAAGTACTGACTTTTTATCTAAAAAAATACACCGGCCTTTCATCTGTGAAAAAAATCATTTCGTACGCACTTGGAAAAGCCGGAAATGCTCCCTCCATTTCCGGCTTTTGGCTTTATGCACCTCCTTTCTCCGATATTTGAAACAAACTGTCGAATTAGCGTTTTCCCGTATCACAGCCCTATTCTTTCCGGTAAATCAACATTATCCAGATAATCAACGATGCGCCCTATCTCATAGTCTGTATATGAATAAAATCCGGCATAAGTTTTCGGCCAGTATGAGAACGATATTCGGATGCGTAACAGACGTCTGCTGCGCCTGCAATGCCGGCGACATCGTCAGCAACGATCCTGCCAAACAAGGCTTTATGCGATTGAAATTAGAATACCTCATCCTGAACATCATTTTCTTTTTTGAAATACGGATTCCTTGCCGTTGGTTCAGGGGCGCTCACCGTTTTTTTCCATTGCTGCAATTTCTCTTTCAACGCTGCCGCTTTTTCGGGATTTGCCTCGGCCAGATTATCCTTTTCGCTGATATCTTCTTGCAGATTATACAATTCTGTACGTCCATCTTCATAATACTGTAACAGTTTATAGACTCCGGAACGGATAACGCTCACCGGACGTGTACGGAAAGCACCTTTCACCACTTTGTTCTTATTGCCGTTTTCAAGATAAGCGGGAAAATGCCAGTATAAGTCCCGTTCCTTGAGTTCTTCACCTTTCAGGAGCGGCAGAAAACTGACGCCATCTACTTCGTTGTTCAATGGTTGGGTTATACCGGCAACCTCCAGAAATGAAGGATAAAAATCTATTCCAATAACAGGTGTGGATGTCGAGGTTCCCGCTCGTGTCACCCCAGGCCAGCGAACAAACAGCGGGACGCGTATTCCCCCTTCATAGAGCGTACCTTTAGCGCCTCTTAACGGACGTTGTGCCGTTACGCCACCAAAACCTCCATTATCGGAAAAAAATATAACGACCGTATGATCTGCAATTTTTAATGAGTCCAACGTATGAAGTAGCCGTCCGACACTTTCATCGAGGCTTTCGAGTTGTCCGGCGTATTTCGGATGGTCGTGCAAATGCGCTTCATCCACAGGTTTTGCCTGATATTTGACGGCCTTTTCTTCTTTCGCCTGTGTCGGCGTATGTACGGCAAAATGAGAAAGATAGAGAAAGAACGGCTTTTCTCTTTTTTTTGAAATAAAACGAATGGCCTCGTCGGTCAGTCGATCGGTCAAGTATTCGCCTTCCCTTCCGTCGTTTATTCCTTCATGAGCCCCCTTACCGTTTTTTGCTCCATACGGATAAAAATAGTCGCTCGTACCTCCGTTACCGCTGATGACAAAGTCAAATCCCTGCTGCTGTGGCCCGTCACCTGTCCGGTTGTGTCCCAACTGCCATTTCCCCACCAGTCCGGTCTCATATCCGGCATGTTTCAATTCCTCTGCAATAGTGACAAAATGAAGGTCGAGCGTTGTCCGGTTTTGAACAGGAATAAGTTTCCGTAATGTCGAATCGCCGCGTTCGCTTGTTCCTACTGTAAAAACGCCATGCCGCGGCGTGTACTTTCCCGTCAGGAGAGATGCCCGACTGGGCGCGCTGTTTGGGCCACAGGAATAAGCCTCCCTGAAACGGAAACTTTCGCTTGCCAGCCGGTCAATAGCCGGCGTTTCGTAGTAGTTACTGCCGGAGGCGACATCCGTCCATCCCAAATCATCCGCATATATAAACAGGATATTGGGCAGTTTTTCATTTTCACTCTGTTTAACCGACATACAAGACACAACAGGCAATAAGTAACCGGAAAACAGAAGGCTGCGTTTGATAAGTTCTCTGCATGTATTCATAAATCATTTCATTTAGTCAATCCCAACCGGGATTTTGCGTTAATTTCGGATTCAAGTCCATTTCCCGCTGTGGCACAGGCAATAAATAGTGACGTTCCCGCACGTTGGTTTTCCCTGCCTTTTCAAGCGCCGGGATCAAACGTTTTGTCCGCGCCAGATCAAACCAGCGGTGAAATTCAAACATCAGTTCAAGGCGACGTTCCAGATAAACCGCCTCGCGAAATTCGGCTTGCGACAAACCGGCAGGCAAATTGTCCAAGCCTGCCCGCTGCCTTACACGGTTAATAGACGCATACGCTTCGGCGGAAGGGGCGCTTTCCGCTTCGTTGACAGCTTCCGCATGAACAAGTAATATCTCGGCAAAACGAATAACCGGCACATTTCGATTGGATTCCGTCGGATTTGAAATTTCCGCAGGGTCAAAATACTTGCAGAAATGCGGGTCAAACGTATATGTCTTTCCATCCCTCGGACTTACTAAAGCGGTGAAAAAGGTCACATCCCGGCGTTTATCTTCCTTTTCAAAAAGTTCATATACCCCCGGCCCGATTTCATCCGTACCGGCAGCTGCAATACCGGGGATTCCCGTCGGCGTACATGACGAACCCATCCTGTTTCCTTTTCCGTTTCCACCCTGACATTGAGCGGAAAAGATATGTTCTTTTCCATTTTTAGAGGCGGCATCGAATAGGTCGGCAAAGTTTTCAAACAAATCATATCCGTAAGCGCCATTTATTACTTCCCTACTTTTTTGAGCTGCCGAGTTCCATTCCCGACGCGTCAGATAAACTAAAGAAAGTAGCGCTTTCGCCGCACCTCCGGTTGCACGTCCCGCATCGCCGGGCGAATATCCGCCTGGAAGCGGTAAATCTTCCGCATCTGTCAGATCTTTAATGATCTGAGCATATACCTCTTCCACCGGAGCGCGACCGACTTCTATGTCTTCTTTGCCGACGGATACCGGAGAATGGACAACAAGCGGGACTTCACCCCACAAACGTACCAGATTAAAATACAACAATCCGCGCAAGAATTTGGCCTCATTGATGAAGCGCGTTTTCCGCGTTTCATCGATATCCCCCATTCCTTCGATATTATCAATGGCTGTGCAAGCTCTGTTTATGGCAATGTAATGTTCTTTCCACAGTTCGTCCACGCGATCATTCGTCGTGGAATGTGTTAACGACGACATCGCCCGTACATCCACATTCGTCACACGTTGACCGGCAATTACGTCGTCGGTTTGAACCTCCATCGCCAGATTAAACAAACGATTATACATCATAATAGCTCCCGGATTCAACGTCGCCTCATATAAGATCCCTGAAAAAAGATATTCAAGTCAAAATTACGGTAATCGAAATGATTGATAAACCCTCCGATGAAATCCGGTTCGGCGTTCCCTATAATCACACGGTCGTCGGCGGCAGTAA
>JAIRMH010000222.1 GCA_031258835.1 Tannerella sp.
ATGTATAGAGCAGGCTTTGTCTCCGGATCTCCGTTATGGCAGGATGAGTAACTTTTTTCCGGTATGCCGTCCTTATTTCCTCATATTCATTTTTCAGTCGTTTAAAATCTTTGTGCGCCCTGAATACGGCGGCTGCATTTTTCGGATGTCCGGTAATAAAAAATTCCGTTGCTGCGGCCAGATCCAGCCAGAAGCGTACCCGGAATACTTTCTTCAGATCCTTTTCCGGAAGGTTTTTGTATAACATAAGCAGATTATTCCGAAAGTTCAGGAAAGTTTTCTGCGGACTTTCCATATTTAACGTAGCTCCGCCTACGTGGTATACTACCGACGACGGCGCGCACACAATCCGGTAACCGCGTGAACGTAAGCGCCAGCACAGGTCAATCTCTTCCTGGTGTGCAAAGAAGCGGACGTCGAATCCGCCTTCCTTCCTGAAAATTTCCGTGCGAATAAAAAGGCAGGCGCCGGTAGCCCATAAAACGTCTGTGGGCGTATCATATTGCCCTTTGTCTTCTTCCACAACTGAAAAGATACGTCCCCGGCAGTATGGATATCCGTAAATATCAATAAAGCCTCCGGCCGCGCCGGCATATTCAAAATATTTCTTATTCTTTTGTGCGCGTATTTTGGGTTGTACGGCGGCAATAGACGTATCCGACTCCAACGCTTCCAACGGCCTGTGATACCAGTTTTGCGTTACTTCCACGTCGCTGTTCAGCAATACCGTATAAGTAGAATGAATCTGACGGATCGCTTTATTATATCCTTCGGCGAAACCGTAATTCTTATCCAGACGGATTATTTTTACGGAGGGGAATTTCTCTTTCAGTATCTCAATGGAAGCGTCTGTCGAACCATTGTCTGCTACTATAATCTCCGCTATATCGGCAGGTGTATGTTTGACAACCGAGGGCAAAAACTCTTCCAGCAGCGCCCTGCCATTCCAGTTTAATATGACTACAGATAATTTCATCCTTTATATTCATTTAAATTTATTTTCACCATCAGGAGCCGGCGTTATGTTTCCATCTCTTATGCGTCCACAACCAGTAGGCCGGGTCGCGCAGGATCGTTTTTTCCATCATGCGGGCATACTCTTCCGTAATCAGGAATTTCCCGGTATCTTTCGCTTTCTCTGTAATCAGCTTAAGATCCGCCGTGTAATATCCTCTTTTCACTTTTATTATATCTGCAAAGATAACCGGTATATCCAACTTTTTAGCAATCCGTTCGGGGCCGGTGAGGATAGCCGATTCCTGGTTCAGAAACGTTGTCCAGTAGTGCAGGTTAGCCTTGCTTGGAGTTTGGTCTGCCAGGAACGGGAGCAAGGCCGGCGTCTTATTTTGTTTTAAGCGCACCAGGTCGCGTATCGTATTATTCTTTTTTATGCCGCAAGAATGGAAACGGGTACGCAGATAAATAAACAGGCGGTCGAAAGCCTTATTTTGGATAGGCCTGTAAACCGGATAGACAGTAGCGCGTCCTTCAAAGCGAGCGCTCGCGCCGGAAAACCATTCCCAATTGCCGTAATGACCCATCGTCAGGATGAGACAAGAATGGCCTTTATCCAGTAAACCGTATATTAACTCCGGATTCCGAATATTTGCACGGCGCAACAATTCTTCCTGTGATATATGGGCAAGCTTGATCGTTTCAATAATATAATCGGCAAAATGGCGATAAAACCTGCGTTCAAGTTTCCGAATTTCCTTTTCGGCCATACCGGGGAATGAATTTCTTAAATTATTTCGGACGACCCCTCTCCGGTAACGCGCCATATAATAGATAAAAAAGTAGAACACATCGGACAGAACAAAAAGAACCGGCATAGGGAGCAGGGCATGTATCTTCACCCATAAAAATAAGATGACATATAAAACATTATTCCCCATTTTTCAGTCGATTAATTCTGCCGTCAGGGCGGTTCGTTCCTTATTCCAGCCCGTCATTCTGATCGTGCGGATCTCATTACACAGCTCTTTTTGATAAGCCAACTCCGTTTTTATATAATTCTCCGTAAAACCATACATATACTTTCCCTTCCTTGCATGTTCGAATAACACGTTCGCTTTCTCACCGATATGCGTGTCATAGAAGCTCTGCCATCTTTCTTCCGACAGATCCAGCAACTGCCGGCTTCTCCTGTGCCGGATAGCCGGAGGAACGACCGGTTTTATTTTCAACGCCTGCGTATTCGGACGCTCGGAGTAGCTGAAAACGTGTAACTGCGTGAAGGGGATACTCTCGATAAAAGCCTTACTCTCGTTAAAAAAATCATCCGTCTCGCCGCGTGTTCCGGCAATCACGTCCACGCCTATAAAAGCGTCCGGCATCTGCGCTTTGATCCGTTCTGTTATCCGGCGAAACAGGGCGGTGTCATAATGGCGGTGCATTAGCTTCAACACGGCGTCACTTCCGCTCTGCAACGGAATATGAAAATGAGGCATAAACTTTTTACTTTCACTCACAAAAGAAATAATCTCGTCGCTTATCAGATCAGGCTCTAAGGAAGAGATCCGGTAGCGTGAGATCCCGTCTACATGCTCCAGCGCCTTTATCAGGTCGATAAACCGTTCCCCTGTACTTTTCCCGAAGTCGCCCAGATTAACCCCTGTCAGCACGATTTCCCGTCCACCTTCCCTTGCCGCCATTTCAGCCTGTTCAACCAGATCTTCTATCTTTCCGTTACGGCTTCTTCCACGGGCAAACGGGATAGTACAATAAGTACAGAAATAATCGCACCCGTCCTGAACCTTAAGAAAGTGGCGCGTACGGTCATCCGAAGAGCAGGAGGGCGCAAATGTACGTATATCTTTAGCCGGAGAGCAGATCGCATGTGGCAGAGAAACTCGTTTCTTTGCCGCGAGATCCTTAACAAATGCAGCAACACCGGACTTCTGTTCCGCTCCGAGTACGAGATCAACACCTTCTATAGACGACGCCTCCTCCGGTTTTAGCTGTGCATAACACCCTGTTACGATAATAAAAGCCGAAGGATGAACTTTATGAACATGCCGTATCATCTGCCGGCATTTCTTATCAGCCAACTCTGTCACGGAACAAGTATTAATAACACAAAAATCCGCCTCTTCACCCGGAAACACTTTCCGAATCCCCTGTGCAGACAACTCCTTCCCGATACTGGAAATCTCAGCAAAATTCAACTTACACCCCAACGTAAAATAAGCCACCGTTTTATTTTCAAACACATCCGTATCTATCATAATCAATCAATCATTCGTCTGCAAAGGTAATTAATTTTATAGCTCCACAACAAATAAAGCAAACAAAATAAAAAACCCTCTCCCCCGTCATGACAGAGCAGCAAGGCAGGGCAGGGCAAAGCAAGGTTGCGCGCGCAGTATATCAACTGTTATTTGATACTGTAATTTAATTTGTGCGTTACGTTTACATGCTGTTTTTGTTTCCTTTCGAATACGCTTCCAAGTATTTTTTTCCTAAATGATGTGTTTTGGCATACGACTTGAATGTATCTGTATTATAGTTGAAATCGTCATGCCAGCACCCTAATGGCGATACATAGCAATACGTTGCCGATTCAATTCTTTCATCCTGTATTTCGTTGCTTTTCAGAGCAAGCAGGTCTTTCTTTGCGGGGAAAAGGCATAGAATCTTCCTGCGCCGGCATTCATCGGCAACAGGCGCTATGACAACATCATACCGATCGTATATCTTTGTGATGTCGAAGTCGGCATATTCCGAATTGCCGATTTTCTGAACAGGACGCATTTGCAGTATGTCCACTTCATTTCCAATAATTTCCCATATATGACTTAACTCTTCAAGATTATCGTTGTTTATCGTGTAATTGATAGCAATTTGAACTTAGGATATATCGTTTTCACTTCCTTAATATATTGCAGCGTTTGTCTGAAAAGGTCGAAACGGCCGTTTGTCATCAAGTGTTCGTATGCTTTTTTAGTCATTCCGTGCGTAGAAAGAGTAATTTCGTTCAATCCTGCTTCGGTAGCGTCCGAAATCAGTTCTTTTGTCAAGAGATTGCCGTTGGTAGTAAGCGATATATACGATATTTTGTATTGCTTGTCCAACGCGATAATTTTAATCAGGTCTTTATAGAGAGTAGGTTCCGCTCCACATCCGATTTGCAACTTCAATTCCCTTTCAAACAACGCTTTTGCAATTCGTTCGATGTCTTCAAAACGGAAGATGCCGCGACAGTTTTTCCGTTTTTCTTCGTCACTGAAATAACACATCTTGCAGCGAAGATTACAGGCAAGTACCGGATCAAGGAAAATACCGGTATACCACTTTCCAGGTATATGTATTATCCATATACCCAACAACTTGACTCGCTCGTTTCTTACAAGAGTCGCAATGCGTAATAATGTGTATATATTCTGCATTTACAGTTCCAAATCTTCGACTGCGATCCCGTCACATTTTAGTTTTGTTCGTCAGGACGGCAGGATGTCACTGAAAGCATCACTGTCCAGTGCCATCTTTTTTACGGCTACCATGCTCACGCCGCCGGCGCCAATCACTACTACTTTTTCCATTTTGTATTTATCTTTATATGGCTTGTGGCCGATTGACTGGCAAATATATATTTTTTCCGGAAATTAGTGCAGGAAATATGATCTATTTGATAAGTTCCGGCAGGACTTGAGGAGAATGTGATTGCTAATCCGTATGCTAAAGCACACGGTTAATAAATTGTCGTCGCTACGCGACTATTGATCATAATTTTATTTATTATACTTTACGCGGCTTGCTTTAGTGAGATGTCTGTCTGTTGAAAAAGTTGAAAATTTAAGGATAAAAGCTGGAATAAACTGTCACGAAAAGTATCATTTATTGTATCAAAAAAACT
>JAIRMH010000230.1 GCA_031258835.1 Tannerella sp.
GCGGGTTTACTTCGTATTTCCTGCATGGCCGCGATGCGGATATTACGTCGTTTGATACCCCGAAATCAATCGGCGAACGGATCGGCACAGTAAAGGAGGTGAAAGGCAATTCGTTCACCGTCGCCGGACTGAAACCGGTACATAACGGCGACGGGATAGCGTTTTTTAATTCGCTCGGAGAACTCGAAGGCTTCAGGGTAAACCGCGCCGAGACAAACCGCATATTTCCTCAAGGCTCAAGTCAGTCTGGCGATACTCGCAAAAAAAATACCGCCGACGCAAACCGTAGAATCCCTCAAAAAATGCCGGCATTAAAACCGAAGATGCAACTATACAGGAATTTTGACTGGGAGTTTGAAAAAGTCCTGGCGCAACCTTCGGCTGAACGTAAAATCGGCGTCCGGATAGAATGGGGGGATTACCCCGACGGTTTTATGCTTACGATGACTGACGAATCGGATGCGCGTGTTGTGATTGTACGTCCGTTTACAAAAGAGCTTGCCCTGAAATGGCAGCAGGAGAATTTGAAAACGCAACTGGGGAAACTTGGGAATACTCCGTTCGAAGCGACGGAAATAATCATCTCCGCCACGAAGAATTTTTTTGTCCCATCGTCATTACTCAATGATATGCGTCGTGAAGCGACGGAAAAATTGTTGTCGGTTCGCCGGATGCGCTACCGGCGTCGGTATGTGAAACGATCCGCATACGACAATGATGTCGCTTATCCTCTGCAAAAGACGGATTATACGGAAAATATATCAAATCGTAAAGCGGAATATTTTTATAAAAAACATGGAGTGACGGATACGGAACCTTCATTCGAAAACGTACCCCGCAACGGCGTACCGTTGATGTACGCCAAACATTGTCTGCGTTATAGCATGGGCTGGTGTCCGGTACATCATAAGAAAAAATCAGTATACAAAGAACCTTTTTTTCTTATTCATAAAGACAAGCGTTTACGTCTGGAATTTGATTGCAGAAAATGCCGGATGCTTGTTTGGAGTGCGGAATAAAGAATTCCCAATAAATTCCCCCGAAATTTTTTATCCGTATACAGTCGGCGCAACAACGCTCCGGTACCGAAACAGACTATTTTTCAGTGGTTACTTTTCCCGTTTTTCCGATAAAGAGAATTATGCCGGTACTGTTCTCACGAATGGCAAACAGGAACGGTTTATTGACAATATAGTCGAGCGGCAGTATTTCCCCGGGAGCGGTTACGATCATTCCCACACTGGTAACGGCGGCCGCCTCGGTACCCTCTTCATTCACCTCTACAAATGTTTTATGAATCACCTCCGAAATACATAAAGACATGTCATTGATACCGCTAAAATCCGCCTCGGCGGTAAATGGGATGATCATTCCCATATCAGGAAGGATCTTTTTCTGCATCTTGTACTTACATTCGGTTTTAAACCGTGGTAAACGCAGGTTTACTTTTTTACCGTGCATATGGGTTATTATATCATTCCAATAATCGCCGCTAAGATTCTCCAGCACATCGTCCGTTGTTTTTCCTTCGTGGGGAAGCGCCAGGATCATACTGAATGCATTGTTTCCATACGGCAATTCCAAATATCCTCCGTCTTCATCGGAATAATAATTAAATTTAGCCTGCTGACGCATCATATCCACCTCCAGCGGCGAACCGGTTTCCGGATAAAAATCCTCTTTCTGCGTATCCTTTTTATCAAACCGGGACACCCATATCCCTTTGAAATATACGGCATTGATAAGATACATCACGGCATTGTCGGGTATATCGTCAATAATTTCCTTTATTTTATCGTTTGTTTGTGCGGCACACCAGTTATTGATCTGCTTAACGGCGTTCGGCGAATTGAAATCAAGAGACTTAATCTCCGCATTATAATGATCGCGATTCACGTTGATAAAATCCGTTTTCACCGGAATCCCTTCGCGATACCATATCGAATTGGCAATCGTCAGCGAAGTGGAAGGATCAACCTCCAGCAAGGCTTCCCTCAACGATTTACTATATTCATTGATCTCTTCTATCGAATAGCCGCTCGCCCGCAAAGCCGTCCGCATTTGTTCCGCCGTTTCTCCTTTTGCCCCGTTCAATGTCATATTCAGGGCCATACTCACGCTCAGCGGCGACACAAAAACATTCGCTTCATCAGACGAAGCATACGTAGCCTTAAATAAATCGATGGCAAAAGAATTATCGGTATCTACCTTTGCGCCTAAACGCAATTCGATTGGTTTTGCATTCGGTAATTTTTCATTTTCCGGAGAATCATTTGATTCGCATGCACAAAGAAAAAAAGAAAGTACTGTAAGTTGAATCATTCGTTCCATAATTTTTAATTTATCAGTTTATAATCTTGTTTGCACTAACAATGATGCAATTCTTTATAATAAGGTTGCATAAGATGATAAAAATCCGGCAGTGTCTCAAATTCGCGGGAAAGAATTGCCTTCCCAATTATTTGATTACGGATTTCAGGTATGATTCAAAATAAATCGTTCTTATTATTCGTATATCTGGTTATAAAATCGTATTTTTGCACCCACAAAAGTATGATGGATAGGTTTATGATGAAAAAATATGTTCTTATATTACTGTGTTTAATGCTTTTTGAGGCATGTGATAAGACTACTACACCGGCGCTGGTCGGCAAATGGCAGTTGAAAACCGTCGAAAAAAGTGATATTGAAACAGCGGTAGACACCGTGTGGTACAACTTTCAGTCGGAGTCTGTTTTTACGTTACAAATATATGTGCCGCAACAAGATCGGTATTTGCAACTTCCCGGCCTTAAAAAACAGGAAAATGACGTTTTGTTCATAAGGTTTGAGTTTGATGATCACATAGAATATTCAGACTGGTCAGGCAGAGAACGTTCGTTTACAATCGAACAGTTGAACAGGAGAAAGCTGATACTTCGCAGTGAAGAAGGAGATCGCTATTCGTTCATAAAATTTTAGAGTAAAATTACATGAAAATTCTGCGATTTCCATACGTACACGAAATGAAAAAAGTTTTTTTACAGAGTAAAGATTTGTTTAAGTGGAAGATTATTTAAGTCAACTGAACGACAGTCAGCGCGAGGCGGTTTTATATGATGACGGACCATCGCTTGTGGTAGCGGGCGCCGGTTCCGGAAAAACACGCGTGCTGACTTGTAAGATCGCACATCTTTTACAAAACGGTTATCAGCCTCATTCGATACTGGCTCTTACGTTTACAAATAAGGCTGCACGGGAAATGAAGCAGCGTATAACATCCATTATCGACGAGTATGTCGTCCGTTATCTGTGGATGGGTACGTTTCATTCCATTTTTTACCGCACATTACGCCGCGAAGCCGTACACATCGGGTTCACTCCCGACTTTACAATATATGATTCTGCGGACTCAAAAAACCTGATAAAAACAATCATAAAGGAGATGCAACTCGACGATAAAATATATCGTCCGGGTATGGTGCAAAGCCGTATATCACATGCGAAGAACGCATTGATAACATGCAATGCATACGAACGTAACAGGGAACTGCTCAACTATGACAAACAGACAAAAACGCCTTTCATAAACGAGATTTACAAACGTTACCAGAATCGCTGTTTTACTGCGGGAGTAATGGATTTTGACGAATTGCTTTTGCAGACAAATATCCTTTTCCGCGATCATCCGGATGTGCTGGAGAAATATCGGGAGCAGTTTCGATATGTGTTGGCAGATGAGTATCAGGATACGAATTTTGCCCAACATCTTATTGTGACGCGTCTTTGTGAAAAACATCAACATGTGTTTGTGGTCGGCGACGATGCGCAAAGCATCTATTCTTTCCGTGGCGCTAATATTGATAACATGTTGCGCTTCAAAGATCATTACCCGACATGCAAAGTATTTAAACTGGAGAGGAATTACCGCTCAACGCAGAATATTGTCGATGCGGCCAACAGCCTGATCGCGAAAAATAAAGAACAAATAGAGAAAACCGTTTATTCCGAAAATAAAAAAGGCGGCAAAATTATCGTGCTCTCATCTTATTCCGATTATGAAGAAGGATACCTTGTGTCTGCCAGGATATTGGATATGATACGGGATACAGGATATTCATATTCCGATTTTGCAATTCTTTATCGTACAAACGCCCAGTCGCGCGTTATCGAGGATGTCCTGCGTAAACGCATGATAAAATACAAAATTTACGGCTCCCAGTCGTTTTATCAGCGGAAAGAAATAAAAGATGTATTAGCCTATTTCCGGATAGTGATCAATCCAACCGACGAAGAATCCGTTAAACGCATCATCAACTATCCGGCACGCGGCATTGGCGATACAACGATCGACAAGTTGCAGAATGTAGCAATCCATGCAAATGTCAATCTGTGGGATGTAATATCTTCACCGTTGGAGTATGATGTGGCGATAAACAAGGGAACAGCGGGCAGACTTGAGAATTTTTACCACATGATTAAAGATTTTCAGGATAAAGAGAAGACAATGACGGCGAGCGAAATTGCAGAATACATAATAAAATCCAGCAATATTGCAGGCACACTCATTCATGACTTGTCGATAGAAAGCATAAGCCGCAGGGAAAATGTGCAGGAGCTTCTCAACGCAATCAATGAATTTGTTGTGATGCGCCGCGAAGAAGGTATTGAGAATGTTTCGCTGATGGAATTTCTGATGGAAGTTTCGCTGATGACCGATCAGGATAACGACAAAGAGGAAAATGCGGACAAGGTAACGATGATGACCATTCATTCAGCCAAAGGACTGGAGTTTAATAATGTTTTCATCATAGGGATGGAAAATGAATTATTCCCTTCGCAACATTCAATGGGCAATCTGCGTGCAATCGAAGAAGAACGGCGTTTGTTTTATGTCGCACTGACGCGTGCAAAAGAAAATTGCATTATCACCTATGCAAAAAACCGCTATCGCAACGGACTGAGTTATAAAACTACGCCGAGTTTCTTTATCGAAGACATAGAAAGCAAATATCTTGATTTCCGGAATAACATAGAACTGCCGGTAACACGAAAACAATTACCGGAATCCGAAAAACAGGATTCGTCGTTCGAAAGCCATACGTCCGCCCGGAATCCCGCATGGGATTCCGATATGCAACTGTCCGAAACACATCGCCAATACGGAGCGCCGCAGAGAACTCCACATTTAAAACCCTTGAAAAATACGGATAATGCCGCAAACGATAAATCTCCGGCGCTTAACGGCCTTACTGTCGGAAGAAAAGTCGTGCATGATCGTTTCGGAGAAGGTGAGGTCGTCGCGCTGAAGGGAACGGGAAGTAATGCAATGGCTACTATAAAATTCAAAAACGCCGGCGAGAAAAATTTACTGCTCAAATATGCAATATTAAAAATGCTATAACAACAGCGTCACTATTCGTTGAAAAATATGATACATAAAACAAACAAAATACCTTCCCCCTGCTATGTTATGGAAGAATCTCTACTTCGCAGAAATCTTTCCCTGATAAAGAATGTAGGCAGACGCGCAGGTGTGGATATAATTCTGGCATTTAAGGCCTTTGCTTTGTGGAAGTCATTCCCCGTATTTAAGGAATACGGGTTTGTGTCTACGGCAAGTTCCGTAAATGAAGCGCAACTTGCATGGGAGGAGATGGGAAGCCTTGCACATACGTATTCACCGGCCTATACGGAAGAAAATTTTCCGGTTTTCATGAAATACAGCAGCCATATAACGTTCAATTCGCTATCGCAGTTTGGCAGGTTTTATCCGCAGGTTGCAGCTAACGGTAATAATATCTCGTGCGGGTTACGTATTAATCCCGAATATTCGACAGTAGAAACGAATTTGTATAATCCTTGCGCTCCCGGTTCGCGTATGGGTATAACGGTATATAACCTTGGCAATACGTTACCGGAGGGCGTCGAAGGATTTCATTTTCATACATTATGCGAATCGACGTCTTACGATCTTGAGAAAACGCTGGCAGTTGTGGAAAATCGTTTCGGACGTTTTCTTAAACGGCTGAAATGGTTAAATATGGGGGGAGGGCACCTTATGACGCGTAAAGATTATGATACGGAACATCTTATTTCCCTGTTGAAATCTTTCAAATCAAAATATCCCAATCTCAGAATCATACTTGAACCGGGAAGCGCTTTTGCCTGGCAGACGGGATATCTGCTTACGACGGTCGTCGATATCGTAGAAAACGGCGTTATCAAAACGGCTATTATCGACGCATCTTTTTCGTGCCATATGCCCGATTGTCTCGAAATGCCGTACAAACCTGCAATACGCGGGGCGAGAGACGTGAATCCGGCGTCAATAACTCCTCCGACAGAAAAGAGTCTCCTCTCAATAAACAAACATGCCTGTGCCGAGAAAAACATCTATCGTATCGGAGGTTGTAGTTGTCTGAGTGGCGATTTCGTGGGAGACTGGACGTTCGAAAATCCTTTAAAACCCGGCGACAGGATAATCTTCGAAGACATGATTCATTACACAACGGTTAAAACAACGATGTTTAACGGCGTACCGCACCCTTCAATAGCCATTATACACGAAGACGGAAGCGCGGAAATTTATCGCACGTTTACTTATGAAGACTATAAAAACCGCATGAGTTAATGATCTGTTGTGGTTTGATACAATATAATGTTGTGTTTTATTGATGTTTTTAAATAAAAAATATATCTTTGCAGGATAACTCCAAAATGACAAAATGAAAAATGGGAATATTCGGTTTTTTTAATAAGGAAAAGAAAGAGACGTTGGATAAAGGACTATCCAAAACAAAAGAGAGCGTTTTCTCTAAAATAACGCACGCTATTGTAGGAAAGAGTAAGGTTGATGACACGGTGCTCGACGACTTGGAAGAGGTATTGATTATGTCTGACGTAGGAGTGGAAACAACGTTGAAAATTATCAAACGTATCGAGAAACGCGCATCTGCCGATAAATATGTTACGACAAATGAATTGACGAAACTGCTTCGTGAAGAGATTGCCGCGTTGTTGACGGAGAACAATACGCAGGATATGGAAGATTTTACCGTTTCGGAGAGCGCCCGTCCTTATGTTATAATGGTAGTCGGCGTCAATGGAGTAGGCAAGACGACGACGATAGGGAAACTCGCTTATCAGTTCAAAAATAACGGCCTCAACGTTTGTCTCGGCGCTGCGGATACGTTCCGCGCCGCCGCCGTCGAACAGTTAGTAGTATGGGGCGAACGCGTAGGCGTTCCCGTCGTTAAGCAAAAAATGGGGGCAGACCCCGCCTCCGTAGCTTTCGATACGTTAAACTCGGCGAAGGCAAATAAGGCGGATGTCGTTATCATCGACACCGCAGGCCGGCTTCATAATAAAATAAATTTGATGAATGAACTGACTAAGATAAAGAATGTAATGAAGAAAGTTATACCGGACGCCCCGCATGAAGTATTGCTCGTCCTCGACGGATCTACCGGCCAAAACGCTTTTGAACAGGCGAAACAGTTTACCGCCGCTACGGAGGTAAGCGCATTGGCAATCACAAAACTCGACGGTACGGCAAAAGGCGGAGTAGTGATCGGTATATCCGACCAATTTCATATCCCCGTTAAATATATAGGACTCGGCGAAGGTATAGGAGATCTGCAAGTTTTCAGACGTGCGGAATTTGTAAACTCTTTATTCGGCGAATGATTTTTTTGCATAAATGAGAAAAAATAAAGTTGATATAATAACGCTTGGTTGCTCCAAAAACCTTGTCGACTCGGAACAGTTGATGCGTCAATTTAAAGCGAACGGGTATACGGTAACGCACGACCCTGAAAAGGTTAACGGTGAAATTGTTATCGTTAATACCTGCGGATTCATCGGGGATGCGCAGGAAGAATCTATCAATATGATTATCGGCCTTGAAGAGGCTAAACGAAAGGGACGCATCGGCAAACTGTTTGTCATGGGATGTCTTTCCGAACGTTTTATGCAGGAACTGAAAACGGAATTATCAGGCGTCGACCGGTTTTATGGAAAATTCAACTGGAAAAACGTATTAGAAGACATTGGTAAATCCTATTCTTCCGATTTGGCAAACGACCGCATATTGTCAACGCCTTCTCATTATGCCTATATAAAAATCGCAGAAGGATGCGACCGCCACTGTTCGTATTGTTCGATACCGATAATTACAGGCAGATATAAATCGCGTCCGATGGACGAGATCGTGTCGGAAGCGCAGTTGCTGGCCGGTAAAGGTGTTAAGGAATTGCAGGTTATTGCACAGGATCTGACATACTACGGCCTCGATTTGTACGGACGCCTTGCGCTGCCGGAATTGATTGAACGCATGTCCGATATACCGGGAATCGAATGGATACGCCTTCACTACGGCTATCCGACATGTTTCCCTTATGATTTGCTTCGCGTCATGCGCGAACGCGATAACGTTTGTAAATATCTGGATATAGCGCTGCAACATATAAGCGACAGAGTTCTTAAATACATGCGACGCCGGATTACGCGCCGGGAGACTTATGAACTGATAAGGAGAATACGCGAAGAAGTGCCCGGAATACATCTTCGCACGACATTTATGGTTGGTCATCCCGGTGAAACGGAAGACGATTTTGATGAACTGACCACATTCGTCAAAGAAATACGCTTCGAACGGATGGGCGCTTTTGCCTATAGTCACGAAGCGGGAACGTATTCGTATCTTCATTATAAAGATAATATCCCCGATGATGTCAAACAACGGCGTCTGGATACGTTGATGAGTATTCAGCAATCTATAGCCGCCGAAATAAACGAAACAAAAGTCGGTGAAACGATGAAAATAATTATCGACCGCAAAGAAGGCGATTATTATGTCGGACGGACAGCTTTCGATTCGCCCGAAATTGACCCCGAAGCATTTATTAAAAACGACAAACGCTTACGTATCGGGAGTTTCTGTAACGCACGCATTACGGCAGCCGATGTTTTCGAATTATACGGAAAAGTATAAAAAACACAACATCTGCATAATATCGAACGTATTTGAAAATTTTTTTTGTCGAGAAAAAATTTTTTTCTTTGTAAATTATAAATATTCGCTTATATTTGCAACGAAATAACGAAATAACGAAGCAAATGTTCTAATTTTTATATGAAAGATATCGAATTAGTTACCGCATTGTCCAAGAAAATGGATATGTCCCCGAAAGAAGTAGTAGATATTTTGTCTACGCTTTTTCTGGTGATAGAGGATACGTTGTCGAACGGTGGATGTGTAAATATATCCGGGGTAGGGCAATTTGAAGCTAAAAAAAAGGCGGAACGTATTTCCATTAATCCTTCCAATGGAAAGAAATATCTTATTCCGCCTAAAATTACGCCTATATATAAACCGGCTTCAATGTTAAAAGCTTATCTAAAAAAACTTGATGAAAATGAATGAACGTCTGACAACACGCAATCTGGTAGATATTCTGGTCATACAGACAGGTATGACAAAAGGACAGGCAGAAAATTTTATAGATGCCTTATCTTCCTATATAACGCAAGGTATTGAAAAAAATAAGGCAGTAAAAATTTTAGGACTGGGTACTTTTAAGGTTGTGCTTGTACGTGAACGCGAAAGCGTACACATACATACCGGCGAACGTTTTGTCATTCCCGCACATCATAAACTTTCGTTTATCCCGGATAGAAACTTCAAAGAACATATCAACCGTCCGTTTGCCTTCTTTGAGCCGATTGAAGCGGCCGAAAATATCTATTCATTATCGTCGAACAAACAGATTGCCGACGATAATGATGAAAATGATATCGAATATGAGGTCGACGATCATAAGGTGGAGACCGTCAAACCGACAGAGACCTTTAATGATGACGAATTTTTATATTCCGATGATAACCTGATATATCACTATATGCCGAAAATAACGGAAGAACAGCCCATCGTAGAAATGGAGGATAAGGTGATTCCCGAAGCGGATGAATCGCCGATAGATACCGGAAGTTTTCAGCATGTACCCGAAAATGTTCGTACTGTTGCGGAAAAATGGCCTGCATCCGACGAAAATGACGGATTGAAAAATTATTACGAATCAAACAACAAGCGTAAAAAGAGTAAAACAGTAGCCCCGTTATGGTTATGGTTTTTATTACTACCCTTTCTCATTGTTACAGGGATCGGTATTGCAACATATGTATTCCTTCATTATAATGCCAATACATTTTATAATAACGTCGCTTCATCGATGAACAACAATTCCACGCTTCTCGTAGACCAGTACTATGCGAATGAAACGACACCGCTTCCCATCGGAGCGCAACGCACGCCGGATTCGGAGACCCCGATAAACATGGAGGATAACTTGGAAAATGGGACGGAACTTCCTGCAAACGCCACAAACGTTAATGAAATGCTTACACGGTCTGACGGGGAAAATCTTACAGACATTGCCGATAGCGTTAAAAACAACAATGCTGCAGGCAGTGAAAAAAGCAATGAGAATAAACGCGTTATCGACTGGCTTGCATTGTCGTCCGAAAATACAACGGCGGAATCGAAAACGGCCGACCGTCAGGCGTCTGCGACTACATCTAAACCGACGCCTAAACAAACCGAACAAAAAAACAGTAATAAGACGACCGCTTCAACGACGACAACTGCTGCTAAACCCAAAGCTCCGGCCGAGAAGACTATCCCGGCGCGTGTACGCATGACTGCCGGCTCAAGCCTGACACAGATTGCAATGGAGCATTATGGCGATAAAGTCTTCTGGGTTTACATCTATGATTATAACAAAAGTCGAATAAAAGACTTTAATAATATCCCTGTCGGCATGGAAATTCGTCTTCCGCAGCCTAATGTATATGACATTAACGCAAAAAACAGGACTTCCGTACAGAAAGCGCGTAAGAAACAATCGGAATTGCTGAAATGGGATAAATGGGATGATTATCAGTGAATAACAACAGTGTAAAACCGCATATTCCTCTGTCCATTTATAAGACCCTCAGATTTCTTATCTATCGATTAGTATTATTTAACAGCAAAATTTGAATTTTCAAATTTAACATTTATACTTTTGCACAACAAAAAATGATTGTAACAAAGAATTTGATTTATTATAAACTTATAAATTTACTAATCTTATGAATGAGAGAGTAGATATCCGAGAACTAAACGAACGGATTGAAAACAACAGTGCGTTTGTGACTATGATCACTTCCGGTATGGGACAGATGATTGTTGGTCAGAAACATTTAGTAGAATCTTTACTTATTGGGTTATTATCAGATGGACATATTCTTCTGGAAGGTGTGCCCGGTTTGGCTAAAACTCTTGCAATCAAGACGTTAGCATCGCTTGTTGACGCCAAGTACAGTCGTATACAGTTTACCCCTGACTTATTGCCGGCTGATGTAATAGGCACTATGATTTATAGCCAGAAAAATGAAGAATTTACTGTAAAACAAGGACCCATTTTCGCGAACTTCATATTGGCGGACGAAATAAACCGTGCGCCGGCGAAAGTGCAGAGCGCTTTGCTCGAAGCCATGCAGGAACGTCAGGTTACGATCGGCGAAACGACATACGTACTGCCGGAACCGTTCCTCGTGATGGCAACGCAAAACCCGATCGAACAGGAAGGTACTTATCCGCTGCCGGAAGCGCAGGTTGACCGTTTCATGTTAAAAGCGATTATTAACTACCCGAAAAAAGAAGACGAAAAATTAGTTATCCGGCAAAATATTACCGGTGAAAAGGTAAAAATAAAACCGATACTTACGATAGAGGAAATACTCGAATCCCGTAAAATCGTAAGAGAGGTTTATCTGGATGAGAAAATCGAAAAATATATCCTGGACATCGTTTTTGCAACACGCGTTCCGATAGAGTACGGATTGAACAGCCTGACAAACATGATCGCTTATGCGGCCTCGCCACGTGCATCCATAAATCTCGCGCTGGCAGCGCGCGCTTATGCGTTCATAAAACGCCGCGGATACGTGATTCCCGAAGATGTACGAGCCGTTTGCTACGATGTTATGCGCCATCGTATAGGGTTAACCTACGAAGCGGAAGCTAATAATCTTACATCGGAAGAAATTATAAGCGAGATATTGAATAAAGTCGAAGTGCCTTGATAAAGCGCCATGTTAATTGATTCATATTGACAATTAAGCAATGGAAACGAGCGAACTTTTAAAAAAAGTAAGGAAGATAGAGATCAAGACACGCGGTTTGTCCAATAATATCTTCGCCGGCGAATATCATTCGGCATTCAGAGGGCGCGGTATGGCTTTCAGCGAAGTGCGCGAATATCAATATGGCGACGATATACGCGACATAGACTGGAATGTTACGGCCCGATATGCGCGTCCATACGTGAAAGTGTTTGAAGAAGAACGGGAGTTAACGGTGATGTTAATGATTGACGTGTCGGGCAGTAAAGATTTCGGCTCCGTCAACATGATGAAAAACGAACTGACAACCGAAATTGCTGCGACACTCGCATTCTCGGCAATCCAAAATAACGATAAGATCGGCGTGATCTTCTTCTCCGACAAGATAGAGAAATTTATCTCGCCACAGAAAGGACGCAAACACATCTTATACATCATTCGCGAACTGCTTGATTTCAAACCCGAAAACAGAAATACGAATATTTCGCAGGCGCTGGAATATCTGACGAATGTGATAAAAAAACGTTGTACAACCTTCCTGATATCGGATTTTATCGATAAAGGGAGCTATGCCGACGCATTGACTATTGCAAATCGTAAACACGATGTTGTAGCTATACAAGTCTACGACTCTCGCGAAACAGAACTGCCGGCAGTAGGACTGATAAAAATGAAAGATGCCGAAACCGGTCGGGAACGCTGGATTGACAGTTCTTCGTCAAGCATCAGGAGAATGTATGGCGAATGGTGGAATCACCGTCAGAATGAAATGCTCCAATCGTTCAAGAAATGCCGCGTTGATTCTGTTTCCATACGCACTGAAGACGATTACGTGAAATCTTTACTGGCATTGTTTCATAAACGAAATTAATTAAATCGATGATTTTGAAAAGATATCATATTTTTTGCATCCTGCTTATCATCTTTCCTTCACTGCATGGAATGAAAAGTTATGCGCAACAAACCCTTGTCGACCTGAATATCGACGAGGCTGACATAATGATAGGCGAACAGACGATGCTTCACCTGAGTGTGACGACAGATAAAGACAAACAGGTGATCATTCCTTTGCCTGCCGATAGAGTGATGGAGGGCGTCGAAGTGTTACATATCGCGCCTCCGGATACGACGGATATTCAAAATAACCGTATCATGATCCGTTACGATTTGGTAATTACGTCTTTTGATTCATTATTATATCTTATCCCGCCATTTATCGCCATTGATGGTCGCGATACGGTTTTTTCGAATCAGGTGGCGCTGAAGGTGTCGGCTCCGGATGTTAATATTGAAAATCCGGAAGAATATTACGATATCAAGGGCATATGGCGCCCACCGTTTGTATTGGCCGATTATTATGCGCTTATCTACGGCATACTGTTCGCGCTTTTTTTAATCTGTAATATTGGATATTTTGTTCAACGTATGCGTAACCGACCACGGAAAACAGTACAGGTTAATGATGCGCCGAAATTGCCGCCGCACGAACAGGCGATGAAGGAGCTGAAAGAAATACGCGAACGGAAACTATGGCAACAGGGACATAATAAAGAATATTATACGGAGATAACGGATACGCTGAGGCGTTATATCTCCGCTCGCTACGGCGTCTCGGTAATGGAAAAAACTTCGTCGGAAATTATTGAGGTGATACGTGACGAAGAACCGGGAAACAAGGAGATTTATAATACATTAAATCAGATTCTTAGGTTATCTGATTTTGTGAAGTTTGCAAAACTGCATCCGTTACCTGACGAAAACGACATGAGTATGCTCAACGCAAGTTTGTTCGTTGAACGCACGAAACGTGTTGAACTCACGACAGACCTGCCGCAAAACGACAGTAACGATGAAAAGAAAAATGAAATTAATGAACCGATTAATAATTAGACAATAATATGATATTTGCGAATCCACATTATTTATATTTATTGTTATTGCTGATCCCACTCGCGGTGTGGTATATACTGAAGGCGCGAAAAAAACAGGCAAGTTTACAGGTGTCTGCCATGCAGGCTTTCGACACGCCGAAAGCTACCACATGGAAAGTATACGCACGCCACCTGCCTTTTGTCCTGCGCTTGATTGCCGTTGCGCTTATCATCATTATTCTGGCGCGTCCGCAGTCGACAAACAGTTGGGAGAACCGGAATACGGAAGGTATAGATATCATGCTTGTCATGGATATTTCGGGCAGTATGCTCGCGGAAGACCTGAAACCGAACCGCCTGGAAGCGTCGAAAAATGTCGCTGCCTCATTTATAAACGGACGCCCTGATGATAATATCGGACTGGTAGTGTTCTCGGGCGAGAGTTTTACGCAATGTCCGCTGACAACCGATCATGCCGTATTGCTGAATTTATTTAAAGATATACATAGCGGAATGATTCAAGATGGTACGGCTATCGGGCTGGGACTTGCCAATGCGGTTAGCCGCATCAAAGACAGTCAGGCGAAATCGCGCGTGATCATCCTCCTGACCGACGGCTCAAACAATATGGGCGAAATTGCTCCGGTTACTGCAGCCGAGATTGCCGAAACATTCGGCATCCGCGTATATACAATAGGCGTCGGTACGCGCGGCGAAGCGCCATATCCGTTTCCTTCTCCTTTCGGAGGAGTACAATATCATAATGTACCGGTCGATATAGATGAACCGACACTCAAACAGATAGCATCTACAACCGGTGGACAATATTTCCGCGCTACAGACAATTCAAGTCTGAAGGCGATATATGAAGAGATAGACCGAATGGAGAAAACGAAGATTAGCGTACAGCAATATAGCAAAAAACAGGAAGAATACAAACCTTTGGCATTGCTGCTTTTTGCTGTTTTGTTGCTGGAGCTGTTATTGAGAAATACGTTGTTGAAGAATATACCGTAAAAGTTTAAAAAGTTATGTTTCGATTTGCACATCCCGAATACTTGTATCTACTGTTAATACTTCCCGTATTACTTCTCTTTTACATCTATATTGTAAAAGCTGGGAAGAACGCGATAAAAAAATACGGCGCGCCGGAACTTATATCCGCCATGATGCCCGAAGCCTCGCCTAAACGCCGGCGGCTGAAATATTTTTTCCTGTTTCTGTCGATAACGGTTATTATATTCATCATTACCGGCCCACAGTTCGGATCGAAACTTGAAACGGTTAAACGCCAAGGTGTCGAAGTGATGATTTGCTTAGATGTGTCTAACTCAATGCTCGCACAGGATATCACGCCAAACCGACTGGAAAAGGCGAAACAGATGCTTTCACGCCTAGCCGACGACTTGAATAACGACAAAATGGGACTTATCGTTTTTGCCGGCGACGCTTTCACACAGATCCCCATCACATCGGATTATATTTCCGCGAAAATGTTCCTCTCGTCCATAATCCCGTCGATGGTATCGACGCAGGGAACTGCCATCGGATCGGCGATCAACCTTGCTATGCGCTCGTTTACGCCGGACGAAAACGCCGGTAAAACCATCGTGCTGATTACCGATGGCGAAAATCATGAGGGGAATGCCGTACAGGAAGCGGCAAATGCTGCGGAGAAAGGCGTAAAGGTTAATATTGTTGGTATTGGGGAACCTAAAGGTTCGCCGATACCTTTAGGTAATAACGATTATATGAAAGATAATACCGGAAATGTTGTGATCACACAACTCAACGAAGCGATGTGTCGGGAGATCGCACAAGCCGGTAATGGACTATATGTGCGGGCGGATAATACCAACTCCGCACTCAGAGCATTACAGAGCGAACTGAGCAAAATGTCCAAGTCGGAAATAGAAAGTCAGGTTTATTCGGAATATGACGAACAATTCCCGACATTAGCATGGATCACTCTCGTACTTCTTATTGCAGAGTTCCTTATATCGGAACGGAAAAATAGATTGTTCAGGAATGTAAAACTCTTTTCTTAAACTATTTTTATATGATGAACAGATTAAATACAGAAAGAAGAATAAGCGCTATTTTAGTCGCGCTTCTTTTGTGCGCCGGCTCTGTCGGCGCACAAAAGGCGGAACGTAAGAATGTTCGCGACGGTAATAAACAATACCGGAAAGATAATTATACGGAAGCTGAAGTGGCATATCGCAAAAGTATCGAAGTGAACCCGCGCTCCGCAGAAGGTGTCTACAACCTTGGAAATGCCCTTTACAGGCAGGAAAAATATCCCGAAGCAGCCGAACAATATCAGTTGCTCGCCGGACAGGGCGAACGCCTCATGCAGGAAGATCCGGATAATAATGCGCAACGGCTTGCTCACGTATTCCATAATTTGGGTAATATCGGTATGAAAACCCAGGAATATCAGAAAAGCGTAGATGCATATAAGCAATCATTACGGTTAAATCCCATTGATGACGAAACCCGCTATAATCTCGCCCTGGCCCAAAAACTGCTGAAAGATCAACAACAACAGGAGCAAAATCAAGATCAAAATCAAGATCAGGATCAACAAGAACAGGAACAGAACCAGCAGGAGCAAAACAAGGATCAACAGAACGAGCAGAAGAAGACACAGGAAGAACAGCAGCAAAACGAACAGATGAGCCGTGATAACGCTCAACAGATACTTGATGCCTTTCTTCAGGACGAAAAAGATACTCAGGAAAAAGTTAAGAAAGCGCAAATGGAGAAACAGCAAAGTCGTAAAAGAGAAAAACAGTGGTAAAACATAAAATTATGATAATGAAGAAATTTGTTTTGTTTATCATTTTGATCGCGTCTACCATATCAGGTATGCCGTTGAAAGCGGACGATGTGACGTTTAACGCGTCTGCTCCGCCCGCAGTAGTTATAGGATCCCAATTTCAGTTATCATTTGTGGTAAATGTTCTTAATGGTACAGATTTAAGGCTACCTCCGGGTTTAACGGATAATTTTGATCTGTTAATAGGACCAAGCCCGGCGACAAGCCGGAGTATTAGTGTTATAAACGGTAAAAGCACAAGCTCTGTTTCAACAACTTATACGTGTGTAATGATGCCGAAAAAAGAAGGTACATTCGAATTGGAGCCGGCAACTATAAAAATAGGCAATTCGGAATACAAGTCTAATAAGCTGACAATAAATGTATTGCCGCAAGACCAGACGCAACAGGCGCAGGGTGGGGCAGTGCAACAGCAGAGCGGAAGTGGAGCTGCGGCTTCGGACACGAATAATGAAAATATATTTATGCGTATGATTGTGTCGGACCGTAGCGTATATGAGCAGGAAGGTTTCCTCGTGACATTCAAACTTTATTCGCTTGTCGATATAACGGCCATAGACAATGCGAAATTTCCTGAATTTGAAGGTTTTCTCGCCCAGGATGTAGAGTTGAAGGAAAAACAATTGGTACTTGAAAATTATAATGGACGTAACTATCAGACGGTAGTAGTGAAACAAACGGTATTGTACCCGCAACGTTCGGGTAAAATCGAAATTGGAAAAGGGATGGTCCGTGCAGTCGTCCGCATACGTAACCAGCCCCGTAGCCGTGGGTTCTTTGATAGTTTCTTCGATTATCGGGAGGTTGCAAAAGAACTCTATTCGCAGCCTGTCACTATTGATGTTAAACCTTTACCTTCCGGCAAACCGGCGTCGTTCTCAGGTGCAGTAGGCAGCTATACGATGAGTTCGGATATCAACAAAACGGAATTAAAAGCTAATGAGGCCGTTACTATAAAATTGACCATCAAGGGAAATGGGAACATAAAACTCCTTAAAAACCCGGAAGTAAAATTCCCAAACGATATAGATGTGTACGATCCGAAAGTCAATAATAACATTCAAGTCTCCACCGCTGGGGCAAGCGGGACGAAAACGATTGAATATATGGCTATTCCGCGTTATGCCGGCGACTTTGAAATACCTGCCGTCAGTTTTTCTTATTTCGATACCAAAGCGGGTAGTTACAAAACACTCTCTACCGAACCGTTTAAATTGCATGTCGAAAAAGGCGAAGAGGGTTCGGACGCTCCCGTTATATCGAACTTCACGAACCGCGAAAATGTGAAATTCCTCGGTAAAGATATACGTTACATAAAAATTAATAATATCCACTTTGTATCCGGCAAGGAAATATTTTTCGGCTCGTTCTTATATGTTATGGCCTATATGATGATTACGATCCTGTTTATCGTATTTTTCATCATTTATCGTAAGCAGGTAAAGGAAAATTCAAATATAGCGCTCGTACGTACGAAGAAAGCGAACAAAACAGCCGTTAAGCGATTGAAACAGGCCGAGAAACTGCTTAACAACAATAAGGAAGAAGCGTTCTATGAAGAAGTCTTACGCGCTCTTTGGGGGTATCTGGGCGACAAACTGAACATCCCCCAGTCCGAACTTACGAAAGAAAACGTCGCGGCAGAACTCGCCGGATATGGAGTCGACGAAGCGCTTACGGAAGAATTTCTTGATATTATAAACACCTGTGAATTTGCTCGTTATGCTCCAAACAAGACGTCTGGGGCAATGGATGAATTGTTTGCGGAAACAATTGACGCAATAGGGAAGATGGAAAATACAATAAAAAAATAAGATGAAAATTATGCGGAATATAAGTAAAAAAATCATCGGATTATTCATGTTTTGCGGAGTCTGTACACATCTGTCGGCGCAGGAGGCCGATATAAAAGCAGCTGAAACGGCATATGCATCGGAAATGTACGATCGGGCGATTGAATTGTATGAGTCCGTCGTAAAGACCTATGGAGATTCGTTCGCATTATACTATAATCTCGGAAACGCCTACTATAAAACAGGTAAGATAGCGCACGCCATCCTTAATTATGAACGTGCGCTGTTGATAAAACCGGGAGATAGCGACATTCGCTTCAATCTGGAAATGGCCAAACAGAAGACAGTCGACAAAATAGAACCGTTACAGGAGTTTTTCCTGAATAAATGGTTCCGCTCCGTGCAGAACCTGATAGCGGTAGACTTGTGGGCGACAATCGGTATTGTTTGTTTTGTCTTATTTATTTTCTGCCTTGTATTGTTTTTCTTCTCCAAATGGATGCGTCTTAAGAAATTCGGCTTTTATATGGGTATATTGTTGCTTGTTGCCGTTATATTTGCGAATATATTTGCTTATAATCAGAAAGAAGAACTCATTAACCGTAATGGAGCCATCGTTTTCAGCCCCACGGTTACGGTAAAAAGTTCGCCGGACAACAGCGGTACGGATTTATTCGTTTTGCACGAAGGAACGAAAGTTTTTATCAGAAGTACGGTCGGCGATTGGAACGAGATCACGCTCGAAGACGGAAATATAGGATGGATAAATAAAAAAGATATTACGATAATATGACATATGCTGGAAAAGATACTTGATTACGAACGTGACATTTTTATCTGCTTAAACAGTCATCATACCTTGTTTGAAAATCAATTTATGTGGTTGTTTTCCGGTAAAATCGTATGGGTACCCGTAGTAGTCACGTTTATTGTCGCTCTTTTCTGCAAAAATCCGACATATTGGAAAGAATCGCTTGTTTTTCTGGCTGCTGTCGCCATGGTTATTACCTTATGCGACCAGTTCTCTTCCGGCATCTGCAAACCGTTGTTCGTCCGTTTCAGACCCACTCACCATCCGGAATTTATGGATAACGTACAGACCGTATTCGGATATCGCGGCGGCAGTTATGGCTTTATTTCGAGCCATGCAACCAATGCATTTGGCTTCGCTACGCTTACGTCCCTTATTTTCCGGTATCGTTTTTATTCTATTATGCTATACTTATGGGCAACCGTTAATTCGTACAGCCGAATTTACCTTGGCGTGCATTTTATTTCCGATATTATACCCGGAATCATCATGGGGATTTTTTTCGGATGGCTCGTTTTTAAGTTATTTGTTTTTGCCCGCGAAAAACTTTTTGCAGATAATGCCGGCATCGGTAATAAAGAAGATTTTTCATCTATTTATTCCCGCAACAGACTGAATATTATCTTGTATATGCTGATTTTGATAATTATCATTATGCTAATATTAAGCCTGTTATACTCCATAAATTTCATGCCTGCGATAACCCTCAAATAATATGTTTAAAAACAATGTCGTGAAACATAATGAATATTTAAGCGTATAAATTTGGATAAGGAGAAAATAGTTATTATTTTTCGGGAAAATATTTCAATAAACATAGTAATAACAAATAAAATAATATTTTGACCATGACAAAAACAATCACATTCAACGAACTTCGAGATATCAAAGATCGTTTACCGGACGGTTCCATGCATTGTATTGCAGATGAATTAGGCGTTAATGTAGAAACTGTCCGTAATTATTTTGGAGGATATAATTTTAAGGAAGGGAAAAGTTGCGGGTTGCATATTGAACCCGGACCGAACGGCGGTATCGTTGTGCTGAGCGACACGACGATACTGGAGCGAGCGCTCAAAATACTGGAAGATACATAACCTGTTAAAAATAAATGATATGGAAGAAAAACTGGTTACTTTAGCTATTCACACTTTCGAAAAAGCCCAGATATTAAAAACATTACTGGAATCCGAAGGAATAGAGGTTTCTATTCATAATGTTAACCAGATACAGCCGGTTATATCTGCAGGAGTGCGTGTCCGTATAAAAGAAAGTGATCTTCCCCATGCATTGCGAATCATCGAAACTATTCAATTTTTTAAGGAAGAAAGCGAATGTCCTGATGATGAAAACATAAAAAAAATAGTTATACCCGTAGATTTTTCCGATTATTCCCTGAAAGCTTGCCAGGTCGGTTTTGAATATGCAAATCAGGTCGGAGCGGAGATTATGCTGATACACGCTTATTATACAATGTTTGTACCGACGTCGTTGTCCTACCTGGGAATAGGACTTGACAATAACGTCTATGACGAGTCGATACATACCGTCTATCACCGTGTTCAAACGGATATGGATAACCTTGTATCTATCATCAATAAGAAAATAGCGGACGGAGAATTGCCGGATGTAAAATATAACTATATATTACGCGAAGGATTGCCGGAAGACGAGATTGTTGCGTTTGCTAAAGAATGTCGCCCGATGATGATTATGATGGGTACGCGCGGGAAAAACCGTAAAAACATTGATTTAATCGGCAGTGTAACGGCCGAAATCATCGAATCAACCAAAATGCCGCTACTGGCTATCCCTGAAAATATACCGTTCAGTAATATACGGGAAGCTCAAAATATAGCGTTCGCCATATCATTTAATCAACACGACCTTGTGGCGTTCGATTGTTTTGCAAAACTCTTGAAAGGCGTAATCCGGAAAGTACATCTATTCAATATATCGACAAGCAAGGATGAATGGAATGAAATCCGTCTGACCGGTACGCGCGAATACCTTCAGAAGCACTATCCCGATATGGAAATAGAATTTACCGTGTTAGACGACGGCGATCTGCTCGACGCAATAGAAAAGTTCGTCCGTGAAAAAAACATTGACATAATAACGCTAACAACATACCGACGCAGAACGATATACCGGATTTTCCACCCCAGCATCGCCCGCAAGATGCTGTTCCATACGAACACCGCACTCTTAATTATCCCCAAGATATAACCTGGATACCGTTTTTGTTATGACACATCACTGCGCGGCATGAAACAGTCGCCAACAGCCGGAGATTGCTTAGTCGCTCCGCTCCTCTCAATGACGCCGTACACACTACCGTGCTTTACTTCTTACCGGTTTGAAAATTCGCCTTCAAAGCGGCAAGTTCGGCAAGAAGGGCTTCTTTTTCAGCGCGTTCACGGGCAAGGACTGTTTCTTTTTCGGCAAGGGCGGCCTCCTTCTCTTCTTTTTCAGCGCGTTCACGGGCAAGGGCTGTTTCTTTTTCGGCAAGGGCGGCTTCCTTCTTTTCTTTTTCGGCACGTTCGCGGGTAAGTTCTGTTTCTTTTTCGGCAAGGGCTGTTTCTTTTTCGGCAATAATCATGTCCTTTTCTTCGAGTTTGATCTGCCGAATCCGTTCTTCGATGCGAAAATGTCCCGTGACGTCGTCTTCCACCTCCATCGCTTCACGTATATCCCTGTCGGCGGCGGCCTGCTGCAAACGGCGCACGATGGGACGGTATTCCTCCGGGAAAAGCTCCACTTTCAAATTGAGGATATGGCAGTCATCCATCCGGTTGGCCTGGTC
>JAIRMH010000268.1 GCA_031258835.1 Tannerella sp.
ACGTCGCTCTTTTTCATGTGTTCGATAAGCAGGGAACGGGTTGTATATTGCGGGTCGATGGTGTTATCCTTAACCAATACTTTCCGGCAACCATCCAGCAAAAACGCCGATTTTTGCCATGTATAGGGCGAATAATTGAACGTTTTAATGATTTTATTCCCAGTAAACTGCAGTTCTTTGACCGAACGAGCCCGTACCAATGGTGCATCAAATACTTTGAAAATATTGTTCCGGATAAAAATATTTTCGTGAAAAGCTTCCGTTCGTTCATCCAGCGGGCGGGTGGAGGGCAGGATGGTGATCACCGCATCGCCCCACTGCCACGGACTTCCGGACCTGTTGCCGGAAGTGAGGCAGTCTTCAAAGACATTATTCCGGATGTTTACGTCTGTAACAGCGCCGGATTCCGACCAACGACCGCCCAATTCGCCGCAAATCAATATCGCTGTACCTGCCGTCCGGAAATAATTATTTTCTATGATGACTTTTTGGGGCGTTGATACCAGAATGCCCCTGGCCCGGTGTTTTTTCAGGATGCGGCAATTCCGCAGTTCCAAGGAAGGCGTCCATGTTTTGTTTTCTACGAAATCACCGGCTTTTATTTGCCCGGGCAATGCGGAAGTAAAGCGTATCCGGTAAGCGGTGACTTTGTTATTGTCGTAAATGGGAACAATGGATTCCACAATTCTTGTTTCGCCTCGTCGAGAATTATTCCGGTTTAAAAACCACATTTCATCTCCCTGAAGCGTTAGCGTTGCACGAGTGCTTACGTTAATAGTTCGGTCATCAACAATTTCCCTAATTTCCGAATAGGATCCACTTATGTTAACAAAGTCATCGCCCTGTCCGGTATGGGCGCAATTTTCTATTTTAATCAAGCCCTTGCAAGTGTTGAAATTTAAAGCGTCGGCTACACTGCTGAAAACACGCCCTTTGGCCTCGTTAACAGTAATGTTGACGTTGTCCATCGTAATGTTTTCGCTCAATTTCGCAGAAACGCCCATGCTCAAGGCATGATAAATCGTCAAATTTTTGAGTATAATATCTTTACTCTGCCGGATCTCAATACCGTTAGTCAGGTAATGGGCATGACACAAGGCTACAAAAGTTCCCTTTTCTATTTTTTCGGGTTTGATGCGTGAAGATTTTCCATGGAATCGAATGACATTTCCGCCTATTTCTTCGGCTTTTTGTTCAAAAACATCACCCAGCATATCGTCCCATGTTTGCGGCAAAATTTCCTTGCGGTCTTTATCATACAAATTGTTGAACGTGCGCAAAACGGGAGATTTCCATCCTTCGCCGGTAAACATGATTTTTCCGTTCTCGAAGATATAAGGGTATTGTGTTTTATCGATGCTTACATCCAGATATTCATCGGTAGCCCGGATAATCTCGGCCTGCGAAATATACGGCCTGTCCCAATCGACCGAAAAATTGACTAATGAAATATTTTCGCAGGAATCAAGTTGTGCAATCCGCATACATCCGTGAAAAATAAATTCGGATCCATTCCCGTCTATCGTAATATTTTTCAGGTGTTTTAATTCAATGCCGAGATAATACGGCTGGCCTTTGCTATTAGTACGGGGTTGTTCCGTTTCGCAATACGACGGCCAAAAATCATACCTTCCGGCCGGAAAACTAACAACGATCTCTTCTGTTTCCCATTCGCAGGCTTGCAGGGCTTTCCGGATAGCCGGAACGACATTTTTGCGGCTATTTGTTTCCGCACCGAAATCGGTGACTGACAAGATTTTTTTTGCGCTGACATTTTCAAATGCTAATAAGGCCGGTAATAGAAATATTAACCATGTTAACCATGTTTTTTTCATACAAAATAAAAATTAAAAATCGAATTTACTTCAAAAATTGTTTAGGCCAAATCATGTTCCGGTTGATCCGGAGGGCTTCCTGAAGTTCCGTACGGGCTTTATGCGTATCTCCCTCATAGAGCGCTACAAGTCCATTCAGGTAAGTCAAATTTGCCAAACGTTCGGTACGGGAACCGTCTTCTCCGAATTTGGAATATTCGTCTATCAGCCTGTAGTTTCTCCGTTGTTTGCTTATTTCTTCTTTCAACGATTTGACTAATTGACCGGCTTCAAAGTTCCGTCCCAATGCACGTAAAGCTTGCGCCCGGAAGAATGTATTTTCCGAGACCGGGATTTGTTGATCTTTCGGCTCGGCGGAAGCTGTCTCAAAACAGCGTTTGGCATTATCTGTGTCTCCCAATTGTTGATATGCCTCGCCCATATAATAAAAACCTTTCGGACTGTGTCCGCCATCCACCGGACGGCCTACTTCCAAATTGGCGGGATAGAGATCTGCCAATTCAAATTCTTTGATGGCGGCAGTATATTTTTTGCCTTTCAGTAACTTCATTCCCTTCAACAGATGGGCGTCAACGTAAATAACATGTACTTTTCCTCCGCCTTCCCACACATGGAAATGGCGCGAATCCAATATTTTTAATGCCTGATCGTAAGCACCGGTTTCGTTGTACAAAACGAGCAGTCGCAGTACGGCGTCGTCATGTTTGAAAACGGTCGCCTTGTTTTTTTCCAACAGCGCCAAACGTTCCGCTGCCGGTTTTCCGGCTTGTTCGTAAAGCAGATCCAATTCGATGAACAGGCGCGGATTTGTGTTATCGGCGCGCAAAGATTGTTCACAGGCGGCAATTGCTTCTTTAAGCTTTCCGGCGCGGCTGTATCCGAATCCCATGTTGCGGGCTGCCTGTGCAAATGACGGATCTATTTGTAGCGCCTCTTCCCAAGCCCGAACACCTTGTTCTTTCTGTTCCAGATAATAATACAGATTTCCCAGATAATACAGGCCTTTGCTATCGGAAGCGTTTATTTCCAAGGCCGTATTTAATATTTCAATCTCTTCCGGACGAAACGGAAAACAATAAGCGGACGGCTGTTGCGAAGCTTTCCGGAAACAATCCGTTGCAGCGCTTTCATTTCCTGATTTCAGTTGGTAGAATCCGGTATAATAATAAACCATCGGCGAAGAAGCGTATGGTTCTCCCAAACGGACGGCTTCTTTCAGAAGGCTTATCGCTTCCGGATAGGCGCCGATATGTCCATAATCAATTGCCATTTCCAGCAATTCCTGCAACCGGATTAAATAATCGCCTCTCTGGTCGTCTGCCTGATCGAGGAATGCAGCGCCTTTTCCGGACAGAAAACTTTGTTCGGCAAGGCTCCAGTAATCCAGGGGATCAATGTCGAGGGTTTGTTTCAAGATCTTTTCAGCCGCTTTCTTTTCCCCGGTTTTGCGGAGCAGGAAGGCTTGGAACGCAAGCGCTTTGGTATTGCGGGCGCCAACTGTCAACGATTGTTCGAGCAGTTTTTTAGCTTGGGTATAATCTCCTTTCAAAGAAGCTATTTGCGCCAAAGCAAAATAAGCCGGATGCCGGAAAGTGGGATACCATGTCGCTTTCCAGTATTGATCAATAGCTTCCTTATACTTTCCTTGCATTTGATAAATCAATCCTAAGTAATAGTGTGGTTCAGGATCCTTTACTATGGTATAATCTTTAGATAAACGCGCCATGGCGCGCAGTAAGTGCTTTTCCGCTAAGAGCCAGTTTCCTTGACGGGCATACCGGATACCAACCACCGTATTAACGCGAGCGTCCATCGAATCGCGTTTCAAGGCTTCGTTATAAAAGTCCATCGGATTCAGGCGTGCATTGTGAAACTGTTCGATGCGAAGACCGGCCAGATAGAGTTCTTCCGCACTTGCGTATTCTTTTACCGGTTTGACGCCTTTTACCGTTTCGGGTAAAGGTTTTTCTTCCAAAACTACCGGACGGTAAGTAACCAATTCGTTACCATTAGCGTCCATCAAAACGGCACGTAAATTCGGATCTTTTATTTCCGACGGAATTTGTATTTCTTTTACAAAAGGCGTAGCCGGATCAATGGAGGTGTTTTGTTCAAACAATGTGCTTTCGCCGTTTTTCAGCAATACTTTGGCATTTGGATATTTGCCGGAGGCGTTGAATCCGAGGAATACTTTATCCGGAGCGATTCGTTCCAGATTGACTGCCGCATCATCGGTAGCGTTTTTCACCGAGCGTATTTCCCGAATGGGATACCAGCGTTGCGTAAACTCGCGTGTTTCGCCGGGTCCGATCCAACTGTAATCCGGCTGGTTGTCCGAGTAAGCGCCTACCATTAATTCCAAATAGGGACCATCCTTATCGGATAACATGGTGTTCCACATTTCGGCGCTCGGATTATTACCCCACAGGAAGAATTTTTTCCCATTCACAATGTGATGATTGGCTACATGCACCGTTCCGGCTTGCCGGCTGTGATCATAGCCGGCAAGAAAATCATCATCAAAATTCCATGCGAATATCGAACGGGATTTGCCTGTATAGTTTTTCCACCAGGCCAAAGAAACTTTTTCGCCGCTACCTTTCGTTGTTTCACCGGTAGGCCAGGGAGTGAAGTAAACTTTGGAATGGTCAACCCCGAATTGAGTAGAGGGAGGAAAAATCACTTCGTAATGTTCATTGCAATGTACCGAAACATTCGCCCAATACAGCATGGATTGAACAAAGGGTGTGCGGTTCATGATTCTTACCCGCGCTTCTACCCAGGAACGTCCGGGGTAAACGGTAACACCGACCGACCATTTGATCCGGTGGCGGAGTTCGGTTTCTCCGACCCAGACGGTTTTGCTTCCGTCTGCATTTTCTTCCGTTTCCCAATCAACAGGCATGTAGCTGGTGGGACGATGATGATGTGGAATATTCCATTCCACGCCGCCGGATAGCCACGCGCCCAACATGCCGATTAAGGCGGGCTTAATGCCGGTTTGCTTATAGAAAATTTCATAACCGTTTGTTTTGTCGGTCGCCGACATGATTCGGCCGCCGAGTTCCGGCAAAACACAGACATTTACATATTCATTGTCCAGATACAGGGCTTTATAAGCTTTATCCGTCTTGTTGTCCGTCAATACATCATACAGTGGATAGGGGTAAATATAACCTTGCGCTCCCTGATAAACCCTTCCTGTATAAAAAGGATCAGCGTCTGGTGTTCCTGTTTCATACGTAGGAAGTGTCAGTGTTTTTTGTTCTACTTTCACATTTTGTGAACAGGCAACGTGAATGAGCGCTAATAATCCTGTTACAGCATATAATAATAAGTTTTTTCTAAAAATATTTGTCAACATAGTTCTTGTTTAATTTATGATCATTATGGTTACCATGGCCATGGCGGTATGCTGTCCAGATATTGCGTTACGGGACAATATTCGATACCTGCTTTCTCCCATTTTTCCAGAAAATAATTCAAAGAATGGAGAAAACGATCGTAATCTTTTTTCGCAGGGTCTGTCCAGCCTGTCTCTGCGAAAGCGGCGATACGCGGGTATACCCGGTAGTTCAGGTATTCTTCCGAAGGGGTAAATTCCGTCCACATCTGGCAACCGAGGCCCAATACCTTTTTTTGTTGAGCGGCGGTTAAGCCTTCGGGGATGGGATCAAATTCGTAGGATGTTTTCAGGGAAGCCGCATTGCAAAGGTAAGTATATTTACTGTTAGAATTAACTACGTCATAGCCTTTTTCGATGATTTTAACGATTCGGTTGGAGTCGTCCGACCAGAATTGGATGATGGTTTCTTCGGCTAATTTTTCGTTTGTCCGGGCCTGTTGTCCGTTTGTATTTGCCATATCTTTTTCAATACCGTTCCAAGCGCCGTGCCATGCGATCATGCGATAACTTTTGGAAGCCAGGTATCTCGACAGGCGGTTGGTTGCCCATACCTGCAATTCATGAAAGGTTTCGATGTGGTTGTCTGCCATGAACTGAACTACTTCTGGCGATTTTTCCCAGTGAGAAACGACAACTTCATCGCCGCCGATGTGGATAATTTTGGACGGGAAGAGGCTTACCATCTCGTCCAATACATCCGTGATAAACCTTTCTACTTTGGGATCGCACACTACATAGAGGTCAGTATAATGAGGGATATTTTCCTTCCTGCTGGATGCGCCTAACCACGGATAGGCGGTAATGGCGGCCGAAGAGTGAGCGGGGACTTCCATCTCGGGAATGATCCGGATGCCGCGTTGTGCGGCATAAGCTACGATTTCACGGATTTCGTCCTGGGTATAGTAAGCTCTTTTGGGGTAATAATAATTCCATGCTTTCAGCGAACGATTCCGGTGGGAATAATTCATTTTAGAGCCTATTTCCGTCAGCTTGGGATATTTTTTGATTTCGATCCGCCAGCCGTTGTCGTCGCCCAAATGCCAGTGAAAGGTGTTCATTTTGAGTTGCAGCATGTCATCAAGCAAGCGTTTTACTGTTTTTACGCCCATGAAATGCCGGCTTTCGTCGAGCATGAAAGCTCGCCAGGAGAAAGCCGGATAGTCGGTTATCGTAACAGCCCGGGTGAGATACCGTCCGTTTTCATTCCGTATCATTTGACGGAGCGTTTGCATACCGTACAAAATACCGGTGGGCGTATTGGCGGAAATGATAATATTTTTGTTTTTAACTTCCAGCAGATAGCCTTCCGGCTGACCCGGCAAGACCGCCGGATTGAGCAACAGGCGGATGTCGGCCTTCTCCTTCCCTTCGTACAATATGGGATGGATGGCAAAATCCCCGGCCAGCCAGTTGCCCATTAACCGGACTTCTCCGGACAATTCTTTTGGAAAAGCAATGCTCACCTGTTCTTTCCAATGGAAAGAACCTTCGCCATAGTTTATTTGTTGCGGCTCAGGCAAAATCGAACAGGGTACGATTGCCTGAGCACTAAACGCAACTGTTGCCAATAAAACGCTTAAAAGCGGCATTTTGAAAAATTTCATATCTTGTTGTTTAATTACATCATTCGTTTTCAATCGTTAAATGTAACGACAGCTTCGTAAAAACCAACCCGGTCATCCACACTAAAATACGTTTCCGTAACTTGAACCCGGATATAACGTCCTGTTGCATTCACGTTCCATAGATGTGGATTTTCACCATCCCAGTTTTGAAGGGTCGTGCTATTCCCCAATTCGGCTTCGTCTTCGTCCAATAAACGGATAACGAATCTCCCAGGTCCATCTTTACAGTAAAGGGTAACTGTGTTTACATTACGTGTATAAAGAAAATCAATATCCACATAGAAACTAGTAGAAGACCCCCATGTCATATTCCCATTTACGTACATAAATGTAGTCAAATCGCCGTCGATCAGGTGTGTATAGGTGTCTTTCGCGGCCTGGCTGAGTCCGGTGCCATGCGAGATGTCCCATTTATAAAAGTTAAGCGGGCGTTTTTCGACCTGAAGCGTGGGATTGCTTTTCGGTTCTACTGTCCATTGGATTTGCGCGGGATTGGCTACGCCCAAATCTGAAAACAGCGCTTCCGCTGTCGTTCTTGATAAAGTGTACGATCCGTTATTTCCGGCATCGAGAGTGGTTGCGGTACTGAAATTGTCGGCAGAAAATTTGAGGATATAGCCTTGCGTTTCCGAAGCAAGGGTTGACCAGCGAAATTCGTAAGGATAGCTCACTTCATTAATGCAAAGACGGCTGCTTGCATCGGGCGAAATCAGCGCCAGCTTAGCTCTTTTGACCGTGACCCGGCGGGTGTAGGTTCTAACCTCCGCGGCGGTAGCGGGAACTACCGTCCAGTAAAGCTCAATGGCCTCATTCTGATTTACGCCGGCGGCAGAAAGCAAGCCTTCGCACGTTGCAAAGGACAGGTCGTAATGATCGTCGCTAACCGTTATTTCCTGAAAATTGTTCAGAGTGACGAAATCGTTGAGGGGCGAGAACTTGAGCTTATAATTCACTATTCCCGGAGCTTCCGTCCAAGAAAACCTGATGGGGAACGTGGCCATGTTAGCGTCTATGTTGGCGTTGTCGGCAGGTTCCGTCAGGGGAATTTCGGAAGTCACCAGTTCCCATGGATTGATCGCGCCGGTAACGGATACATTCCCGGCCGTACCAGTAAAGGATACGCTATATACGTATTCCTTGCCGGCTTCGAAAGCGCCATTGGGCACGTTCCACACATAATCGCCCGGGTTGCTTCCGGCGGTAATGCCGAAAGTTACCGATACGCCGGAGAAACTGCCGGGCAACAGGATGGCTTCATATTTCACGCCTGCCGTCACCGTACAGGGCGTAATGTCTGCCACATTTGACCCCGCGCCGAGCGTTCCGGTAGCTAAGTCAAACTGGG
>JAIRMH010000336.1 GCA_031258835.1 Tannerella sp.
ATGTCCGGTTGCTTGTTTTTGTTTTATCGCTAAATTCTGTTGACCGTTCAATGGCCATTCTGAGCTTTCTGTGGCATGTTGAGCGCTTATCCGGCAAAAAGTTTTGATGTAATCAAAAAGCTAAAAGAAATGATACTTGGTATTTTGTTGACGAATTGCTGTAATCGTTCACTGTTTTTAATCATTATAATATATCAATACCGGCATAATCACGGCATTTTCTAATGAAAATACCATGAATATGGTATTTTATACCCCTTTTTTCTTCTCTAACTTTGTTGCATGAAAGTAATATTCAACAAACGGAAAAACTCGAGGAAGCGCTCCTGTACGGCATTTCTCAGCATATACCTGTTGGTATTATCATTCGGCGTGCAAGTACAAATGACGTATGCAAATAATCCTTCCTTACTACAGGATACTATTCGGGACAAAGAGGTAAAGTTAGATGAAGTTGTGGTTGCCTCTCACTCGAAAGGTTCGTTGCTGCCCATATCCGGACTGACAAAAACAGAGATCATCAGCAAAGCCGGAATAACAAAAATGGCATGTTGCAATCTTTCGGAGAGCTTTGAAAACAGCGCTTCGATCACCGTTGGGTTTACGGACGCCGTTTCGGGCGCAAAACAAATTCAATTGCTTGGATTGTCGGGTATATACAGTCAGATATTGGCGGAAAATGTACCGGTATTGCGCGGATTGGCTTCGACTTTCGGTTGGAATTATGTTCCTTCGTACTGGCTCGAATCTATTCAGATTTCCAAAGGTACCTCGTCGGTGATAAACGGTTACGAATCGGTCACAGGACAAATAAATCTTGAATTTATAAAACCCAACTATACGGAACCGCTGCATATCAACTTTTACGTGGATGACGACAAACATCTCGAAGGCAACCTGACCTCGGCGATACGACTGAACGATAAGCTCTGGACAGGACTTTTGCTGAGCGGAACAAGCGGAACGGAGGTGCACGACGAAAACAGAGATAATTTCCTGGATATGCCTAAGATGAAATATATAAATGTGTATAACCGCTGGTTTTATTTGGACGAAGAAAAAGGCATACAATCGAGGACGGGAATTAAGTTTCTGTACGAAAACCGTATCGCCGGACAAGATTCTCTCTGTCATAAGAAACACGGTATCCCGTACAGAGGCATTGAACTTTTCGAGACAGTGATCAACAATCGAAATGTGACGGTCGAAAACAAAACCGGTTTCACCGTCGGCAACAAGGAAGGACAAAGCGTTGGCATCATCAACAGCTTCTCGCGTCATGAGCAGGATTTGCGATTCGGCAGGAAAAGCTTCGACGGCGTCCAGAATTCTTACTACGCAAACTTGCTGTTCACTTCTTATATCCGTACAACGGAGCATCGTTACACGGTTGGTGCGAGCTTTGTCTATGACGATTACCGGACAAAATATATCGACAACCTGGAGTACAATCAAACACCACTTACGCATGTCAACCGCACGGAAGCTGTTCCGGGCGTCTTTGGTGAATATACGTACACGCATCCGGTGGGATTGACGGTAGCATTCGGGTTGCGAACGGATTATAACAGCCGTTTCGGTTGGCTGGTCACTCCGCGCGGAAATCTAAAGTACGATGTGAACAAGTACCTTACGTTGCGGGTATCGGCGGGACGGGGATTCCGTTCTCCCAATGCAATTAGCGAAAATATTGGCCTGATGGCTTCCTCGCGGAAGTTCGACCTTGCTAATATCAACGATTTGGATATCGAAAAGACATGGAATCTCGGTGGGAATATCGCCTTAAATATTCCTGTATGGAATGAACAGACCGCCATATTGAGCATTGATTATTTCCGGACGATTTTTCAAAACCGGTTTATCGCGGACACGGAGCGCGACCGTAACGCCGTGTTTTTCTACAATCTTGGAGACGGCCGTTCTTCTGCCGACGCCTGGCAAGCCGATTTTTCGACATCTCTGTTCAGGGGTTTCGACGTATATGCGGCTTTTCGCTACAACTACAACCGCATCACATACGCAGATGGAAATCAACGGTATGAAACGGAGCAAGCTCTACTCTCAAAATACAGAGGGTTGATCAATCTTTCGTATGCGACTCGGCTCCGGCGTTGGATATTCAATGTTACGGCGCAAATTAACGGGCCTACCCGTTTGCCCGGATTAAACGGATACAACTCGGAAAAGATCTATTCCCCTGTTTTTCCGCTTTATTTTGCTCAGGCTACCAAGAATCACAAATATTTCGACATCTATCTTGGCGTTGAAAACATATTGGCATATACCCAGAAAGACCCTGTTCGAAAATGGGAGACGCCGTTCAGTCGCGACTTCGATGCTTCCATGATTTGGGGGCCGCTTTGGGGAAGAAGAATCTACGCAGGAATTAGGATTCGTATAGGTGAATTGAGATAAACGATCAGGATATGAAAAAGATAGCTTATTTATTGTGCGGCCTGACGATTATGGCGTTGATGTCTTGCGAAGCCGGCGACGGTAAAAATTCTCAGACCATCGAATTTGGAGAACTTGCGCCGCAGAACTTGATGGATGGTTTGTTGCAACTGCAAGCGAAGGCTTCGTCGGGCTTGCCGGTGACTTTCTCCTGCTCGGATGAACGTATCGCCATCGTCAAAAGCAATATCGCCGAATTTGTGAGTGTAGGGCGTGTTTATATCACCGCCGGACAACCGGGTAACGAATCGTTTTATGAAGCGCCGAATGTAATGAGGGAACTGCATATCCGCGATTGGGATCCGAACAAAGAAACGCAGGTAATCAGCTTTGAACTGCCGGACAAATGGAGTAACGACGATCCGCCGCTTCCATTGGTTGCCGTTTCCACGTCCGGTTTGCCGGTGAAATTTACCTCAAGCGACTGGAGGGCAACTATCACGGGCAATTTGTTGATTTTGTTTCACGGCGAATATACTTACGATGTATATATCGATATAACGGCTTCGCAAGAGGGGGATTCAACCTACAATCCCGCCGAGAACGTAGTGAGAAGGATTCATGCCATTGGAGACGGGACGCATTGAAAATACAGCGAAATGAGACATAGACGGTTCTATATGATATTGTTATTGGGGGTGATGGTGCTGAATATATGCAAATACCAGCTCCCGTATATCGAATATGATCTGTTTCGGGAGTATATTGTCGAAAACCTGTGTATCCAACGTTTTGAAGCCAACAACGAGTGTCATGGCAAATGCTTCCTCAACAAACAAATCGATCTGGTAAACGAATCCGGTAACAGCGCCGGAAATACTACCGAAAAAGAACAAATTACTTTTGAAACAGATGACTATGTTATTGCTGGAATCGCCGGAAACGAACAGCATTTCAACGGTAAAATACATACCACATTATTTCTCATCAACAGTTACATTAATATAAACTTGGACATACCGATGCCTCCGCCGAAGCGTTTTGTATAAATCTGCCGATACATAAAATAGCTGCTTTCGTTATCACACGGTAGTAGCTTATCGGTTTATTTATCAAAATGCTAACAATGTAACAACTAAAATTATGAGAAGAAAAAGATTCATACAGATAGTATGGGTGGTTCTCTTTTCGTTCATTGCTGTTTCATGCGGCAAGGATGACGAACCCGAACCACAAGTTGACCCTACTGAAGGCCTGCTCAAGATCAGGGAGTTTTCCGCTACCGGAAGTCCCTATGCCGTTACGCTTTACAACGAAACGGGACAGTTGCAACTTGGTTACACCAAGGTATATTTTACCGTAACAGACAAGGAAAGAAATTTTATTGAAAACGCTACATTAAGTGATTTTCCCGAAATGGACATGGGTATGATGAAACATTCCACTCCGCGTTCCGAAATCACGAAAGTAGAGGGCAAGGCGCTTTACGAAGCATACTACGCCTTTCTGATGTATTCGGGACAGGGCGATGGCAAGTGGTTCTATGATCTCGAATATTCGGTAGACAATACGAGGTACGAGATTTCCGACGTCGAGATTAACGTTCGGAATGTGTTCCGCCCAGACGGCAAAACGGAACGACGGGTAATACAGACGGTTACCGCTATCGACGGCAGCGAAAAACGCTATGTCGTCACGCTGGTCGAGCCGCTGAAACCAAAGATTGGGAGCAATGAGATCACGGCGTACATTCACGAGCGGCAAGATGCGAACACTTATCCGGCGGTCGGAAATTTCAAGCTGAAACTTGACCCGCGTATGCCGTCCATGGAAAATCATTCGTCGCCAAATAACGTGGATTTGACGTGGGATGCCGCAAGCAAGATCTACAAGGGAACGGTCAATTTCACCATGACCGGCTACTGGAAGTTGAATTTGATTTTGCAGGATCAGCAGGGCGAAACGCTTTACGGGAACCCTGTTTCCGGCGAAACGGAAGCAAGCAGCCTGTACTTTGAAATAGAGTTTTAACGGATGAACAGATTAGCCGTTTTATTTTTATGGTTTCTCTGCCGGGTGTTTGGAATATATGCGCAGCAAACGACGAATTCGCTTTCCGTATTGTCGGATTCGGTGATAAGATCGTACGAATTGAATGAAATTGTCATCACTGCGAAAACAAACATTGATCACACCCGGCAGGCGAAACCTGCTTCGACCGTAGAAGAATACTTGCAATCGGCCGAAAAAGTAAGTCTGATAAAGCGAGGCAACTACGCTTGGGAACCAACCGTCAACAATATGACAACCGAGCGTATTTCCGTAACTATCGACGGCATGAAGATTTTTCATGCCTGCACCGACAATATGGATCCCGTAACTTCGTATGTCGAGACCGTCAATTTGAGTAAAGTAAATATCAGATCGGGATTTGAGGCCAGTCCGAACGCCTCGAATAGTATCGGAGGCAGCCTCGATTTACAGTTGAACAAAGTCGGATTCTGTTGCGAAGGTTGGGAAGTGAACACCAATCTCGGATACGAAACGAACGGCAACTATCGCATCGCCGGAACGGATCTTGCCTTTTCGGATTCTGCGTTTTACATCAATTCGGGATTTTTTCACCGTCACAGCGACAATTACCATGCCGGAGGAAATCGGGAAATTGCTTTTTCGCAATTTACGAAATACAATATCTTCGCCAACCTCGGCTATCTTGTCGATAAAAAACATGCTATCGAAGCTACATTCATCTACGACAGGGCTTCAGACGTGGGTTATCCCGCTTTGGCTATGGATGTGGAAACAGCCGAAGGGTTGATCTCTTCGCTTAGTTATCGACGCGAAAACCTCTCGCGTTTCTTTGCGCGCTGGGAAACCAAGTTGTATTTTAACAAGGTCATTCACATTATGGATGATACCGAACGCCCCGATGTGGTTATCCACATGGACATGCCGGGTAAAACCCGTACCGGTGGAATATATTCTCTGCTCGAAGGCTGTATCGGCAAGCATCGTTATTCGTTCAATTGGGATGCTTACTATAATCAATCGTATGCCGAAATGACGATGTATCCTTCCAACCTATCCGAAAAAGAGATGTTTATGCTTACCTGGCCCGATGTCAGGACGCTGAATACGGGCTTGTTTGTGGCGGATGAATATCGTTTCGACGAACAACATTCCGTCCGTTTGTCATCGAAATGGTCTTTTCAGCGAGACGGGATTCACAGCGATTTCGGATTGAATACGTTGCGGATTTATTATCCCGGTATGGCTTCGTACAAAAACAGGCTTGTCGGGAATATATCCGGACGTTACCGGTTCTGTTTCGGTGGCTGGGAAGCCTCGGCGGGTGCAGGCTACGGCAATCGCGCTCCTTCGGTATCCGAGGCTTACGGTTTTTATCTGTTCAACACTTTCGACGCCTACGATTATCTCGGAAATCCGCATCTGAAACACGAATCGTCCGTAGAAGCGAACATCGAAACGAAATGGACGCGAAGTCCTTTTATCGTCAAAGCAAATGCGTCGTACTTTTATTTTACGAACTACATCGTCGGTAAGCCGCACAAGGATTTATCGTCTATGACTATCGGCGCTTCCGGAGTGAAAGTGTACGAAAATCTGCCTCATGCGTCCATACTGAATATAAACCTTTCTCTGAAATATTTTCTTCTCAGATATTTTGCGTGGAACGGACGTATCACTTACAGTCGCGGGCAAGACGACAAGAAAGGCGACTTACCGCTGATCCCTCCGATAAGTTACGAATCGTCGCTAGCGTTTAAGAAAGGCCGGCTTTCCGCTGAAGCTGCGGTTTCGGGCGCATTCCGTCAAACGCATTACAGCGCCGGGTATGGCGAAGACGAAACAAAGGGTTATTTAATCGGGAATCTTTCGATAGGTTACGGCTTTAAGATAAACAAGGTCATCTTCAACCTGAAATCGGGCGTCGAAAATGTGTTTGATATGTATTATTCTACTTATGCGGACTGGAAAAATATCCCCCGCAAAGGACGGAATGTATTTATTAATCTCGGAATAAGCGTTTTATGAAGTATAAATTATTTATGATACAAAATTATGAGAACAAAATTATTGATCTTCGCAGTAGTATTATCCTGCGCTATCGCATCCAATGCACAAGAAAATAAGGATGAACAAAAGAAAAAGAGAGTAGACATAACTTTTTCGGTGAATATGTATTGCGATAATTGCAAGGCAAGAATTGAAAAGGCGCTTATATGGGAAAAGAGCGTCAAGGATTTAGAGGTGAAACTAAAGGAGAAAACGGTGCGCGTCGTTTTCGATCCTCGAAAGACAACAGCAGAAAAATTTCAAAACTTAATCAAGGATTTAGGATATACATGCGAGATATCCGATTTGGACAAGGCCAAGCGGAAAACTCAAAATCCCTGATTAAGTGTTGGATTCTATTCTTAGTCGATCTCTTTTTTGATCGATTCTACCCAGTTGTCGATACGTGCGTCTGTTTTGTCGTCTTCGTTGCTTTCGTCTAATGGAAGTCCGACGAATTTACCGTTTACAACTGCGATCGAAGAGCCGAACTCGTAACCGGTTGTGTCTACAGCGCCACAGAACGTACATCCTGTATCTTTCAGGTCTTCATAAAGAACGCCGATAGCATCACAGAATGTATCGCTGTATGATTCACAGTCGCCACAACCGAACAAACCTACAAATTTATGTGAGAGGTCTACATTTTTCACAACTTTGATAGCATCATACCAATCGTCTTGCAATTCACCGTCTCCCCAGGTGGAACTACCCAGAAGAAGCGCATCATAACCCTCAATCATCGACCCGGTAATGGATGATGCGTCATGAACATCAGTTCCCGCTACACCTAATTTAGCAGCGATCCTGCGTGCTACATCTTCGGTCGTTCCGGTTGTGGAACCATAAAAAACGCCAATCTTATTCATACTTATTATTTTGTTTTAATTATTAGTGTCAGTGGTGCAAAGATACCTTGTAATGAAGAATCGTGAAATCCCTATTTGTAGTTAAATTCAAATAGCCTTACCCCTATTAATGGTGAACTACAAATGGGGATGTGAATACCTACTAATAGTTATTGTGAAACCCCGGAAAAATGTGTTATTTTGCATGTTATCTACTATAAATAAGGTAAAAATGGCTAAAACTCAGAAATATAAACCGACAGATAAGATGATCGATCTTATCAGCGACAACTATAACCTGTTGCAGATTATGAGCCGGTTTGGCCTTTTATTAGGCTTTGGAGACAAGACCGTAAATGAGGTGTGTGAAATGAACCGTGTGGATTGCCCGACTTTCCTGGCGGTCGTTAACTTTGTGGTTGAAGGTTATTCACGGATGGATGAGAGTGGGAATGAGTTGTCTATTCCGGCATTGGTCGATTATCTCCGTCAGGCGCATATCTATTTTCTGGATTTTTGTTTGCCGGACATTCGCCGTAAACTGATTTCCGCTATCGATTGTTCGGACGACGATGTGTCTTTCCTGATATTAAAGTTCTTTGATGAATACATGAGGGAAGTTAGAAAACACATGGAATATGAAGATAAAACAGTTTTCACTTACGTTGATGGGCTTTTGGAAGGCAAACGCCCGAAAAACTACCAGATAAGCACATTTTCCAAACATCATGACAGTATCAGCGAGAAACTGACGGAACTGAAGAACATACTCATTAAGTATTGTCCGGATAAAGCGAATAAAAGCCTGTTGAACGCCGCGTTATTCGACATATATACTTGCGAGGAAGGATTGGACTCACATTGTAAAATAGAAGACTACCTTTTTGTTCCTGCAATTCTCAAATTGGAAAAGAGATTGATACAAGATGAAAAATAACGACATAATACGTATTGGAGTAGCCGAAGCTTCAGTAATTATCCGCAGTGGTGTGGCTTATGCACTGAAACGTTTGCCTAATCTTAAAATATCGCCCATTGAGTTAGCGTCTCCGGATGCGTTGAATGATTGCTTACGTACACAGGCGCCACACATTCTTTTTGTAAATCCGACATTTGGTGATTTCTTCGATGTGGGACGCTTTAAAAGTGATGCGTCAGGAAAAGGCGTACGTGTTGTTGCGCTGGTGAGTTCGTTCATAGACACCACTCTCCTGAATAAATACGATGATTCGGTTTCTATCTTTGATGATCCGGATGTGATTTCGCAAAAGATCAGCCGGTTACAGCATATAGAGCCGGAGGAAGAGGATGACAGTTCGGAATCGTTGAGCCAGCGTGAAAAGGAGATTGTGATATGTGTCGTTAAAGGGATGACGAATAAAGAGATAGCCGGGAAACTGTTTCTTTCTATCCATACCGTAATTACCCACCGCCGTAACATCAGCCGTAAATTGCAAATACACAGTGCGGCTGGCCTCACCATCTACGCCATCGTGAATAAGCTGGTGGAATTGAGCGATGT
>JAIRMH010000346.1 GCA_031258835.1 Tannerella sp.
TTTGTTCCAAAGGAATCCCTGCACTATATAATACGCTGGAAATAAATCTCCTGAGTATCCATACAATGTATTTTTTATGGGATTACAACCGAATACAGATCGCTCCAAGGTCCGCCCTCACCCTTGGTGTTTTCCCAGCAGATCCGGAGCCACAGAGTCTTCCCTCTCTCATGTACAGCGAATCGGAGCGTGAACGGAGTCTTTGTGCTGAAAGATACATTCGTAAACTGGCTGATGTCTACCGGCGGCTCCTGCTGTATCACCCACCGGATGGATAGTCCGTGCACACCGTAAGGCTTCGCCCGCGATTTCTGCGATTTACTATCCTTGTAGTGCCCCCTTATCCGCATGTTCTCCGACTTGTCAAAGCTTGTGATGCTCGGTGAATTGGCGGGAGGAGGAATCGGAGTCGGCTTCGTGCTCGGTATCGGCAGTCCGAGATCCGTTCTGTCGTCGTTCGTAAGTTCCTTGTTGTATCGAAGGAAGACATTTACGAAATTTCTTGCAGCTTTTGTCACTAATTCAGCAAGTTCAGCGCGGCGTACCCTGTCTGTTTTGGTCGCGGCAGTAGAGTTGGCCTTTTCACAGGCGAGATTGTAGTTTGATATTAACAGTCTGAGCGATTCAAACTCCGTTGTCGGGATGCCGAGACGTTCGAGTTTCGGAACAAGCTGATCCAAAAAGTTTCTTAACCATGACAATAAGCCTGCGTAAGTTGTTGGGATGTAGTTTCTGGAATACATGATACAATAATTTTAAAATTGTTAAACAAAAAAATATTTATTGATAATTAAATTTCTATTCTATAAGGTGTTTCAAAGTTTTTTTCAAATATATTTATAAAATATATAGATGTCTCGAGAAAATTTAAAGAAGTCTCGGGAGAATTTCAAGACTGCTCGAGAAAATATTGAGAGGTCTCGAAAAAATTTCGAGACGTCTTGAGAAAATATTGAGACTGCTCGAAAAAATTTCGAGACGTCTCGAGAAAATTTAAAGAAGTCTCGGGAGAATTTCAAGAGGTCTTGAAAAAATATTGAGAATGCTCGGGAATATGTAAAAATGCCTTTGTTATTTGTTGCCATCGTTTTTCCTGTTATAAAAAATTCACTATAATTTGTCGTCATCGCTTCTACTATTATATACAATCCATCATATTTTCTTAAAACCGCTTTTTTTATTAAACGTACCGATCTTGTTTTTATTGTTACCGCTTTCAATATTAAACGTACCGATTTTAATTTTATTGTTATCGCACCATTTATTGTTGTAATATTTTCAGGGTGCAAAGGTAATAAAAAAAATTTATAAAACAAGGGTTTTTTAAAAAAATCGCGATATTTTAAAAAAAAATACGTTTTTCTTCAAATTTTCCACCATTTTTTTGGTTGTTATTTTTTTTATATATAACTTTGCACCCGATTTTAAAAGAGTAAAAGGCGGTGAAAATGAAAGTCTATACAATATTAATATATATAAAAGCGGGGAAAGAAAATATTTAATCTATAAAAATAAGCAAATGAACCTTACCGAAATTACAAAATCATTGAACGCCATAATAGTGTTCGGAGTGAATAACAAGGAAATAACAGGCGTCGAGTTCGACTCCAGAAAAGTTAAAGCAGGATACCTGTTCGTTGCAATAAAAGGAACGGAACTTGACGGACATTCATTCATCAATGACGCAATCAGCAACGGCGCAACAGCTGTGATATGTCAGGATATGCCGGAAACAAAAGATGACAAAATAACTTACATCCTTGTCGAAGACAGCGCAGAAGCGCTCGGTACAGTCGCCTCAGAATGGTACGGAAATCCCTCGCAGAAACTTATTCTCACAGGCGTTACCGGAACTAACGGAAAAACAACCGTCGCAACGCTACTTTTCGAGATATTTAATTCCATCGGACATAATTCGGGGTTAATTTCCACCGTCCAAAACAGAATTATAGACAAAATCCTCCCCGCAACACATACAACGCCGAACGCTATCGAGATAAATGCTCTGCTTGCCGAGATGTTAAAGGCCGGTTGCTACTATGTGTTCATGGAGGTAAGCTCCCACGCGATAGATCAAAAAAGGATCTCCGGACTGCGTTTTATGGGAGGCGTATTCACAAACCTGACAAGGGACCACCTCGATTACCACAAGACATTCGAAGCTTATCGCGACACAAAGAAGAAATTCTTCGACGGACTTGACTACTACGCGGTCGCAGTGACAAATATCGACGACAGAAACGGAGACTTTATGCTGCAGAATACCGAGGCCCTGAAATACACGTATTCTATCCGAGCGATGGCAGATTATAAAGGAAAGATCATCGACTACGACTTCAAGGGAACTACCGTTAAACTGAACGGAATAGAAGTTACAACGCCGTTCGTCGGCAAGTTCAACGCGTCCAACATAACCGCCGTATTCGGAGCTGCAATCGCACTCGGCCTCGAAGCAGACGAGACGGCAACAGCTATCAGCACCCTAAAACCCGTCGTCGGCAGATTCCAGACATTCAACGCCTTAGCAGGATACACCGTCATCGTCGACTACGCACATACGCCCGACGCAGTGACCAATGTACTTAACACAATACACAACGTCGCCAACAAGTACAGCATCGCCAGAAAAATTATCACAGTAGTCGGTTGCGGAGGCGACCGCGACAAGGGAAAAAGGCCGATAATGGCCAAAGAAGCGGCAAGGCTCAGCAACATCCTCATCCTTACTTCCGACAACCCGAGGACAGAAAATCCACAAGCAATCATCGACGACATGCTGGCAGGACTTACCGACAACTCAGCGGCAAGAACAAGAATAATTCTCGACCGTCGCGAGGCAATAAAAACAGCCTGTTCCATCGCGGAGGCCGGTGACGTAGTACTTGTCGCAGGTAAAGGACATGAAGACTACCAGGAAATTAACGGAGAAAGACATCATTTTAACGACGGCGAAGAAGTGAAAAGCATAGTCAGCCGTATCAGATGTTAAAAAAGTCAAGATGAAAAAATATATACTCGTCTCAATAATACTCATCCTATACTCAAACATCCAAATCCGAGGGACAACAGAGTGGGAGGATTACGAAACATCCGAAACACAAGAGGAAATAGAACAGAAACTTGAGGCGCTAATAAATTACCTGCAGTCAAAATACCACGCGGAAAAGCTTACAGATCAACAACAACTGTCAATAGAGCCGGCAACAGAGGCAGAATACCAAAACCGCCTCAAGACGCTGCCGTACCTTGTCCCGATGGATTATAATCACGCCGTCGCAAACTCCATAGGTAAGTACATAACACGCTACCGAAAGCCGATAGAATACCTCCTAAGCGCAGCAGCACTCTACTTCCCGATGATAGAACAACGACTCGACAAATACAACCTCCCACTAGAATTGAAATATCTCGCGGTGGTCGAATCAGCACTCAACACAACCGCAATATCACGCGCAGGAGCCGCAGGACTCTGGCAACTAATGCTGCCAACAGCCCGACTATACGGCTTAGAAATAAACACACTGATAGACGAACGCTTAGACGCGGAAAAAGCTACCGACGCAGCATGCAGACTCCTCCGAGACCTGTATAAAATTTACAAAGACTGGAACCTAACAATCGCAGCATACAATTGCGGCGCGGGAAACGTGAATAAAGCAATCCGACGATCGGGAGGAAACAAAAACTTCTGGGAAATAAACCAGTACCTGCCCAAAGAAACTCGCGCATACCTGCCAAACTTCATCGCAACAGCCTACATAATGAACTACTTCGCCTCGCACAACATCCGACCGGTCAAAATAACTGCGCCCCCACAGACAGACACCGTAACGGTAACGCATAGAATTTCAATAGACAAGATAGCAGTCGCGATCGGTATGCAAACACAAGAGATCCTATCGCTTAACCCCCAGTACAAACGCGAAATAATCCCCGGAGACTACAAACCAATGCCCCTACAACTGCCAATAAATAAAATACACGCCTACATAACCGCGGAACAACAGATAATAAGCCAAAACGCCACCGAAACAGCGCCCAAAGGTAAGTCAATAACCAAAACAGCCAAGATTACACACACCGTGAAAAAGGGAGAAACACTCGCGCAAATCAGTAACTACTACGGAGTGACCACAGCAAACATCCGAAAATGGAATAAAATAGAGCGGAAAGTGCGTAAAATTTCCGCAGGAAAGAAAATAATCCTCTACGTAACCACCGTATAACGCTACCCAAACTAAACGCCACCAACAGCCGCCCTGATACGAACCAAAGTGTCGAGCAAAGGCCCCAGGTCATCGAGTCTTAACTGCGTGTCACCGTCGGAAAGCGCCCCGGATGGGTCAGGATGCGTCTCGAGAAAGATTCCATCAGCCCCAACAGCAACAGCAGCACGCGCAATAGTCCCAATCATCTCAGGAGTGCCGCCGGTAACACCACTCGCCTGGTTAGGACGCTGCATGGAATGCGTGACGTCCACAACAACAGGATAACCAAACCGCTGCATCTCGGGGATAGACCGAAAATCAACCACAATATCCGAATACCCAAAGCTAACACCTCGCTCAGTCAACATAACTTTACAGTTGCCACTGTCTACAACCTTCTGAACAGCAAATCCCATCGCGGCAGGCGAGAGAAACTGCCCCTTCTTTATGTTGACAATCTTGCCGGTCTTCGCAGCAGAAACCAGTAAGTCGGTCTGACGACAGAGAAACGCCGGAATCTGAAGAATATCAACGTATTCAGACGCCAGAGCAGCGTCAGAAGTCTCGTGAATATCGGTTAACACCGGGATTCGAAACGTTTCACGCACCTTCCGCAAGATTCTAAGCGCCCGAACATCGCCTATACCCGTGAAAGAATCCACTTTAGAACGGTTCGCCTTCTTGAAAGAACCCTTGAAAATGTAAGGAATGCCCAACCTCTGAGTTATATCGAGCGCCCTTTCCGCAATATTCATGGCCATCGTCTCGCCTTCTATAATACAAGGGCCTGCAATAAGGAAAAACGTATCACCTGTTTTAAGACTGTTGACTGTCATATTTGAATCAAAGATAAAATTACAGAAAGCAAAATTAATAAAATTACGTCAGATATGGGAAAGTCTATTTGGTATCCGAGATATTTTTACTACTTTTGCGGACTGAAAGAACGAGCGCCCCTGTAGTTCAACGGATAGAACGGAAGTTTCCTAAACTTCAAATACAGGTTCGATTCCTGTCGGGGGTACAAAAAAATAAAAGACTTATTTTCAGTGTTTTACCACACTAATCTCAAACGTTTTCAATGATAATTTGATATAAAAATTAGGTACTTTCCGCATTTTTTGAGTACTTTTGCGGTCAAATGTTTCGCAAATGTTTCGCAAAATAAAAGCATCTAATCATGGCTTCATTTAGTTTTGTAATCCAACCTTATCAAAAAGAGGATAAAACACGCAACGTTTTTATCCGTGTAATACACAACAGAAAGAAGAGAGAGATTGCAACACAAATTTATCTCGCACCTGACAACCTCACGAAATCAGGGAAAATAAAAAATCAAGTTTATATTGACCTGCTGAACGATATTATAAAAAGATGCCGTCAAAAGGTAAACGAGCAAGCGGAACGGCTCGGTGATATGAACGTAATCCAAGTCTCCGAAATGACGAGGCATATCATAGAAGGAAAACAAGAACAATATGGCGACAAGTTCAATTTGGATTTTATCCGGTACGGACGAGAGTACGTTGAACGTCTCAAAAGTGACGGCAAAACAGGAACGGCAGCAACATACAACGTTGTAATAAATAACCTTATAAAATTCGCAGGAAGGGAAAATATCAGTAT
>JAIRMH010000351.1 GCA_031258835.1 Tannerella sp.
TCGGACAATGTTACACATGAGTTGAAAACAGCTTTTTTTAATTCTGGACAGAGGTCCAACCTACCTCGAAAAGGCTGCTCATTAAACGTACGTTTAATGACACAACTTTTGTGGCTACAGGTGTCTTTGGTGCGTTTATATAGTGGATTCTAAGTGCAAGTATCCCTCTTCGTTAGGAGATATATAGTGGATTTAATCAAAAATAGAAACTAGCACGATGTCAGGGGATATTATTCATAATTGCCTGATGGAGTTAAACCGATTTATTATGCTTAGACATTCAAGTTTGAAGTTGCGCCTGAACTTAACGTTCTTGATTGGCGCGTTGTCGCTTGTTTCCTGTTCGAAAGATGAGGAGGATATGGGAAGTGGGTATCTATATGGTTCCCCATGTGGAAAATGCTTCGGCTGCTGCCGACTTTTCGCGCTATGTCGGCGTGGCCAATGTGCCTTACGTTACATCCGGCAGTGGCGCTTCCGTATCTTTATCCGTGGTGAGCGGGAACGATGCGATCCTCTATCCTGCGGACGGCAACGATATAAACTTTGTAGCCTATTATCCCTATAAACCTGAAATATATACCACGAACGCGAATGTGTATAAAGTCGATGTTTCATATATATTTAACCGAAATGTAAATGTTATGTAACAAGTACAAGTCTGATTTTGTTGAGGAAAAATAAGTTATCCATTAAAAATTAATTGATTATGAAGAAGTTACTGCTGTTTTTGTTTATGTTGCCTGCATCTTTGACGGTTCAGGCACAAAATCAAAAGATCACCTTTTCGCAAAAGCAGATCACCCTGCGTGCCGCTTTTGAGGAAATAGAGAAACAAACCGATCTGACGGTTACCTATAATGAAGCGGTGATAAATGTCAACCGGAACATCTCGGTCAACGTCTCCGCAGAGAGTCTGCCGAAAGCTATGGACGTTATTTTGAAAGGTACGCAGACGACCTTCAAATTACAAGGAAAACAGATTATTATCGTTCCCGCTCCCGAAACCGTTCCGGAGAGAAAATATTCCGGTACGGTGACCGATAGAAAAGGCGAAACAGTCATTGGCGCAAGCATTACCGTCAAAGGCACTCAAACCGGAACGGCAACGGATATGAACGGACGGTTCTCCATTCAAGCCTTTGCCGGTTCTATCTTGCAAGTTTCCTATATTGGCTTCGCATCGACGGAAGTGAAACTGGGGAATAGTTTAGACTTGCAAATTATTATCAGTGAAGATCAGAAGATATTGGACGAAGTAGTGGTTGTCGGCTACGGAGTACAAAACAAACGGGATGTATCTACTTCTATCTCGCAACTAAAAGCTAATGAGTTAATTGATGTCCCTATTTCTGATTTTCGTCAGGCATTGGCAGGAAAATTACCGGGTGTACAAATATTGCAAACCAGTGGAGATCCGGAAGGTGTCGTATCAATCCGCGTGCGTGGAATCAGTTCGGTTAATGCAGGTAATGATCCGCTGTATGTTGTGGACGGAATGCCCATAGAAAGAGGCTTCGCTAACCTGAATAATAATGACATTGAATCCGTTGAAATACTGAAAGATGCTTCTGCCGCTGCTATTTACGGAAGCCGAGGCTCCAATGGGGTAGTTATTATCACTACAAAACAAGGTAACTCTGAAAAACTGACCGTCAAATATGATGGTTACTATGGCGTACAGAAAGTTTCTAAAAAATTGCCGTTGATGAATGCCTACCAGTTTGCAGAAACAGCCCGCGACGGTCACAATAATGCTTATTTGGATGAAGTTCCAAACGGTTCCCCCAATGATCCTAACAGCGTCCGTCCGCAGACATATCATCAGATTCCCGACGAACTGATACCTTACCTGAACGGAGAACCGGGGCTTACCGATACCGACTGGCAAGATGCTATTTTCAGGACAGCCATTTCAACTGATCATAACGTTTCTTTGGCGGGAAAAAGCAGTAACATAAGCTATTTTGTATCTGGAAACTACCATAAACAGGAAGGTATTATTATTGAATCCGATTTTGAAAAATACGGTTTACGCCTTAATTTAGACGGAAATTATGATAAATTCAGGTTTGGAGTAAATTTTGCGCCGTCCTACTCGACCTCAAACAGGGTGAGCGCTTCAGGAAACTACGACAGTGAAGGTATTGTTCAGTCTGCCTTAGCCATGCCTCCGGTGTGGCCGGTTTATAATCCGGATAGCAGTTACAATTTTCAAGGGAACGGTTATTGGCGCATAGGGACTGATTATCAGCACAACGCTGTTGTTAATCCGGTTGCATTGGCTCGTCTGAAATCCGATGTGGTTGACCGATATATGTTAATCGGTAAAGTATTCGGAGAGTATGAATTTATAAAAGGATTAACTTATAATGTTTCTTTAGGCGGCGATTATTACGGGTCGCACAACGATACTTACCGTCCGTCGGAACTCCCGCTTGTTGGCCATTCCTACTACGGCAAACTGTCCAATCCGACGGGATATAGTTCTTCCTCTTTCTATTTCAACTGGCTAATTGAAAACAAAATAAATTATGAAACCCGGATTAATGACGACCACCACATTAATGCCATATTGGTACAGTCCGCACAAAAGGAAACATTGAAAAGCAACAACGTAACAGCGACGGATTATCCGAACGATAATATACAAACCATTTCCGGCGGAACGGTTACGAAAGGCAATTCGGAAAAAGTACAATGGTCGTTAGCCTCTTATTTGGCCCGTGTTCAATACAGCTATCAAGGCAGATACATGGCGTCTGTTGCTATGCGAACAGACGGTTCGTCCCGATTCGGGAAAAATAACCGCTGGGGATATTTTCCTTCTGCTTCTGCCGCATGGCGAATCAGTGATGAAAATTTCTTTAAAGAAGCTAAAGCCACGGGCTTTGTGGATGATTTGAAACTGCGGACAAGCTATGGCGTTTCCGGGAATTTTCAAATAGGTGACTACGAACATTTGTCCACAATGTCGTCCGAAAGTTATATACTGGGTGCCGGTGACGGCGTATTAACTTCCGGTTATAAACCCGATAATATAAAAAATGATGATTTATCATGGGAAAAAACAGCAATGATAAATGTCGGCATCGACTTACAAATGTTTAAAGGACTGTTGGGATTAACCGTTGAATATTACAACAGTAACACCACCGATATGTTATTAAGCGTGCCTATTCCCCATACGGCCGGCCACAGTACCGCCCTTGTAAACATAGGCAAAGTCAATAACCGGGGAGTAGAAATCCAACTCAATTCACACAAGAATATTACCAAAGATTTGAAATACAACTTTTCGGCCAATTTTTCAAAAAATATCAATGAAGTAAAAGCTTTAGGCGCCGGTGATGCCTCCATTATTTCTACCGGTGGTGTTGCACATGCCTATTGGATTACCGAGATAGGAAAGCCGATAGGTTCTTATTATGTGATGATTAAGGACGGAATATTTAAAAATGAAGAAGAATTGAAGATGTATCCTCATTTTGCTAACACACAAGCCGGAGATTTTCGCTTTGTAGATGTGGACGGGGACGGCATCATAGATATGGATAAAGACCGTGCGATAGCCGGAAATTACATGCCTGACTTCACGTATGGCTTCAACGGAACAATCTCTTACCGCGATTTCGACCTGGGTTTTGCTTTTCAGGGAGTTTACGGCAACGAAATATTGAATTTAAATCGTCGCTACATAGATAATTTGGAGGGAAATACAAATGGTACAATTATCGCGCTCAACCGCTGGCAAAGTCCCGAAAATCCCGGAAACGGGGAAGTGAACCGCGCTAACCGCAAACAAAAAGGAAATAACGGTCGCACTTCCACGTGGCATCTTGAAGACGGCTCCTATTTACGGCTGCAAAATATTACTTTGGGCTATACCTTGCCGCAAAGCTTGTCGAATAGACTTTCCCTGCGAAAACTGAGGTTATATTTATCCGGACAAAATCTGTTTACATGGACAGACTACACGGGTTATAATCCGGAAGTCAATAGGCGTCCGACAAATGCATTGACACCCGGCGAAGACTATGGTACTTACCCGCTGGCAAAAGTATTTACAATAGGATTAAACATAACATTTTAACAATAAAAACAGTATGAAACCCCCATGAAATAAATTTCGTCCAAGAGAATGTAAATTGGTGTGTAGTTGCTACCTTAGAAGCATTCACCAAGAAATAGAATGCTATGAGTACAGTAACTTTTCAACAAG
>JAIRMH010000036.1 GCA_031258835.1 Tannerella sp.
CGAGATATGATGAGAATAAAACGAATCATAGATTTTGCAGGTGGCTTTCAAATTTTGCGTTGGTCTCTCCGATTTTTGCGTTGGGCGTTTTGATTTTTGCGTTGGGCATTTGGGGTAAACGCGTTGGGCATTTAGTGAAAAGCCCAACGCAAAAATCAAAACGCGTTGGGCTTTTCGGATGTGTTAATAGCGCGTTGGATTTGCGGGGTGCATTAGTTGTGTTGCGGCTATTGGTATTTATTGGCTGCCGTTCTTTTTTTAAGCCTTGTATATATCGTATTTATGAAAAATTACTTTCATTTGCATCTCAATAATTCTAAAGTGAAAAATAGTTATGCAATTAATAGATAGTGAACTTCTGAATGAAGTAAGTAAACAGGCGCAAGAGAACCCGCGTTTACGTATGAATCATAATTTTCATGCAACATTGGATGCGTCCGCACAGCGTTTACTTAATGCCTTGCAAATTGGAACGGATTTGCCCATTCATAGACATAAACATACGGCGGAAACTTACATCCTGCTTCAAGGAGAGGTGAAAGTCTTGTATTATAATGATAGTAAAATGGTCATTGAAAGTGTTGTCTTAAATCTATCAAAAGGGAATTATGGTATTCATATTCCTCCGGGGCAATGGCATACGATTGAAGTATTAGCCCCTGATTCTGTTATTTTTGAGGTAAAGGACGGACCGTATACGCCGTTAAGTGAAGATGATATCTTGAAATGAAACATGTGGTGACACCTATCTGAAAACAATGTAGAGAAATGAGACAACCGGTAAAAAGAAAACATGTTCTCTTACATCAAACTCATGTTATATTATTCTTAGGCGCGGATTTAAAGACACGGATTTCAACACAGAGTATACGGAAGAACACTTTAGGTGCAAATCCGTGTCTTTCTGCGTAATCCGCGTCTAAAAAACAAATAGTAAGATCATATAAATTAATTGTTAGTATGTACTTAGCAATGTACGGTTCAAAAATATCATGTATCTTTGAAAAAAATTACCGTTAATCGACTTATATGAGATATCAGAGAATCATTCTGCTCTCTCTGGGTTTAGTGGTCGGCTGTATATGTATGTTTGCACAGGAGAAGATTCAGCCCAAGAAAGGAGACGGAATACAGAGTTTGCTTATACGACACCATCGGCCAGGGCCGGAATATCGGAAACAATTTATAGAACTGAATAAGGGTAAGTTGGGAAAAGACAACTCGCTTTTGTTGGGAGTGTCTTACACCTTGCCGCCCCTAAAAAAAAGGGAAACTACAACAACATCAATTGCTGGAAAGACAGGAACGAAACCGGCAGCTAATGATCAGTATGCTGTGGGTACAAAGAAGCGGGAACCGCTATTTGGGAAGAAGCAGGCCGAATATGATATTAAATCGCCCGAATTGAAAGGGGCTACTTTTTATGTGGTGAGCGGCCATGGCGGGCCGGACCCGGGAGCTATAGGGAAAATGGACGGACATCGTTTGCATGAAGATGAGTATGCTTATGACATTGCTTTACGCTTGGCGCGTAATCTGATGATGAAAGGAGCAAAGGTGCATATTATTATCCGGGATGCGGTGGATGGTATACGGGACGAGCGGATATTGAAGAATAGTAAACGGGAAACGTGCATGGGAGCGACTATTCCGCAAGGACAGATAGCGCGGCTACGTCAACGGTCGGCGAAGGTCAATGAGTTGAACAGGATAGACGGTAAAGGATACGCGCGTGGGATATTCATCCATATTGATAGCCGGAGCAAGAGTAAGCAAACAGACGTATTCTTTTACCATTCGCCCCAAACAGGGAGTAAACAGTTAGCCAATACAATGAAAGCCACATTTGCCGGAAAGTATAAGCGACATCAGCCTGGACGGGGATTCACGGGAACAGTAAGCGAACGAAGCTTGTATGTACTGAATAATACGGTTCCGGTATCGGTATTTGTAGAATTGGGGAATATCCAGAATCCGTTTGACCAACGGCGGTTTGTGATCGATGATAACCGTCAGGCGTTGGCAAACTGGATGTGTGAGGCATTTGTTACGAACTATGCGCAGTACAAGAAGAAAAGGAAATGATGCGTAGTTGTTGAACCGGCCGAATCCGGCAGATTTAAAAATGAGAGCGGCGGTAACTTGATTCATACAACCAAGATGCAGAAATAAAAGCGGTTTGCCGAGCAGTAGCAGGTATTCGCACAATATTTGGCGATTATATTATTTTTGTATATTCGCTTGGACTTACTCCATACTGTTTTTTGAAACTTGCCGAAAAGTGCGAAAGTGTGCTGAAACCTGTCATATCGGCTATTTCCGACATATTAAGTTTGCCTTCGGTAATGAGTTCAGCAGCACGGTTGAGTTTGTAGGTTTTGAAAAATGTGTTCGGGTTAATACCTGTCAAACCTTTGATTTTGTAGTAAAGTTTGGTGCGACTGATTTTCAGTGTATCCGTTATTTTGTTGATGTTCAATTCGCTGTTAGAGAGTTCCGTTTCCATTAACTTATAGAGTTCGGTCATTAAGGCGTTGTCGCGCGGTGAAAGAATTTTTTCCACCGATTTGTCGGTTTTGGTTTTGGACGACAGAATGTTGCGGATCTTTTCGCGGTTGCTAAGTTGCGATTTTACTAACGCCAGCAGATAATCGGGCGCAAAGGGCTTTGTAACGTAAGCGTCTGCACCCGCCTCTAAGCCTTGCACCTGACTTTCGACCATAGTTTTGGCAGTTACCAAAATCACAGGCAGGTGGCAAAGTTGCAAATCGTCTTTTATGGCACGGCAAAATTCGTAACCGCTCACGCCCGGCATTACTACGTCCGAAATAATCAAGTCGGGCATTTCTTCTTCAATCGCCTTGTGTGCGCTGTCCGCGTCAAAACGATTAATCACCTTATATTCAGCCGATAAAAGCGTATTGAGATAATGCCCGATTTCGGTGTCGTCGTCTACTACCAGAATTTTATATGGCGTGCGCTCACTGTGTTCGTTCTTCATTTTACCCAATTGCGCAGTGGTTTGCAGTGGAAACGCCTCGTTTTGTTCTTCACGTCTCGCCTCTTTTTCTTCGGACATGTAAGCGTCATCGTCTGTAGGCAAAAGCAAGGTAAAAATTGCACCGCCTTCCGCGTTGTTTTCGGCAAAAATAGTCCCGTGATGCAGTCGAACAAGACGTTTTGCGTAATACAAACCAATGCCTGTACCGTAGTTGTAAGTGCCGTTTTCGTTGTCGATAATTTGATAATAGCGTTCAAAGATCTTTTCGAGTTTGTCGGGTGGAATACCGCGACCGCTATCTTTGACCGTTATTTTGATAAAATCGTCCTCCAAATCAAAGCTTACCATAATTTTCCCGCCGGCAGGCGTGAATTTCAGCGCGTTGGAAAGCAGATTACCAACAATTTTTTCCAGCTTGTCGCAGTCGAGCCAAGTTATAACTGTATCTTCCAACCCTTTGGTAATAAGCGAAATTTGTTTGTTTTCGGCGTTGATACGGAAAATATCGGTCAGGTTTTTCAATTCGGAAATAATGTCGGTGTGGCGCACGCGGAGTTTCAGCGCGTCTTCCATTAATTTATTGAAATCCAATAACTGATTGACTAACTTCAGCATACGATTAACGCTACGTTGAATAATGTAGAGTAGTTTTTTGCTTTCGTCGCCGATTGATTTGTCGTTGCAAAGCGTGGCAACGGGACCGGAAATCATGGTTAACGGCGTGCGGAACTCGTGCGATACATTGGTAAAAAAACTCATATTCATCTGATTAATGTACTTCTCCTGTTCTTTTCCCAGCTTTTCGCGATAAATTAATTGCTTGCTTTTCCGGATTCTTTTTACTGTTCGGTAAATAATGAAAAACGCAAGAGCGCCGGCAAGCAGATAGATACTTTTCGCCCACCAACACCACCACCACGCAGGCGAAATTCGGATCGATATTTCGTTTTCTGCTTCGGTAACGGTCTGTTCGTGATACATAATCTTTACTTTAAAAACGTATAGCCCGGGCGCAAGATTGGAAAAATACATAGAGTTGTAGTCGCTCATATCGTACCATTTATTGTCCAAACCCTGCATTTGACAGAAATATTTCACACGCGGAAACTCGGCATAATCGAGCGCAGAATACGAAATCGTAATGTTATTTTCGTTGTATTTCAGGCGGATTACCGGATTGTACGACAAATGTTTGTCAATAATTCTATTGTCGGGCATAACGAGTTGGTCGTTGATTTTCAAGTTTTCAAACACCAGCGGAATATGGCGTTTTTCGGTCGGTTCTTGCGGATTGAAAAAGGTCAAGCCATGCGTTCCTCCAAAAATCAGCGTACCATATTGGGTGCGGCAAACGGCTCGCTCGTTGAACTGATTACCGCCAATGCCATCGGTTTTATAATAGTTGAACGTTTTGCCCAAAGCGTTGTCGAATTTCGTCAAGCCGAAAAGCGTACTTATCCATACATTTCGCCACAAATCCTCCTGAATAGCAGTAATATCGTTGCAGGCGGCAGGAATTTCCTCTATTTTTTTCTCTATAAAATTATATCGGAAAAGTCCGTTAAACAAGGTGCCGATCCAAATATTGCCCTGCGAATCCTCGAAAACCGTTGTCGGTACAAACACCGGGTTTCTCTTCATAAACGGCAGAATTTCAATAGTATCACGCCTTGTACCACCGTCCGAAAGCAACGTCAGATCTGTGTTGAACGAGGCAACCAGAATTTTTCCGTTGCGCAGTTTCAGCAAACCGTTAGTAAACATAAACGCACCGTATTTTGTCATATCAATGGGCTGAAAGTCGGTTTGTCCACGTTTCAGGATATACACGTTTTTGTTGAGACCGGCGGCGTAAAAATTGCCGTCATTGTCTTCCGTCATACAATTTACGGCGGTCGGCAACCAAAAATCGTGTTCCAAAACGAGCTTCCCACCTTGTAAACGACAGCGGAAAAGGTGGTTCATTTCTGATACAAGCCACACAAAATCATGACTGTCAACGAAAACGCTTCGGATCCGATTCTTATAGTCCTTTTCCATTGGCGGGAAAAATAGCTTGGTTTCAACTTTATCGATCGCCTTATTAACGGAATTATAAATGAAAATGCCGTCATTAGAAGTGGTCAGAAAAAGATTGTCTTTCGTATCTGCTACCACCGAAGTAACCGATTTGTTGGCAAAACATTGAAAAAGATAGTTGTTTGTATTAAAGCGTTTTTTGTAGGAATATTCTACCGTAAAACCCTGCTCGTTGCTGCCAAGCCAAAGATTTTTTTGCGAATCAAGAAAAGCGGTCGAAACCCTGAACGTGGGCGCAGAAAACGGAAAACCGTCTTCATCTTGGAATATAACAGTTTGCTTTTCGGCATCATAAAGGTATAGCCCATTGGTTGTATGGAGCAAAAATTGCTTTTCGGAATATTGAAAAATAAAAGTAATAATGGAACTGAGCAGTGTCGGGTGATTTTGTAGTACGGCGGGAGTAGATAAGAACCGCTTCGTTTGCGTATCGAAAATCATTAGCCGATTATTTGAAACAAGCCATATTTCGTTGTTCCGGGTTTGGAAATAATAATGCGGATAGAAATTTATAGCACTGGAAAATAACAGTTTAAGATTTTTTGTTTCGTAGCAGCGGATTTCGTTATTGCTCACCGCCCAAAGTTGCGCATTCCGGTCGGTAAAACAGCGCGTTGTCCAGTTATCCCCCTGCGAAAAATTGGGAATAACCACCGTAAATTTTCTTCTATCATCTTGATATTCGCACAGTTGATCCACCATATTGAGAAAAATACGCCCTTCGCTGTCTTCAAGGATTTCCACTACATTTTGCGAAACGCCGTCAATTGGTGTACGTTCAAAATTGTCACGGTCGGTATAGCGGCAAATTCCACTTCTCGTGCCAATCCACAGACGATTGCGCGAGTCACGGAAAACCTGCGTAATTTGGTCGAAACACAGCGAGTTCGGATTTTCACTGCTGAAATATTGCTGGAACTCATTGACTACAAACTTGTTTAGCCCACGCATTGTACCAATCCAGATATGCCCTGTACTGTCTTCGGCAAACGCCGAAATTTGCTGATTGGATATCTCCGAAGAAACCGCAGGTGCGGTATTTGTCGACAATGAGTTTTGCTCTTTCGTACAGGAAACAAGCAAAAAACAAGCGAAAATATAAGTAAAAACAGGTTTCATAGCTTATCGATTAACAGCATAAAAGTACAATTTCCCAGTTAAAAATCGCCTTGAAATTTTTGCCTATAACACGCCTTTGACATTTTCTGCAAACTTTTGAACAAATACGTAAATTACTTTAGTGAAATGTATAAACCTTTGAACGCAGCAATAATTATAATATCCGTATTTATGCCAAACTTTGTCTTGTCGAGACAATATCACCGACAAAATAAGTTTAATTTTTAAATTTTTTATCATGTTAAACGCATATTTATTAAAACGGAAAAAAGAGGCGCTTATTTACTGCTTCTTATTCTGCGGTATTTCGTTTTTATCGGCGCAAAACGCTATAAAAACGTCAGGAACAGTCACTTCCGACAATAATGAAACATTGATCAGAGTTTCTGTAAGCGAGAAAGGAACCACAAACGGTACGATCACCGATCTTGACGGGAAATATGAAATTACCGCCAAGGAAGGGGCAACGCTTGTTTTTTCTTACATTGGTTTTACCACACAAGAAATGCGGGCAACTAACGGTATATTGAATGTTACGCTCAAAGAAGACGCCAAATCGCTCGACGAAGTGGTAGTCGTGGGCTATGGTGTGCAAAAGAAGAGTTCCGTGACCGGGGCTATTTCGCAAGTGAAAGCCGAAGATATGCTGAACCGTACTATTACCCGCCCCGAGCAGGCGTTGCAGGGGAAGACCGCCGGCGTGCAGATCGTGCAAGGCTCGGCGTCGCCGGGGGCATCGCCCGATGTGCGTATCCGCGGATTGAGTTCCAATATCAGTAGCACACCGCTTTTTGTGGTGGACGGACGGATTGCTGAAAATGGTATCGGTGGGATTGACCCGAACGACATCGAGAGCATGGAAGTGCTGAAAGACGCGGCTTCGTCGGCTATCTACGGAATTGCGGCAGGCAACGGTGTAGTGTTGATCACCACCAAAAAGGGAATGGCCGGCAAAACCAGTATCAGTTACGATTTCCAAACATCCATCCAACGTATTTCGCGCGTGCCGCAGGTATTGAACGCCGAGCAGTACATCGACTACATGACCGAAGCAAAGTATCTCACCTGGGATGCCATTATGCAGAATTATGATTTCAAGACCAATACCAACTGGAGCGATGTGACGTTTGAAAACTCCATCATGACGCGTCACAACCTCGCGTTTCAGGGCGGCAACTCGGCCGGGGCGTACTACCTCTCGCTATCTTACCTCAACAACGACGGCTACGTAAAGGGCGATGCCGATACTTACCAACGTTACACGGCTACCATCAACGCCAGCTACAATATCAGGCCGTGGCTCGAAGTGGGCACCAACAATCAGGTGGAATACTACATGCGCCGCACGGTAGCCGAAGGTTCGGAATACGGCAGCCTGCTGATGTCGGTCTTGCAGCTCGACCCGCTCACGCCGGTTACCTACGCGCCCGACCAACTGCCGGATTTCATGAAGGCCGTGTTGAAAGACCTGTACACGGACGAAAACGGGAACTATTATTCCCTGTCGGCTTTCCAGATCAGCGACCAGTACAATCCGTTCATCATGCGCGAAAGAACCAAACATTCCGTGTCCAAAGGATTTAATATGAACGGAACCGTATATATCAATTTTAAACCGATAAAAGAGCTGGTGATCACTTCGCGCTTCGGTTACGGGCTTTCGGCGGCCAACGGCTACAACTTCAACCAGCACTTCTACGCCAACGGATCAGTCAAGCAAGCCTACAACCAGTTGATTGTATCGACCAATACACCGTTGAGCTACCAGTGGGAAAACTTTGCCAACTTCACCAAGAGTTTCGGCCGGCACAATGTGAACGCTATGCTCGGTACTTCCATCCGGCAAAGTTTCAGCTATGGCGTTACGGGGACCCTTACCGGCAGCGAAACGGATTTGGGCATTTCCGACAATCCGCTGTTTGCCTATCCTGCTTATGCTTCCGCGACGGCTACAAGATCGGTAGGGGGCGGTGAAGAAACAAAGGTGTCGTGGTTTTCCGTTTTCGGACGTTTATCCTACGATTATGCCAACCGCTATTTCCTGCAAGCCTCGCTACGCCGCGACGGCGCCGACCTGTCCACCTTGCCGCTTAACAAACGCTACGGCCTGTTCCCTGCCGTATCGGCCGGGTGGACTGTTTCCAACGAAAGCTTTTTTGAACCTTTGCTGAAAGCCATCCCTTTCTTCAAACTCCGCGCCAGTTGGGGGCAAAACGGCTCGCCCTCCATGCTCACGGGCTCTTGGTCATGGGGCAGCGCCATCGTAAATACCGTTTTTAACGGCGTAACGATGGCACCTGTTTTATATCCTTTTACAAACAATGTAGCTTATACCGATGCTTACTTCCCCAACGTGTTAGGTAACCCCGAACTGGGCTGGGAACGTTCCGAACAGTTAGATCTGGGCTTCGACGCCCGCTTCCTGAACAACCGACTAACGCTGGGTTTCGACTGGTTCAATAAAACGACGAAAGACCTAATCATGTCGGGCGTTACGCTTTCCACGATTGTAGGCAACAACGCCTCGCCGATTAATGCCGGCAGCATCGAAAACAAAGGCGTGGAAGTTGAACTGGGTTGGAACGACCATATCAGTGATTTCCGTTACGGCATCCGCGCTAACTTTGCTTCGCTGAAAAACGAAGTAACGGCTATCCACGAGTCGCTGCCGCGCATTGAAGGCGGAATGGTTACAGTTACCAACACGGGGGTTACCGCTTTTGAGCGCGGCTATCCCGCCTGGTACATCCGGGGGTACAAAGTAGAAGATATTTATCGCGAAGACGTGTGGGGAGTAAATCCGGAAACAGGCAAAGATGAAGTTATATACAGCGCCGGAGACCCCAAATTTGTAGATATTACCCCCGACGGCATCATCAACGACAACGACAAAACCATGATAGGAAACCCGATGCCCGATTTCACCTATGGCCTTACGCTCACCGCCGCTTACAAGGGCTTTGACTTTACGCTGTTCGGCGCCGGCGCTCACGGAAACGACATTCTGCTGGCCATGAACCGCGGCGACCGTACGCAGGCAAATACGCTGAAGATATTTTACGACGACCGCTGGACGCCCGACAACCCCAACGCGCCAAGGGCGCGCACGAACGCATCCAACAAAGACAAATACTGGCTGAGCGATGCCTTTATTTACGACGGATCGTACTTCAGGATTAAGCAAATCCAATTAGGCTACACGCTGCCGGGGTCGCTACTGAGCAGGCTACACATCGCCAATACGCGGGCTTACGTATCGCTCGACGATTTCTTCACCTTTACCTCCTATCCGGGCTTCGACCCCGAGACCGTAGGCTTTGGCAACAGCATGGGGCTGGATAAAGGCAACTATCCGTCATCGAAGAAAATCGTATTCGGGCTGAATATCACTTTCTGATAACGCTAACTTTTAATTGATAGAAAGATGAAAACAATAAAATATATATTTATCACCTTGCTTGCTGCCATAGCGCTGTCGCTGGCATCGTGCGAAAAGATGCTCGACAATGAACAGCATGGAGCCTATCTACCCGAAGACTTTTATAAAACAAATGAAGAGGCGGAACAGGCGCTGGCAACACTCTATGCCTATTATTCCAATTTCGGGCATGTACTACAATATCTACTTCTTGAAAAACCTGCTGTCTGACGACTTCTGGAGCGGTGGCGGCAACCGCGGTGATAACGCCCAAAACGAAAAGATGAACGAATATACGTTCGATGCCGAGCACTCCTATTTAAGTGCAGCGTTCCAGACTTTCTACGGCGTGGTTTACCGTGCCAACCTGATTCTCGATTATGTACCCGACGAATCAGCCGTACAAAAACAGGCTATAGCCGAAGCCAAAGTGTTCCGCGCTCTTGCTTACATCGATTTGATTTCGATGTGGGGTACCCCGCCGTTAGTTGACCATATCCTGATTCCGGCGGAATACAAACAACCCAACGGCGACCCCGCCGCACTGTGGGCATTGGTCGAAAGTGACCTCACGGGAGCCATCAATTCGGGCGCCCTGCGCGAAAAAGCGAATGTCGGCGACAATTCGTCGTACCACTTTACTAAACAGTTTGCACAGGCGCTGCTCGGTAAAGCGCTCGTATTTCAGGGAAAATTTGCAGAAGCCATTACGCCACTCGACGCGGTAATTACTTCGGGGAAATACGAACTGCTGCCCGCCAACGAGTACGAAAACATCCTGCAATATACTCACGAGAACAACAGCGAATCGGTGTTTGAGCTTAATCTTGTGAATGACCCGCAAAATGCCGCCATGAGTTTATATGTCATGATGACCGGCTGGCGTACCGATATGATGGACCTTGCTCCGGGGACTGATATTTACGACGGCACCTGGGGTTTTTGCAATCCGCAAAAAGAGTTGTATGACGCCTTTGTAGCCGAAGAAGGCGCCAACGGTTCGCGCCTGACACAAACCATGAAGACG
>JAIRMH010000064.1 GCA_031258835.1 Tannerella sp.
GCTTTTTCGATGAATATCTGCCGAAATGACATGTTTTTTATACGTCTTTTCAAGCGATTTTCGCTCGCTTTTTTTCGGAAATAGTGGGTGGGTATAGTCCGAAATCTCCACCGGATTCATGCATTTGAATCACTTGCTTAATTGTACTCATTGGTGCTATTTTTTCTGCCATATATACCTGTTTGTAAATTGATTAATTTTTTTTCGGTCAATTTACGAAGAACAGTCGGAAAATGCAACAAAAAGTGAACGAGTATAGTCCGAAATCAGGTTGAAACGCTGCCTAAAAAGATAGAAAAATACCCGTTTTTAGCGCTTTTTCGATGAATATCTGCCGAAATGACATGTTTTTTATACGTCTTTTCACGCGATTTTCGCTCGCTTTTTTTCGGAAATAGTGGGTGGGTATAGTCCGAAATCTCCAGAATTTTAATCCGGCTGTAAAATTCCATTTTTAAGGGACGACTATCTAATGTTGATTGTATCACTATGTCTTTTGCTGTAATTTGTAATTTTTTTCCCGTCCACGGATTTATTCCATTGGCATAGCTTACTCCAATTGTAGAAGCAACTCTAATAGCTCCTCCGATAGCCATACTTTTCCCAATCCCGTCAAATGAATTGACAAACGAACCACCAAGAGACCGTCCCTGCTCGGCGCAGGCATAGTCTACGTCGAGCAGAGGAGGAATGTTATATATCAATCAAGACATAAGGTAATAATTTTATATTTGCATCAATCTCGAATATATCGTTATCATCAAATTCATATCCTTTGTTATAGTAAACAAAATTATGATTATTATGGAAAATGAATAATATTCCTCTTTTAATATTATGCAAATCCATCAAATACTTAATAGAATCTATTTTACATTGATGTAACCACTCTATATTTTGCTCTATAGGCTTATATGCAAACTCTTGAAAAACTTTATTCTCAGGAATTTCTTCTTGTTCTCTTATAGAAACATTCTCCTCACAACAAGTTATATCAAAATAGAGATCTCCTTTAATATATAACCTAACAATGGAAACAGGTGTATCATTTAAGTAGAACCACTCTATAAAAACCTTTTCGAAAGTTTTTGCTATGCATTTTTTGAGATTAGTACACATAAAATTAATATGGATATAAACTTCTAAACATCCCATCGGGACCTATACGCAATAAATTTCCATTATTATGATAATGTATTTCACCCGGATACATTGGCGCATTAGAAGGATATATAATTTTTGTTGATGATGGATTAGAATATATGTCTTTAGCTAAATTTAAATAATCATCATGGCTCATCCCCGGATAATCTTTCATGTGTTTACCATATTTCCCCCCAATTTGTTTTGTATCATATTGCAATTTTTGTATCCCTTTTGCGATGGGAATTGCTTTCCCCGTCCATGGATTTATTCCATTGGCATAGCTTACACCAATAGTAGAAGCGACTCCAATAGCTCCTCCGATAGCCATACTTTTTCCAATCCCGTCAAATGAATTGACAAACGCTTCACCCAAATTTTGACCTTGGAACAGACCGACGGTTGTTCCTCCTGCTACATGTCCTGCGCCGGAAGCCAAAGGCGAAACGATAGCAGAACGTAAAACAGGGCTGTTTACCCCATTGACAAGAATGGATGCGTTGGAGGCCCAATATCCTGCTCCTGATCCTGCGGCGCCGGCAACGCCTCCTACTGCCGAATTTATACCAACCTGTTCCCAATTAACATTATTGAATCCCGAAAAATTATATCCGGTTTGTGCAACGACACTGTTTGTTGCACCTACTGCCGCTCCTCCGGCGGCGCCAGCGCCTATCACAGCGGCGGCGCCTGATCCTCCTGTCGCGACTATCCCCAATGCGGAGCCTGCTCCAATTCCAAAACTTGCTACTCCTTGCCAAAAGCCATCCACATTATCCCAATTGGCAACCAAATTTGCGACACCTCCAACGAGAGCGGCGCCTGCCCAATAAAACCAGGCAAGTTCCCCGCTCTCATCTACATATACCAGCGGATTATTCATACAGTATGCGTATCGGTTATACGAGAGTGTGAAGTCCGGCAGCTGGATATATTGATCTGGCGAGAGGAAATATCCTGTGGCAGGATCGTATAAACGTGCGTTCATGTTTATCAATCCGAACAGGGGGAGGTGTTCGTGACCGGTGTAGCCGCGGCCTAAGAGCAGGGGCGGTCCGTCGTCCGGGATATAGACGGCCTGTGTCGAGGGGTCGCGTAAGCGTCCCCATGCGTCGTAGCTGTATTCCTGTGCGAGAGTTCCGTTTTCGTACACTAAATGTGTCATGCTTCCGAGATGATCGCGGCAGATATAATAAAAATTCCAGCTATTTCCCTGATTGACCAGGGCGACCGGCGCGGAATAGGCGTCGCCACCGATGTACAGGATCTGTTTGTTTACCGATGTACCGAACTCTCCTTCGTAACGTTCGCCGAGGTAATAATGTTGAAATTCGGCTGTACCGTTATATTCCAGTCGCATTTTTTTGCGATTGCTGGAGCCATCGTAAGTGAACAGGGCTGCGTAATCGTTTTCGGATATTACGGAAGGCCGCTCGAATGACGTATAGGTGATATGCTGCTCCCTGACGGGTATGGCGTCGCTGCTTGCTTCGTATATTTCCGACAGGCCAAAGACGTTGTCTGACCAGCAGTACGAATAATCTTCATTGCTGACGTCTTCTTTGTTTTTAATGATGTTCCTCAAGGTATAATAATCGACCGTTAAGTCGTCGCCGTATGATGTCAGGCGGTTCATGCCGTCGTAAGAGAAATTCTCCTGTTTGTTCCTGCCGTTGTCCTTACGGGAGGAAAGGTTGCCCGTGGTAGCGCTGAAATCATATGAGCAGTTCTGGAACGTTCCGCCGTTGGGCGAGGTTGAGCTTCTGCCGGTAAGGAGGCCATAATCATCATATGAGTACGAGCGCGTTATGTTTCCTGTCGTAACGGAGGTGGGTATGCCCATTGTATTTTCTGCCATCAATTTCCATACGCTGCTGCCGCCGAATGTTATTTCTTTAAGGTTGCCATATCCATAGGAATAAGATTCTGTCCCGATCGTTCCGGAATGAGAGTTGAACAGGATGGATGATATGTTCCCGCCGGAATAGGAATAAGTCTTCTCCAGCCATTTGCCGTCGGGCGCGTTATCTTTGTCTTTGTAAAGGCGTCCGTAACTGTCGTACAGGTAGGTTCGCGACGTTCCGTTGGTGGAAGATTCCGCAATTAACTGTCCGTAATTATTATAATTGTAAGTTGTAGTAAATTCAGGCAAAGCCTTTGATATTATACGTCCATACTGGTCGTAAAGCATGGTTTTGCTTCTCTCTTCGGCATCTGTTTCAAGCAACAGGTTTCCGTCACTGTCGTATTCGAAAGTTATGAGGCCGGCGCTTGGATCGTTAACAGCTGTCTGTCGACCGAAGTCATCGTAGGTGAAGGACGTATTGACGTTCAGGGCTCTAACGCTTACCGGCTGGCCGTCGGGACGCAGGTTGTATATGATTGTTCCCGCCGGATCGGTGACGTTAACCAGTTCGCCTTTGGCATTAAACGTTTTCTGGGATGAGATGCCATTTTTTGTTGCCGTAACGCTATTTCCCGAATATGTGTAGGAATCTGTTTTACCCGATGCGTAAGAGACCTGGGATATCCTGCCGTAGCCGTCATAGCTGCAAGTGTTCCATTTTGGCGTGGAGGAGCCTTTGAAGGGTAAAGACACCTGGTATATCCGTCCGGCGTTATCATATTTCGTATCGTGGTGAGTTTCGGAGCCATCGAACCTTTCCGTGCTGTTTCTCAGTTTGCGGTCGATCGCGTCGTAATAATTTTTTTCCACCGGCTGTCCGGTAGCGGTTTTTGTTATGTAATAAACGCTGTTAGATACGGATCCACCCCACGATAAAGCAAGGGACGAAGACGTTCCGTCAGGATAATTTGTCTGCGTTAACCGGCCCATACCATCATATTCATACGTTGTCGTGTTGTTCCTGGGATCCGTACTGGAAAATAGCCGACCGGATGAATTGAAATTGTAAGTGGTTTCCAGCGACAGGGGATCGGTGACTTTTGTCATGAAGACCCCGTCCGTTGAATATTCACAGGATGCTGTCAACACGCTGGAAGAAGAATAAGCTATGGACGAATGGGCGTTTATATTCCCGAAACTGTCATAAATAAAAGAATTTTCCGATACTTTTTTTGTGCCGTCGCCGGTATAATTTATCAACTTCCAGAGCAAATTCTGCGTATTGTATTCAAAGGTTTGTTTTTCAATCCAGTTTGCGCTGCTTTTCGTCGTTTTCTTTTCGACGGAAAGGGGTAATCCTAATATCCACAGGTTATCCGTGCTGCTGTTGAAATAGGAGGATACGACGGTTTCCGTAACGTCGCTGCCATAAGCGGTAACAGTTCGCAGGGGATTTGCCCAACTGTCGATTTGCGTACACTCGACCGTCGTCACTATTCCTGTCAGATGATCGGTATCCGTCTGTTCCTGAACATAAGGAGTGACGCGTTTGCTTCCATGGTAGATGTATGAATTTTCATACACGGACGTCGATATGTCCGAATCCGTCAGGGTTGTTGTTTTCACTTCCGTAACAAAAGGGAAATAATAGGTACTGTTGTATCCGGATTTGGTGGAGACTTTCCTGTTTCTATTGTAGTTTGAGGTTATCACCTCCCCGAAGTTCAAGAATCCTTTCCCCTGTACATGGACGCGTGGATTTTTATAACGGTAAGTCGTGTTGTCGTAATATGATCCCGCATATTGTCCCATATTTGTTACAACATATAACGGGAAGGCGCTTCCCGAAACGGGGAAAGATATGTTATCATCGGTGCAGGAACAATAATTGTTATCGGTAATGGGAGCGTAGTCAAAAGATATCTGTGCTCCGGTTCCGTCAGTTATTACCCTGACCGGCAGGTCGTTATCATCTGTAAAAGAATGAAGGATATAAGTGTCCACATATTTTGCATTGCAAAATTCCGCCCTTCCGTCTCCGTCAAAATCAGCGGTTTGAAAAAGAAAGCGTTCATCGCCGATGGGAACGTTAAAATCCGCAGGACTTAAAAAGGTTGAGTAATATGCCGTATTAAAATTCGTACCGTTATACGTTCCGACTTTCATCGTTACGGTGTTATTAGCAACTCCGAGATGGAATATATCCGATTTGCCGTCTTTGTTAAAATCGGCGACAAAAACTTTTGCGTTAATATCCGCGCCGGATATGCTTTGTTTCACAAACCCTTTTCCCGTTGAATAAAGGATGCTCACATCGTTATAAGATCCCTGGTTTATATTCTGGATTAAAACATCTGTATTGCCATCGCCGTTAAAGTCTCCGAAATAAGGGAAATAATAGTTTTTGATGTCGGTCGTATTGAAGGACGTCAATTTTGTGAAACTGCTGCCGTTCAGTTCGTATACCCAGGCTCCGGAAGCGTTAATAGCGAGAATGTCGGCTTTCCCGTTGCCGTTGAAATCACATAAATACCTGCTGTTAGGATAATAATCTTCGATATAGTCGCTGCCCCAGTTATCAATTCCCCCTGAAGCAATCTGGGAGCCTGTCCCGTCAAATACCTTATTGTTGTTTTTTACCAGGATATCCTGTTTGCCGTCGCCGTTGAAATCGCCCGTGAAAGCGTCATCCCCATCGGTGTTGAAGCCAAGTCCGTTATAGGAGAAACATTCCCCGTCGAACAGATAGTAATTGTACCGGTCAGTATTGTTCGGCGCTCTTGCTATGTTGATTACATCCATTTTCCCGTCCCCGTTCAGGTCGGCAAGGGCAAAATGCCGGAAAGTACTGCTGAAGGGCTGTACCGGTATCGTACATTGTTTGTGGAAATAAACATCACCATAAAGCGTTTCGGATAAGAATAAGGTCGCTTTGTCGGCGACTGTATATGAAGACTTGTTCGGATAAGAGAGGAAATCCATTTTCCCGTCCCCGTTGAAATCCGCAAACAGGGGCGTATGCCCTTCCCTGTTTTCCGACAGGGAGGATAAATATTCATCCGCATACGTCTCACTGCCTTCATAATCAATCATAACAGGATTATACTGTGCATTATCCTGTCCTTTTTCAATTACTTCCGACAGTTTTGAATAGAGTCCGCCGGCTTCATAATTGAACTCGTAATCTTTGATCCTGGTCTGCCCGATGTATGTCGAGATTTTTTCCAGCCTTTTATTACGGTTGACGGCAACGCCGGCAAAATAACTCTTTTGTTTATCGTTTCTTGTTTCGTATGCAAACTGAATACTCCTGTTTCCTACATAATTTATTTCTGACGGGTAAAATTCCCCATTGTTAGCGATAACATCATAATCGAAGGTTATTGTATTTCCGTTTTTGTCGGTTATTTTAGATAAAAGCCAAAATAAGGTACTGCCTCCCGAAGTTTGAATATTGGAGGTGGCCGTTGAGCCGTATTCCCTTGTAGAACCGTCTTTTGTTCTTACGGAAAAACAATAGTATGAACCGATAACTTTGTATGCGATATCTGTGGCAGGATCATATTCCAGCCTGTACCTGGCGCCATTGACAAGATTCTGTCCCGATATCAGAATCATCCGCCGGCCATCCAGCATAATGTTATCGGTATTGTTCAACTGAGGCGCATCCGCTGCATTATCATAATAAAATGTTTTTCCACTCCGGGAGATCACGGATGACGCCGATAAATTCCAGCCGTATCCGGCCAGTCCGTTACCGCCCTGACTGTTATATCCGATGGATACGTCCGGCTCCAGTCCGGCTATTCCCTTTGGTATTTCAACAGGAATCTGATAACTTGCCGCACCTGTTGCAGTAACGCCGACAAACCCAACGGTTGTTCCGACGTTCAACGCTTCATTTATTGTTGCCTTCGCAGGGGAAGACGGTTTTTGTACGGGAGGTTCCTTATTCTCTTTATAAACCCTTTCCCCTTCCCGTATTCTCTCCGGTAACAATTGAGGTTTCAGTTCGACCGTATCCTGCGATTTGTCATGATAATCGCCTGTGATACTGATTCCTGTCTTTACATCCGCGTCTGCCTCCGTTTGGGCGGGCAACTGCATTACAGCAAGCAACCACATGAGGGCTGATATATATGCGTTCTTATTCATCTTCTGCTGATTTAATGTGCATTTCACGTTTTACATGAAAATTCCTGCCGGCAGGATGTTTTTTGTCGGCAGTTGCCGCAGGATGTTTTTCCGCGCCTAACACTCTTGAGGTTCTGTTTCCGGAAGCATCATAGTAAAAAGTGAAATCTGAGGTCACGGGTTGTGGTTCTCCTCCTCCCGTAACGTTCAAAACGCCTCCCTGCAAGACGTCGAACGGGCCGTTGATGACGACTTCTATGGGCGCTGCAAGAGATAAATTGCCGCTGTTTGTTACCGTTACATTCTGCACGGTGAGGATATTGCAGCCCAAAACAGATACGGTCGACGACACCGTCTGGTTGGTGAAGCTATTGGTACAGGGATCATCCTGTACGATTGTCGACATACTCCTGCGTTGCACGGTCTTTTCGCCCTGTCCCTCTTCCGCACGTTTCATTCCCGATAAACTGTCGGACTGTTCTTCTGATGTCACCCTGACAGGATTGCCGGAAGCGGTATGATCTGTGGCGACACCGGTTTTCTTTGCTGAAATATCGGCGGACTGTGCGGATATAACAGTATGAATGCCGGATAAAAGAATCAGCGACGCACATATGTTAATATATACTTTAAAAGTCATCGCATGCCTCCTCCATTTTATTTCGTTAATATCATACGTTTGGTATCTATCTCTTTTCCATCAGCAATCAGGGAATAGAGATACATGCCGGCGGTCAGTTCGGATCCGTTTATCAGGGTACCTGATTGATGCACACTTACCGGTATTTGCTTTATTAACGCGCCCTGCATGTTGAAAATGCAGATGGAGGCATGAACAGTATTTGCGGGAAGGTTAAATTTTATCTCTGTCCTGTCTGTGAACGGGTTGGGTGCATTCTGATACAAAACAGCCTGCGATATGTTATCCGCAAAATCGTTCGCCGTGGCAGAACGCGCGTTGACAAACGCAGATGACAATATGTCCACTTCTTCTTTCAACTCCTTTATTGACTGGATAAGCAGCGGTATTAGTTCCGTATAATTGACGGAAAGGTATCCGTTATCATTTTCGTAAACCAGATCAGGATAGATGTCCTGCAAATCTTGAGCTATCAACCCGAAATGTTTCTTTTGAAACATCGGCGATTTTTCATCGTACAATTTTACCGTTGACGATCCGGCGCCGTATTTTGCACTGTCTGCCGAGGAGGCCGATTCAATATATATCTGTTTTAAATTATACGAAACAGGGGTTAGCTGCAAAATGTTTTTCAAAACGTTGTCTTTAGATACTTCTTTCACATTATCCTTGTAACGGATGTCAGAGTTGCTCACTACGGTGCCGTTTATAGTTCCCGTCACCTTCACGTTCCCGTAAAAATAACCGGCATACTGTCCGTCGTTAATTACAAATCCCAGTCCAATATCCAGGCCTCCCAATACGCCTGCCCCATAATTGCTCCCTGCAAGGTTGCCTATCACGCCCCAGTTATATCCATTTGTGGCATTGCCGGCAGACGATACCAGTCCTATCGCACGACCGCTACCGGTAGGAGATGGTTTTACCGCACTGCTACTGATGCCGATATCGCCGCGCATGGATGATACGTCTACCTGCACCTGAAGACCCGTTCCCCAGTAATTGGCCGAGTATGGACTGTTTCCGGTAGAATGGACGCGCATCGCAACGATATCACTGTAAAAATAATTACGAATATACTGATCGCCTGTCGCGCCAACTGCAAATTTTGAAACAGGGGTCTCCGTTAATCCAATTCCTACTTTCCCGTCCGAAGTAACTTTCAACTGTGCAAAAACAATTGATGCACACATTGCAAAACCCAATAATAAAACCGCTTTTTTCATGACTATCCGTATTTAATTAGAAAAAATTATCTGCGAATGTACATGAAATTTTCGACATTCCACACAGACGGATAAAAATATCCGGCAAAATTTATAGGGGAAATATATCTTTTACTAATTTACGCCCACTACTTGTATAAATAGTCAGTCCTTAAAGCCCAGCGCTTCTGATGTTTGGCGGCTGTATCGCGAATGTGCCGACTGTGAAAACAGAAATTCTCCCTGTGGTATTGTTAATTTAATGTACATAATTCTCCATCAAGTTTCAGAAACAATAAATTCAGCGATATTTCCATCATGTATTGCGATTTACTGTAGCATTTGATAAACGGTTCCGAAACTTATTCTTAACAGACGACCGATCGTCCGAAAACCTGATCCTTCCAGATACAGCTCCAATGCCATGCGACGGACATCTTCCGTTTTGACATCTGACTTCTTCTCTACACTGTAATTTTCGGCGCCCTTACGTTGCCATTTCCCGTACTTTATAAACCAACTCCATCCACACCCAATAACGCAAAGCCTTTCCGGCAAACATAGAACCTGCAACCACCCATACATTGCTTCTTAAGAACCCAAGTGCAACGGCGATAAAATCGCCTATGCCGGGTAAAAAAACAAAAAATCCTATCCACGAACTTTTATTTTTTATCCGGTGTTGAATACGCTCCAACTTGCTTCTGTCGAGATGCAGATATTTTTCTATCCATTTTGTTTTTCCGGCCATTCCCAGCCAATAGCAGGTCATGCCACCCAGAAAATTGCCCGTTGTCGCCGCTATCATACACGGCCAATACGACGCTTCAGCCATGAGTACGCCGGTCAACACAACTTCAGAGCTGAACGGCAAAATCGTTGCAGCAAGAAACGACGCAATAAAAACGCCTATATATCCATATTCTATCAAAAGATCCATAGACGTGAAAGAAATGACGCAAACCAAATGAACAACATGAAATAAAATAAAACAAAACAAATTACAGGCCTGATATTTTCCAGAAAATAAGTAATCAGGAGTGACGAAGGTAGATATATTACAGCCATAAACGAATCCGAATCCTCCCCATATAATAAAAATAAAATGAATGACCAGACAGACATGTTCGCCAGAAAGGAAAGCATCTGACGTACGCGTACACTATTACCGAATGTATCCATTTTGATATGGAAAAATGCCATCACAAGGATCACAACGACAACTGCCGAACCTATTCGGTAATATTGAAATACTTCCGGCGACAAAATCTTAAAATCCGTCAACCTGTAATATAAAGATGCCATCATTGAAAAATCATGATTCCATAAACACCATGCCGTTACTATCCAATAGACGATACACATGCCGATAAACGAGGCCATGAAACTCCTGAAGTTCAACGAACGGAGTTGATACATGCCAACCCATAACAATAGAATGAACCATAATATCGGAGGCATAAACAACCCTGCAAAACCGGTCATAACGCCTGCGTTAAAATGCCTGTCGGTTGCATCGGGCGACTGATATGCCTCAAATAGATTGTAGATTGCAAATATCAGGCATAACAGCACGATCGCAACTTCTCTTAGCGATAATAGCCCTGCATTAGCGCTTGCCAACAATAAAAACAGCATGAACGGCAAACGTGTATGCTTCCGGATAAGCATCTTTATATCACTTATTCGTTGTATTACAAATGCTACAACGATCATAATAATCAGGCAGGACAGGAAAGCTGTTAACTTATCATCAAAAAGCAGGACGGAAAACGTCCGTAAAAGTATCGTCGCTTCACCTTTTTCCGACGGAAAACCGATTGAATATACAAAACATAAAATCCAACAAAGCAAACAAACGATTAAGGAGAGTGACATCCACGGCTTGTCCGACAATGAACTTATCCGTTTATCCGTATTTCGACGCCTCATATATACTTTATCAGTTTTTTATATCTCCGGTAATGTGCCCGCAAACAGTATATACCCCTCAAATGTCAAAGCCGATATCATCCCGGAAATATTTTTTATCAAATTGTATCGTATCAGCTCCGGCAAATGATTGGGATAAAGCATCATCTTTTGTCGCGCCATAAGAACTGACGGCAACGACGCGTCCACCGTTCGTGCAAACCTTACCGTCTTTCGCGATCGTCCCGGCATGAAAAACGATACTTTCCGGCAATACCTTTTCCAATCCGCTTATCTCTTTCCCTTTTTCATAGGCTTCGGGATATCCTCCGCTGACAAGCATAACCGTCACCGCCGTACGCGGATCTTCCGTCAACACCCTGTCACCGAGATTTTCCTGAGCGACACCCTCAAGCAAATCGACCAAGTCACTTTGTATGCGCAACATAACAACTTCCGTTTCGGGATCGCCCATCCGACAATTATATTCAATCACCATAGGCTCTCCGTCAACGTTGATAAGTCCAAAGAAGATAAACCCTTTATAATCGATTCCTTCCTCTTTCAATCCGTTTATTGTCGGGCGAATGATACGCTCGTCTACTTTCCGCATAAATACCTCGCCGGCAAAAGGTACCGGTGAGACTGCGCCCATGCCACCCGTATTTAGTCCGGTATTCCCCTCGCCAATACGCTTATAATCTTTTGCTGTCGGCAAAATCTTATAGTCATTCCCGTCTGTTATTACAAAAACCGAACATTCCACTCCATCCAAAAACTCTTCTATCACAACCGTATGGCTGGCATCGCCGAACATGCCCTGCAGCATATTATTCAATTCGTCAACGGCCTCTTCCGGCGAATCAATGATCAGTACGCCTTTGCCTGCCGCCAGACCATCAGCTTTCAATACATACGGAGATTTTAACGTATCGAGGAATGCAATGCCTTCGTCAAGTTGTCCGGCGGTAATACTCTTATAGCGCGCCGTAGGAATATTATGCCGCACCATAAAAGATTTTGCGAACTCCTTACTCCCTTCAAGGCGCGCTCCCAATCGGCTAGGCCCTATCAGGGGAATACCTGACAACGCTGAGTCTGCCTTGAAAAAATCGTATATACCGTTAACTAAAGGTTCTTCAGGCCCTACAACCACCATATCAATTTCATTTCCCAATACAAACTCTTTGATTCCGTGAAAATCATTCACCTTCATATCGACATTCGTACCTGCCGTTGCCGTACCTGCATTTCCAGGTGCAATATATAACCGTCCTACTTTCGGACTTTGCGCTATTTTCCATGCTAACGCATGCTCACGCCCTCCCGATCCTAACAACAAAATATCCATTTCTATCTATTTGTTCATTTTAATTTAATCCTTTATTCATCAGAAAATCATCAAAATATCTCGTGATTTTTTCATACAGATGCGGACGATCCCTCCCGATCACATTATGCTGATGACCGGGATAAACGAAATAATCGGGGAACGTTCCGGCATCGATGCACGCCTTGACCAACAACAAACTGTGTTGCCATACAACAACAGGATCTACATCGCCGTGAATCAATAACAGCCGTCCTTTCAGATTACCGGCTTTATCCAGCAAACCGGATTTTTTATATCCTCCCGGATTTTCTTCAGGATGATCCATATAGCGTTCGCCATACATGATTTCATAACGATGCCAATCCGTAACAGGTCCTCCTGCCACACCGACTTTGAACACATCAGGACAGGTAAGCATCAGCCCGGCAGTCATAAAACCGCCATAACTCCACCCGTGTATGCCGATACGCTCCGAGTCAACATAAGGCAAAGCCTTCAGAAATTCCACTCCTTTCATCTGATCTGCCATTTCCACCTCGCCAAGATGACGGTGTATAACACTTTCGAACTCAAATCCCCGATTGGCGGAGCCGCGATTATCTAACGTAAACATGACATATCCTTTACATGCCATATATAGATCCCACCCGCCGGCGCCATTCAGCCACCCTCCGGTAATCAGTTGTGCATGAGGCCCTCCGTAAACATAAACAACAACAGGATATTTCTTCGTCTCGTCCATGTCGGGAGGCGTTATCAAACGGTAATAAAGTTTTGTTTTACCATCGGCAGCCGTAAGCGTCCCTACTTTCACCGTCGGCAGATCGTAACCTTCTAAAGGATTTTTCGCCGATAACAACGACTTCACTTCACGAACATCTTTTATTCGAATGATATCTATATCGCGCGGTATCACAGGCGAGGAGGTCTGATCTATAATATAGGTGGCGGAAGCATTCAAACTGACATGATGAACGCCGGCTTTTCTATTCAGACATTTACGTTTGCCGGTTTTCAGGTCTAACTGCCAGACATATGTTTCAAGCGGACTGCCGTCTTCCGTAGAACGTACATCGTGGGGAGCCGTCGCTGTAAAAAACAGATACTTCCCTTTTTCATCAAAACCGGACACTCCTTTTACAAGCCACTTGCCGACCGTCAATTGCCGTAACATCTTTCCGCTCGTATCATACAGGTAAAGATGATTATATCCATTGCGCCGGCTCTGCCATATAAACCGCTCCGGATTAGCGGGGAGGAAAAGTATGGGTTGCTGCGGTTCGACATAACGTTCATTCGTTTCGACAAACAATTCCGCTTCACGTTCGCCCGTTTCCGCATTGTAACGTACCAACCGACAGGTGTCCTGTCCGCGATTTAACTCCGCCACATAAATACTTCTTTCGTCGGGACTCCATGCTATATTCGTCAGATATTTTTCTTTTGGCAAACCGGTCTTTAACCATACGGTTCGTTGATTGGATAACCGATAAACGCCGATTGTCACTTCGTGACTTGTCATTCCCGCCATTGGATATTTGAACGGCTCCACTTCGGCAACCCGCCCTTTCACATTCACAACGGGATAGTCTGTCACCATCGTCTCGTCCATACGGTAAAAAGCAAGGGCGGCGCCTTGTGGCGACCAGAACAACCCTTTATGAATGCCAAATTCATTCTGATGCACCGACGTCCCGCATACAACGCCGTTATTCGTTTCATTCGTTACGGCGTTCGTCTTTCCGTCGGACGTCATTACATATATATTATTATCTTTTGTAAAGGCAATACTCCCTTTCGCACGATCGTATTCCCAACGGCTACCGTCTTTATCCAGTGCATAATAAGTGACGATTTCATTCATTTTCGGATCGTAAAAAACATAATGATTCTTATAAATGAACGCAATTGTCGCTTTTTTTTCATCCGGCACGAAAAAAAATGGCATAGAGGCGGTTTCCGGCAGTCCGGTTGCCACAAGCGTACTGTTTAACTGTTCCTTTGTAAAAGCCACATGTTCCTCTTTATCTTCAGGCAACGCCATTAGCAAACTGTCTCCTTTGACATAAAGATATTCGTCTCCACACCATTGTAATTGCCTTACAGTCTGAGGTGTAAAACGATCGCTGTTCTTCCCTCCCGGAATAAGTTCCTGAAAGGTCAGGCTCTCCTTTTGCGCCATAACATTAAACATTGACAGGAATACACTGCCTGTTAACAGGAAAAATTTAATCTTCATCGTACTTGTTTTTTATTTAAATGTCTTACCGTTTTGGTCATATGGCTTATGTTGCCGGCTAAAGGTCCTGCGTTCCTTATCTTGGCTACGATGTACATTTTCTCCCTCATGCCTGCGGCGTTCGGGATCTCTGCCGTATTTACGATATTCGTCATCTTTCCCCTGACGCTCCCTGCGACTGTCTCTCCGAGCATTATTTTCATTTCCATCGTACCCGCCCCGACTTTCCCGGTTCTTCAGTTCTCTTTTATATTCTTTATTCTTTCCTTCAAATAATTCATAACAACGGTATTCACATTCCAGTTCGCCATTCATCAGTTTGATTTTTTGTTTGGGGCGCAGGCCTATTTTTTCAAAACACTCCTCTTTATAACTTAGTATCCACGCGTTATAACCGGTAAAAGCATGTTTCAGGCGTTCGCCGATCATAGAATATAACTCAAAAATATCATTTGCCGAGATGCGTTCCCCGTAAGGAGGATTCGTCACAAGTATCCCTGGTTTCGGAGCTTCGCCGAATTGCTGAAAAGGCATTATTTTAAGTTCAATATACTTCGAAAGTCCGGAATTGCACACATTCTTCATAGCTTTTTCCACCGCCATCGGGGAGATGTCGGAGCCATAACATTTGAAATTAAATTTACGCTCCGCCGAATCGTCATTGTATATCTCATCAAACAGATCCCGATCAAAATCAGGCCATCGTTCAAAAGCATATTCCTTGCGACAAACGCCCGGAGCCATGTTCAATGCAATCATTGCCGCCTCAATAAGTAACGTACCCGAACCACACATCGGATCCACAAAATTCGATTCCCCATGCCAGCCTGTTTTAAGAATCATACCGGCTGCAAGCACTTCGTTAAGCGGTGCATCCACCTGACTGACGCGATAACCGCGTTTATGCAGGCTCTCGCCCGAACTGTCGAGCGAAACGGTGCAGTCGTCATGTGAAATATGAATATTAACGTAAATATCAGGATTGTTTATCCTTACTGAAGGACGCGCTCCATATTTATCATTGAAATAATCGGCAATCGCATCTTTCGTGCGGTAGGCGACAAACTTTGAGTGGTTAAAATTCTCTGAATAGATAACGGCATCGACAGCAAATGTTTTATCAAGCGATAAATAATTGTCCCAATCTATCTTTTTAACTTCGCGATAAACGGTATCCGCATCATCCGCCTTAAAATGAGTGATCGGCTTTAGAATCCTCAGCGCCGTACGGCAACAAAAATTAGCTTTATAAAGCATGGCTTTATCACCGGTGAACGACACCATACGCCGTCCTGTTTCAACAGTTTCCGCTCCTATCGAAGTAAGTTCATTTGCCAAGACGTCCTCCAATCCGCAGAGGGTTTTGGCTATCATTTCAAAATGCTCTGTTTTCATATAATCAGGGAGCGACAACTACACGGAATTGACATCTCACATCAACATCCCTAATACATTCGTATAATGTTGCATATCTCCCAATACTCACATGTTTCCAATGTTCAGGTTTGATCGTAAAATTTTTCACATGAAAGGCCATATCCAGTTCCGGGTCTCCTTTAGTCCCCATTGGGCCAGCCAGTCCTTCGTACGAAATAAACAATATCATAACCGGCAATAAAAATAATTTTTTTTTCATCTCTCTTCAATTTATCATTATGCGTACAAAGATAGTGTAAGTATAAGACAATGACAAAATAAAATTTATTTTTCCTGTGCGCAGAAAACTTTTTCGTCGCATATATTACCATTTCCAGGTCGACAGGTCAAATTACGAAAAACGGCTGCAATTGATACTGTATTTTCTCTTATTATTGTGTCCATAAAACTGTAAATGCTATTCGTATATTGTTAATAAAAAAACGGGAGGTTGTTTGTGGACAACCTCCCGCTATTATAAGATACTGAAATTAAAGTTTCATTATTCATCGTTTGGAGAGATCAGTTTGTATCCTTTCCCATGGATGTTAATGATTTCGATTTCCGGATCGTCTTTCAGCAGTTTACGAAGTTTGGTGATGTAAACGTCCATACTACGCGCGTTGAAATAGTTGTCGTCTACCCAGATCGTCTTTAAAGCATAATTGCGTTCAAGCACTTCGTTGGTATGTGCGCAGAGCAAACTCAACAATTCACATTCCTTTGTTGTGAGTTTTGTTATTTTTTCTCCGATGGTAAGCGTTTGTTTTTGAGTGTCAAAAATGAATTTGCCAAGTTTGTATGAGGCCACGTCTTTCATTTTTTTGCCTTTGACACGGCGTAAAATCGCTTCGATACGCAGTAATAATTCTTCCATGCTGAATGGTTTTGTCAAGTAATCGTCAGCGCCGATTTTAAATCCATCAAGGATATCCTCCTTCATACTTTTTGCCGTAAGGAAAATGATCGGTATCTCCGGATTTATCGCCCGTATTTCCTGCGCCAGCGTAAAACCGTCTTTTTTCGGCATCATGACATCCAGCACGCATAAATCGTATTTCTCTCTAACAAATCCTTTATATCCGATTTCGCCGTCGGAGAAAAGATCGGTTGCATAACCTTTTGCTTGTAAGTATTCTCTTAAAAGCATTCCTAAATTCTCATCGTCTTCACAAAAGAAGATTTTTAATTGTTCTTCCATAACTGTTAATTTTTAATTGTTGGTAATGTTATAATAAATGTAGTTCCAATATTTCCCAAGCCGTTTTCTGCGCGTATAGACCCTTTGTGATCTTCCGCTACTTTCCGTACATAAGCAAGCCCTAATCCGAATCCTTTGACGTTATGAATGTTTCCTGTCGGAACACGATAAAAACGATCGAATATTTTTTTGAGGTTTTCTTTTTTCACTCCTATTCCATTGTCTTCTATTAAAATGATCACTTTTTCTCCTTCGTTGCGCGTTCGCGCCATAAGGAGTAGCGGAACTCCTTCACGGCGGTATTTTACGGCATTGTCCATCAAATTGAACAACATGTTTGTGATATGCATTTCATCTGCCAGTATTGTTGATTTTTCTGCCTGTAAATCAATATTTATCGTACCGCCGGATTTTTCTACTTTTATTTTAAACGTGTTTGCAATACCTGCTATCAAGTCGTTGACATCAAGTTCTCTAAGTTTAAGCGTTGCCTTCCGGTTTTCAAATAATGACATTTGAAGAACTTTCTCAACAAGGAATCCGAGTCTTTTCGTTTCGTCGTTTATTATAGTAGAGATATGTTTGAATACTTCGGGACTTTTTGATATATCGGAATCTTTCATCATTTGTGCGGCGATTGAAATAGTTGATACGGGCGTCTTGAGTTCATGTGTCATATTATTTATAAAGTCGTTCTTCATTTTCGATAATTTTTTCTGACGGAAAATCGTGAAAATCGTTATTGTGAACGTAATCAGCAATATGATTGAAAATATGATGGATGGTACGAGGAAAGAAACCGATTCTGACAGATAGTCCCCTTTGGTAGGGAAATAAACTTTGATATAATTTTGTTTTGACGGTGGGTCAACCGGGAATATCACTTGTGTTATGATTTCCGAACTTTTCGGAGTTCTTGTAAACGCTTCACTTTGGTATACCACCTGTTCGCTGTTATTAACCACCATCAGTATAAACGGGAGATTCAATCCATTATTCACAAACTCCGTTTTAATTACATTTTGCAAAGCCTTAAGGTCGACGCGTTTTTCTATAGGTATCAGGTATGCAGAATGTATATGTCTGAAAGCTACATCGTCAAAGATTGCTTTTTGGCGGTAATAGCGCTCTCTTATGTCGGTTTGCAATTTTTCCGATGTCTCGATAATCGTCGATTTTGCGTTCTTTTCCTGTGGCTTTTGAATGTATTGTTGCTGGAAAGAAGAGGATTTTATTTTACTAATGCCTTTTATTATCCTGTTAGAATCACGTTTTGTCATTTGGATCTCAATATTTTGCATCATCTGGTTAATATTCTGTTGATCCGGCGGATTTTTGTACATAAATTCCACTCCATTCAAGTTTTCGAGGGTTACGCGCGCCTCTTCCTGTTCCAGTTCGTGCGATACCCTTTCCAGACTGCGCCTTACGGTCGATTCAAACTGTTCGTTACTTGTCTTAAATATGATTGCAATGTATTGAACCTGCAAATAAAGCAGGCCAATAAAGGCGAAAGCCATTACCCCTATTAACATCCATATCATTGACTTTTTCATCTCCGTTTTTCTTCTTAATTTTACAAAACAAAGAACGTACAAATTGACTTAATATTCATACAAAAAAGGTAAAAAATTGACCCCACATATGTTAAATATTATTTATGAGATTTTGCCATTTATCCACATAAGCATTTATTTTAGTGTACGTATATTTCTTATTATTAGGATATTGCGTCCCTTTTTTTAACCTCAATATGATTGTTAATAAAAATCTACCAAACAAAAAAAACAGATAAGGCAAATTCCGTAAAACTTCAAATTTAGCTTAAAATATTAGTCCGAAACAGGTTTGTTGCTACTGAATTAATATATTAATACATTTGCTACCTGTATTTTTCTATCCATTTACGGGCATTGACGAACGCTTCGATCCATGGAGTTACTTCGTCGTCTTTGCGTTCGGACGGATAATATCCGCATTGCCAAGGGAAGATCGCCCTTTCGGGATGCGGCATCATTGCAATATGGCGGCCGTCAGTCGAACATATGCCTGCTACAGCCCACGGCGAACCGTTGGGATTAGCCGGATATCCTTCATAATTATATTTTGCCACTATGTTATAATGTTTCTCATCGTATGGAAAATAGAATTTTCCTTCGCCGTGCGCAATCCATACGCCCAGTTTTAAACCGCTAAGCGACCCAAACATGACGGAATTGTTTTTTGGAATCTCCAGACCGATGAAGTTTGATTCCAGTTTATGCGAATCATTATGGACCATTTTATGTTTTTTCTCATGTTCGGGATAAAGCAGTTCCAGTTCTGCCATCAGCTGGCAACCGTTGCATATGCCGATACTTAAGGTGTCTTTACGTTCGTAGAAACGTTCAATAGCGTGTTTGGCTTTTTCGTTATATAAGATGCCTGCCGCCCAACCTTTTGCAGAACCGAGAACATCAGAATTTGAGAATCCGCCGCAGAAGACAATAAGGTTGACATCGTCGAGCGTTTCACGTCCGCTTGACAGGTCGGTCATGTGAACATCTTTGACGTCGAAGCCTGCAAGGTAAAGCGCATAAGCCGTCTCGCGTTCGCATTGAGAGCCTTTGTCTCTGAGTACGGCGGCATTGATACCGCTTTTTCTGCGGTGTGCTGCCGCCGTAAGTCCGTAAGATTTGAGCGTACCTCTGAACTCTTTATGAAATTTGTATTCCAGCGGTTGTACCTTGTAGTTTTCGAAACGGTTGCCGGCACATTCATTGCCGCTTTGTCGCATATCCAGCAGGTAAGATGATTTATACCACACATCCCGCATGTAATCAATGCCGAAGTGATATTGTACATCATCTTTTGTTATCAGGATATGGCGTTCGTCGACAGGTTTGGCTATGCAAGCAAATCCTACTCCTGCCGATCGCATTAATTTTTCAAATGTTTTCTTTTCTTTTACCTGGACAATTATTCCCGGATTTTCCGCGAACAATATTTTTATGATATCTTTTTCGGCCAGCGCATCAAGATTTACGTTCATTCCGCCGTCAATATTTGCAAAACACATTTCGAGTAATGTGGTAATCATGCCTCCGGCAGATATGTCATGTCCGGCAAGTATCAACTCTTTATCGATAGCATCTTGTACGGCATTAAATGTATTGAGGAAATAGTCGGCATCTTTTACGGTAGGCGCCTCGTTGCTTATTTTTCCCAATACCTGAGCGAAAGCGGATCCTCCCAATTTAAATGTGTCGAACGAGAAGTCTATATAATATATGTACGCGAGTCTGTCGTTCGACAACACGGGAGAGACGATTTTCCGGATGTCGCTTACTTCACCTGCAGCCGAGATGATGACGGTGCCGGGGGAGAGAACTTTGTCTTTGCCGTATTTTTGTGTCATCGAGAGCGAATCCTTGCCGGTGGGTATATTGAGGCCTAATTTACAGGCAAAATCGGATGCCGCCTTTACTGCTTTATACAAGCGAGCATCTTCGCCTTCGTTGCGGCATGGCCACATCCAGTTGGCGCTTAGCGATACGCTTTTCAGATGTTCGGACAAAGGCGCGAAAACAATATTTGTAAGCGCCTCGGCAATTGACATTACAGAGCCTGTTGCCGGGTCGATCAATGCAATCTGTGGCGCATGTCCGATGGATGTTGCTATTCCGGCTTTACCCCGGTAGTCCAGCGCTACCGCGCCAAGGTCGCTCAGCGGCAGTTGCAGTTTACCCTGACATTGTTGGCGTGCGATCTTACCCGTCACCGAGCGGTCAACTTTGTTTGTGAGCCAGTCTTTACAAGCTACAGCTTCAAGTTGAAGCGTCTTTTCGAGGTAATTATGTAACTCCTGCATTTTATATATCACCGGCGAATATTTTTCTTTTACAGTGTTATCTTCCATAACAGTACGGGGAGGTTTCCCAAACATATATTCGAGTTTGATATCGATTGGCTTTTCCCCGTCGTTTTGTTCAAAAACAAATTTCATGTCGCCTGTTGTTTCGCCGACGATGTATATCGGAGAGCGTTCGCGTTCGGCGATACGGCGGATACGTTCGACATCTTTTTCTTTAATGAGCAGTCCCATACGTTCCTGGCTTTCGTTTCCGATTATCTCTTTCGCCGAAAGAGTAGGGTCGCCAACCGGTAATTCGGACATGTCGATATGTCCGCCTGTTGTTTCGACCAGTTCGGATAGACAATTAAGATGTCCTCCTGCGCCATGGTCATGTATGGATATGATAGGGTTATTGTTTGATTCTGCAATGCTTCGGATGACATTTGCCGCACGTTTCTGCATTTCAGGGTTCGCACGCTGCACGGCATTCAACTCGATGCCGCTGGAATATTGTCCGGTGTTAACCGACGATACGGCGCCTCCGCCCATCCCGATACGGTAATTGTCACCTCCGAGTATTACTATTTTCTCGTGCGGTTTGGGGACGCCTTTCAATGCGTCGCGTTTATTGGCGTACCCTACGCCTCCGGCAAGCATTATGACTTTATCGAAAGCGAACGTCTTATTATTTTCCGCGTGTTCGAATGTAAGAAGAGAGCCGCAGATAAGGGGTTGTCCGAATTTGTTACCAAAATCGGAAGCGCCATTTGACGCTTTTATCAGAATCTGTTCCGGCGTCTGATAGAGCCATTTGCGCGGAGCCGGCGTATTTTCCCATGAACGTCCTTCTTCCGTACGCGGATAGGAAGTCATGTACACGGCTGTTCCGGCAATCGGCAGAGATGCTTTTCCGCCTCCGAGACGATCGCGGATCTCTCCGCCCGTTCCGGTAGCTGCGCCGTTAAACGGTTCTATGGTTGTCGGGAAATTGTGTGTCTCGGCTTTGAGGGATAAGACCGTGTGTATCTTTTTTGTGCCATAGAAATCGGGTTTGTCGCCTGACTGCGGTGCGAACTGTTCAACTTGTGGCCCGTCATTAAAAGCTACGTTATCTTTATATGCAGACACAAGTTTATTCGGATTGATGACGGATGTCTTTTTTATCATTGCGAAGAGCGAACTCTCCATTTCTTTCCCGTCAATGACAAATATTCCATTAAAAATTTTGTGTCGGCAATGTTCTGAGTTTACCTGTGAAAATCCGAAAACTTCGCTATCTGTCAGTTTCCTTTTCAACTTTTTACTTACATCGTTAAGGTATCTTACCTCATCGTCGTTTAATGCCAGACCTTCTGTTTTGTTGTACGAATCGATATCGTCAATATAGATGATTGGGGCAGGTTTTCTGTCGACAGTAAAAATATCCTGATCCAGTCCGTCATAGATACGTTGAAGCATAGGATCGCGTTTTGCATCCTCCGACGAAACGATAAAATATTCTTCTATGCGGGAGATACCTGCGATACCCATATTCTGCGTTATCTCAACAGCATTTGTACTCCATGGCGTAATCATTTCACGCCGCGGTCCGATGAACCAACCTTTTAACGTTTTTGTTTTAGCCGGTTTTGCGCCGTTAAACAACCAAATTAATTTGTTCGTATCAATGGAGTTGAGTTCTTGCGCTGTTTCTACGGCCAATACTGTTTTTGAGTGAGATTGAAAAAATTGAATCATATATACTTAATTGGTTAATGTTCTTTTTATGTCCTCTATTCTTATGCAAATGTACATGAAATTTTTCAATCACATACACAGACGAATAAAAATATCCGACAAAATTTACAGGAGAAAGATGGCGTAAGTTGAAAGGAATACAAAATAAACCGTTTTATTTTTATTACGAGGTCGTCGTATCGTTCCCGTTTTCAGGCTTTTCCGACATAAAAAATAGATAACAGCCGCTAAATTTGCATCCGTTCGGATTAAATCTTAAATTTGCGCCGTATTTTAAGTCAAAAGTATGGTCAAAATAGGAACACCTTTCACTCAGACGGCTAAAAAGGTCGTTTTGTGTGGCTCCGGCGAGTTAGGAAAAGAGTTAGTTATTGAGTTACAACGATATGGCGTCGAGGTTGTGGCTTTGGATAAATACGAAAATGCTCCGGCGATGCAGGTTGCCCATCGCTCGTATGTCGTGTCTATGCTTGACGGCGCGAAGCTACGTGCGATAATTGAAAAAGAAAACCCCGATTATATCATTCCCGAAGTGGAGGCAATCGCTACGGTTACCCTGATGGAATTGGAAAAGGAAGGTTACAACGTAATACCTGCGGCAAATGCGACATTCCTGACGATGAATCGTGAGGAGATACGGCGGCTTGCAGCCGAAGAATTGGGATTGCCGACTTCACCGTATCGTTTTGCCGCAACGGAAGGCGAACTTCGTGACGCGGTGAAAGCCATTGGCATTCCCTGTGTTGTCAAGCCTGTCATGAGTTCTTCGGGACATGGACAGAGTGTTATCCGTCAAGAGGAAGATCTTTCCCGGGCGTGGACTTATGCGCAGGAGGGCGGGCGTGCCGGCGCCGGTAAAGTGATAGTTGAGGGATTCGTTAATTTTGATTATGAGATAACGCAACTTACGGTTCGTCATGCAGGTGGCGTTTCTTTTCCGGAGCCGATAGGACATATCCAGATTGACGGCGATTACCGTGAGTCGTGGCAACCTCAGACGATGTCGACTGCAGCAAAAGAGAAAGCGCGTGAGATAGCGCTCCGGATAACTGATGCGTTAGGAGGACGGGGTATCTTTGGCGTCGAGTTGTTTGTGTGCGGTGAAGATGTGATATTTAGCGAGATATCTCCGCGTCCTCATGATACAGGTATGGTTACGATGATATCGCAGGATTTGTCGCAATTTGCGCTTCATGTCCGTGCGATTTTGGGTTTGCCGATACCCAATATTGCATTTTACGGCCCTTCGGCGTCACGTGCGATTGTTGTAGAAGGCGATTCGTCGAAACTTTCGTTCGGCAATCTGGATGAAGTTCTTTCGCAGCCGGATACTCAGATTCGCCTTTTCGGGAAACCGGAAGTTCATGGCCACCGCCGTATGGGCGTATTGCTTGCACGGGGGAGGACGGTCGAAGAAGCGCGTGCGAAAACGAAACGATGTATGGATGCATTGAGGCTGGAATTATAGGGATAGAAGGAAAGGCTATGTTTGAACTGTTTAATACGGGAATTATTGTCGGCGTATTAGTGTCATCTCCTATGGGGCCTATTGGAATGTTGTGCGTGCAGCGTACGTTGGCAAAAGGACGGAAGTCCGGTTTTGTTTCCGGCATAGGCGCTGCATTTTCCGATTTGATTTATGCGGCAATTACCGGTTTGTTTATGGGGCTTGTCGTGAATTTCGTTGAGGCGCATCAGCGTCCTTTGCAGATATTCGGAAGTGCTGTCATGGCCGTTTTCGGTTATTATATTTTCCGGAATAATCCGGTTAAGAGTCTGCAGCGGAATCAGGAACAAAAACAGACGTTAGTGCAGGATTTGGCGACGGCATTTTTTCTTACGTTCAGTAATGTGTTGATTGTATTTCTTTATATCGGTTTATATGCGCATTTCGGTTTTGTCTTGCCGGAACATTCGATTCAAATGACCATTACCGGTCTGATAGGCGTATTTACCGGCGCGGTTTTATGGTGGCTGTTTATTACATTCGTCATTTCTTTGCTCCGACGATGGTTTAATATCAGAGGATTAAAGCTCATGAACAGAATAGTCGGGTCGGTGATCATTGTATTGGCTGTTTTTGGACTTATATCTTCCATATGCTCAATTAGATGATTGATAATTAAATGTTTATATGTTATGAGAGAGTTTTTTGGATTTTTGTTTTTTTTGATGTTGGCAACATGTGTCGCAGGATGCGCTTCAAAAAGTGAAGGCAAAAAAGGAGAAAATAAGGCGGAAGAAGCGCAACTTCCCGTCATAACCGAAAATTTTGAACGGGTCGTGCCACCTGCCATGATAACGGAGCCGCAAAAACGGGCAGATTATATAGTTGCGCATTTCTGGGATAAATTTAATTTCAGTGACACGATGTATGCCCATGTACCGGATATTACGGAGCAGGCGTTTGTCGAATTTATCGCAATGTTCCCATATACTTCGTCGTATGATAAAATTTCCGGGGGCGTAAAGAAATTGCTTGTGTCGGCCGAAGTCGAAAATGTTATGTATAATTATTTCTGTTCATTAGCGGAACGCTATCTTTATAATCCCAATTCGCCTATGCGTAACGACGAATATTTAATGCCGTTCCTTGAGCATATAGTGGAATCGACGAAAATTGCGGATGTCAAAAAAATACGTCCCCGACATCTTCTGGAGCTTGCACGTCGCAACCGTATCGGCTCGAAAGCGGAAGATTTTGTCTATACGACGGCTTCCGGTAAAACGGGCAGATTGTATGATCTTTCGGCGAAATATCTGTTATTGATGTTTTATAATCCGGATTGTGTGGAATGTCAACGTACGATGGAAATATTGAAACAGTCCCCTGCCGTCGTAGATGCTGTCTCGTCCGGCAGGTTGAAACTATTGGCCGTGTATCCCGACGAAGATCTTGACGCATGGAAAAATCATCAGAAGGATGTTCCCTCGTCATGGATCAATGCGTATGATAAATCGCAGGCCATAAAAAGTAATGAAATATACGATTTAAAGGCAATACCTATGCTGTATCTGCTTGATAAAGATAAGAAAGTAATACTTAAAGATACTTCTACCGGCGATATACACGAGTATCTTGACAGAAACAGATAGGTATTGCGCTTCGATTCATGTTTTTTTATTTCTCGTCTTTCTTTGTAGATTTACTTTCGATAAGATAAGAGATGATCAATCCCAGACCTCCGAAGAATAATACGGATGAGCCATAAGCGACGGAAAAAAACATCTCTCTTTCCCGATGATTTTCGCTAAGTTCCGAGTTTGATAGATCGATACAAATAAACAAACCGACAAATAAACCTAATCCCAATCCGAGGAGCAGACATCCGAGACGTAGTCCCGTAAATGATTTTTTTGGGAAAGTGGGCAGCAAAGAACTAAACTGATTTTTCAGGATGGAAGGATCCGGTGGTATCAGGTTTTGTCCCATTTTTTCAAGGAGAAACAATCTTTCTCTTTTGCGTACAAACAATTCAAACAACATGTAGGTGAAGTAAAAAACAAGGCCTACAACGAGCGGCGTTACAATAAAATTCATACTCTTAATAATTTAATGTTAGTAATTTTGAAATTCGTAAATTCGTTATGTAATAAACCGGAACATTTTTTGTCCGTCTTGACCTTTTGACGTGTTTTTTCCGAAAGGTTACATCTTGCCGGCGATTTTTTTTTAGCGTTTCACCTTGCGGGTTCACCGGTGACGACGTCAGCCTTTGCGTTAAAAAAGATATTTACCCCTCCGTTTCATTATAGAGCCGGTAAAAATTTCTCTTTCTCTTCTTCCGAAAGGGAAAAAATATTATTTTTGCAGTCGTATAGCCGTAACCTTTTTGTGGCGATTGCGTCTATACCATGAAATGGAAAGGCTGTCCGACAATTATTATGTAGAGAAAATACGATTAGGGGAAACCGGTTGCTTTGCGCCTTTACTCGAAAAGTATAGCAAACAGGTGTTTTCTCTGATTGTTAAGATCGTCGGTAATCGTGAGGATGCGGAGGAACTAACGCAGGATGTGTTTTTGAAAGCCTTTGGTTCGCTCTCGTCGTTTCGTGGCGATTGTAGTTTTTCTACATGGATTTACCGGATCGCATATAATTTGGCTATTTCGGCAACGCGCAGGAAAAATATGGAGTTTATACCGGTAGATGAAAATGTGATGTCTAATGTTCCTGATGAACCGGACGAGCCGCTGTGTATGACTAACGTTTCGGAGGAGCGTATCGTTTATCTGAATGTTGCTCTTGAACGGTTGACGTCCGAAGAACGGGCGATGATCGTACTTTTCTATAAGGACGATAAGTCAATGGAAGAGATTGCCGTCATTACGGGATTAACGGAGACGAATGTGAAAACAAAGATATTCCGTATCCGTAAAAAATTATTAGGATTGATAAAAACAATGGAGGAAAAATAAGTTGGAAACAAACGAAAAAGATATAATACGCGAATTGTTCTTAGGGATGCCCGATGAACGGTTGCCGCTGAATTTTAATGAGAAGATCATGCGCATGATTCATAAAGAGGCGTTACGGCGTGAAAGAAGAAACCGGTACTGGGAAATATTCGGGTATACGTCCGCAGTTCTTTTGATGGCAGCGGTTTGTATATTTATACTTTATCGTATGGGTGTGACTTTTGAAATTCCCGATATTGAACCGCGCACATGGTCGTTTCCCCGTCCCGATTTCAGTGTATTCAAATCCCGCTCTTTTATCCTTAACCTTTATGTCGGGATATTGGCCTTGTTTCTTCTGATTGTCGATTCGACTATCCGTCGCTATATAGAAAAGAAACATAAATAAAGTCGCTACGAGCCCGCCTCTGCCGGTTCCGGAGCAAAGAGGCGGCAGAGGCGGTAACGCCGCGCTTCCCGGTTAGCTTCGTAAGCTGCCGGTTAAATGCGTCACCCGCTCACTCATCACTTAAAAAAACCTTTCCCGCCGAAAAAAGACTTTTCTTTTTAAAAAAAACTTTATAAAAAAAATCACCTATCTTTGTGCCGTAAAAAAAGAAGAACGTATGAAAAAATTAGTTTTATTTTTCGCAATGTTCCTGTTCTCCGCCGCCACCTTCGCGCAAAGCGGAAGCGCAGGAGAAAGTCTTACGTGGACATTATCCGACGGTACGTTGACCATCAGCGGAGCCGGAATGATGCCGGATTATGACGTTAGTAATAGCATAAATTCTCCATGGTCCGATTACGAAAAAAGTATTACCGCAGTGATAATTGGAAATGGCATAACAACGATCGGGAATTGCGCTTTTTTCAATTGCGGCAGCCTGACGTCTGTCACGCTCGGCAACTCGGTGACGACGATCGGGGAGTCCGCTTTTTCCTGGTGCCGCAGCCTGACGTCTATTGCCCTCCCCAACTCGGTAACGGCGATCGGAAAGAGTGCTTTTCGCGAATGTCGCAGCCTGACGTCTATCACCCTCGGCAACTCGGTAACGACGATTGGGGCGGATGCTTTTCTTGAATGCCGCAGCCTGACGTCTGTCAAGCTCGGCAACTCGGTAACGACGATTGGGACGGGCGCTTTTTCCTATTGCATCAGCCTGATGTCTATCGTCCTTCCCAACCCGGTAACGACGATTGGGGAGAATGCTTTTATGTGTTGCTACGCCCTGACGTCTGTCAAGCTCGGCAACTCGGTAACGACGATTGGGGCGGGCGCTTTTAGCGGATGTAGCAGCCTGACGTCTGTCACGCTCGGCAACTCGGTAACGACGATTGGGGCGGGCGCTTTTAGCGGATGTAGCAGCCTGACGTCCATTGTCCTCCCCAACCCGGTAACGACGATTGGGGAGACTGCTTTTATGGTTTGCAACTCCCTGACGTCTGTCACGCTCGGCAACTCGGTAACGTCGATAGGTTAGTGAGCTTTTAGCGTATGTAGCAGCCTGACGTCCATTGTCCTCCCTAACTCGGTAACGACGATCGGGAGCTGGGCTTTTGACGGATGTAGCAGCCTGACGTCTATTGCCCTCCCCAACTCGGTAACGGCGGTCGGGAATTGCGCTTTTGACGGATGCATCAGCCTGACGTCTGTCACGCTCGGCAACTCGGTAACGGCGATCGGGAGCTGGGCTTTTTCCTATTGCATCAGCCTGACGTCTATTGTCCTCCCCAACTCGGTAACGACGATCGGGAGCCGGGCTTTTTTCAATTGTCGCAGCCTGACGTCTATTATCCTCCCCAACTCGGTAACGGCGATTGAGGAGAACGCTTTTCGTGATTGCATCGCACTTGGAGACGTCTATGTTTCATGGCCTACCCCGTTGAGTATATCCGATGCTGTATTCTATGGCACGCCGGTTGCGTCCTGTACGCTGCACGTACCTGCCGGCACGGAAACGCTTTATAAGGCGGCCCCCGTATGGCAGGATTTCCTGATTCCCGGCGGCGCGCCGTCGCTGAGCGTCCCGCCCGCCGGCGACGGACAAAACTATCTGATCCTCAGCCTCGGTATTCCGTCGGATGATCCGTTTAACGGTACGTTCCTCGTTATCTTTCCTCCGGGAATGAGCCTCGATGTAATCAATACGGCGCTTGTCGGTTCCCTGACTAACCAATATGACCTGATCATTACGCCGCAATCTGCCGGTACATGGCTGGTAGAGATCCGGCCGAAGTCAATCCTTCGCACCCGTTCGGCAACGAGCTATCAGGAGATTGTCCGGCTGGCTTATACGGTGGACGAATCGGTGACTTATGGCTCGTATGAAATCAAGGTCAGCGACCTCGAAATCGTAGTGGGCGGCCAGACTGTGATCCGGGAGGATGAGATCGCTGTCGCAGTGACTGTCGGCCCTACGGCTAATGCTCCGGTTGCCGAAGTGGCGACGGAGGTCTGGTATTATGCCGGCCGGCTGTCTGTCCGCACGCCGGCGCGCGAGCAGATTGCGGTGTATTCGCTGAACGGTGCGCTTGTCTTCCATGCGGAGAAGGAGGCGGGACTGACGACTTTTAACCTGAACGGCCTGCTTGCCGGCGTCTATATCGTTCGCGGCAGCAGCGGATGGACGAGGAAGATCATGTTGCTTTAGTTGCCTCCAAGACTATCTCAACAGCTAGGAATTTGCCGTTTTACCCCCTCTGTAATAATATATGGAGGGGGTAAATGGTTTAAAGCAACTTCTCTATCCGACCGGTAATTCATAAATATAATAAATCATAAAAAGATACTTTTCGGTTGGCTGTCTGAAATAAATTGTATTTCTTTGCGTCATTAACAATGTTGTTAAACGATTCGGTTAAATAGTGCTGTTAATATGTTTGCGATTTGTCTATGAATATATACTGATTTTGATATGGTAAAAGATATGATTTTAAAGGAGAAAAGTACGGAGCAAACGATCCTCGAAGCGGCGGAATATGAATTTCTGGAAAAAGGATTCGACGCGGCTAAAACTACAAAAATAGCGTCGCTTGCTGG
>JAIRMH010000120.1 GCA_031258835.1 Tannerella sp.
AATGGTATCTTTTTCATCACGATTGCGTCCCGTCGGGAGGAAAAACATGGCTTCGTAGCCTGAAAGTGACGGAGTTGGAATATAACGCCGACGGAACGATAAAAACAATTGAAGGTTCAGATGCCGGATTCGATGAAAAGTCAGATATTGTTTAATAACCAATATTGTAAAAATGAAAGATGAGATTATTGAATATGCATCAGACCATATCGGTTTACCCCCATTACAATATCTTGTAGAGGGGGTGAAGCTGCAAATTTCGGGCTTTTGAGACATTTACATGCACGGAACATGGACGGCTTGTCGATAGTAAAAATAAACCGGTTTATTTTGTATTGCCCTCAGTTTGCGCTATATTTGCACCTTTAGAGATAAACGGAATCAGAATGGGAAGAATTATCGAAATATGCGCAAATTCGGCGCAAAGTTGTGTTGAAGCGGAGGCCGGTGGCGCACGCAGGGTGGAATTGTGCTCTGGGATACCGGAAGGCGGCGTTACTCCAAGTTATGGCGAAATACGCACGGCGCAGTTATTGACATCAAACATCGATATAAATATAATCATTCGTCCGCGTGGAGGCGATTTTCTTTATACGAGAGCCGAAGTGCAGGCGATGTTGTATGATATTGAAATGGCAAAACGACTGAAAGTTCATGGGGTAGCGTTCGGATGCCTGACTAAACAGGGATATTTTGACATTCCTTTGATGCGTCGTTTGGTAGAAGATTCAAAGCCATTGTCTGTGACATGTCACCGCGCATTTGACGTATGCCGCGAACCATTTGTCGCGCTCGAACAACTGATAGAATTGGGATGCGACCGTATCCTTACGTCGGGACAGCAATCCGATGCAGCGCGTGGTATACCGCTGATAAAAGAATTGGTGCGGCGTGCCGGCGGACGTATTATAATAATGCCGGGGTGCGGGGTGCGCGAAGATAATATTGCGCGCATAGAAGCGGAAACGGGAGCAAAAGAGTTCCATACATCTGCCCGAAGTGTCGTATATAGCGTTATGGAGTATCGAAACGAAAATGTTCCGATGGGAAGCGCTGTCGTCGCATCGGAATTTGAAACCGTGCAAACCGACCGCAAAAAAGTAGCCGCTTACGTATAGAAATATTCCTGCCTCCCACGAGAGGTTAAAAACGGTAAGCGTTTAATGCAGGCAGAAAAAAAATGCAGGCGCAAGGATTAAATATATTGCCCTGCAATGTAGCCGGAGGCAAATGCCCAGTGGATGTTGTATCCTCCCAATTTACCGGTTATATCTATTACTTCGCCGCTAAAGAAAAGTCCTTTTAACCGCAGACTTTCCATGCTTCTGGGGTTTATCTCACCGACGTCGACGCCCCCCATTGTCACTTCCGCTTTCGAAAAACCTTCGCACGAATCCGGGCAAACCGGGAACGCATGGATACATTCGGCGATGGCAGTACGGTCTTTTTTGCCGAGTTCGGCTACTTTACGTTCCGATAAATAGCCGGGAATTATTGCTTTGACAAGTCTTTCGGGTAAAAATCGCATAAATAGATTTTTGGCCAATAGTTTACCGTTGCATGGCTCGCGCATTTGCAAGACGACATTTTTTGATGGCAGAAAATTGATTGCGACGATATCTCCTTTTCCCCAGAAACAGGAAGCCTGAAGTACGGAAGGACCGCTGATACCTCTGTGCGTGAATAACAAAGGCTCCTCTATCACGGAAGTTTTCCCCTTAATATGCAGTTGTACGTTAAGGCTGATGCCATGCAGATTCAAAAGGGGAGAGTCCTGCGGAAGGATAAAACCCGTTAGAGCCGGTTTTAATGGCGTTACTTTATGTCCAAATTGTTTTGCAATTCGGTAGCCTAAATTTGTCGCGCCTATTTGCGGCCACGCAAGCCCGCCCGTTGCCACAAGCAGATGTTGCGATTTATATTGCCGGTCTTCGCATTTCACTAAGAAATGTGACGTATGCGACACTTCCGATATTTCTGCGTTCAAAGAAAAATGAACGCCACTGTCCTCAGATGTTTTAAATAAATAAGCGACTATTTCGTTAGCGCCTTTTTTACAAAAAATACGTCCGTGAGTCCTTTCTTCGGTTTTTATATTTGCTTCATGCAGTATATCGAGTATCGATTCTGTGGTGAATTGTTTAAGTGCATATTGGCAAAAAGAGTTGTTTTCGCCAATATAATCGGACACGGAAATATGCTTATTGGTAATATTGCATTTTCCGCCGCCTGAGACAAGCAGTTTTTTCCCAACTTTCTCCGCATGATCAACAACTAATACCCTGCGTCCTCTTCTTGCCGCATGAATAGCCGCTATAAGCCCCGAAGCGCCGGCGCCTAAAATAATGATATCATACATCTTTGATTTCTCCAACACAATAAAAATTATTTGCAGCGCAAATGTACGACACAAAAATTACAGTACAAATGTACATGAAATCTTTGACATTCTACACAGCCCGATAAAAATGTCCGGCAAAAATTTATTTTATAGGGGAAATATACATGAAATTTTTCAATCACACACAGACGAATAATAATGTCCGACAAAATTTATAGGGAAAATGTACATGAAATTTTTGACATTCCATACAACCCGATAAAAATGTCCGGCAAAAATTATAGGGGAAAGTTATATTTTTTAGAGGTAGCCCGATTATTTTTTTATGTTTTTGTATTGTTTATGAAAAAAATGTAATATCTTTACGCGCGAATTAAAAAAATATTATATATGCTCATCTCGGTGAAAGTAAAATATTTATCCGGTTTTGAATTAATTAACACGCAAGTGTTGGTTAATTGCGGATGTTTATTAGAGAGAGAGAGAGAGAGAGAGAGAGAGAGAGAGAGAGAGAGAGCATACTTCGTTAGCCGTAAAACTGTCCTTAGAATACTCGCATTATATAATATTATGTACGCGCTCGCGTAATATATTTCAGGTTTATATACAAAGAACGCCAAGCTCTTTTTACCGCATTTTCCAATTATTTTTCTGCAATTTTTATAGCAGTTTTTCGAGAGAAGCTGAAGGCATTTTTATGTCTTCAGCCGCCGTACCCGTATTCGGCAGTTTCATATACCCTTGCAAATCAAATAACACATCAATACATTTTTTTATTATCAATTATTTATATATTATGAAAAGTGTAATATTCAACAATTGTTATCGACCATTAAGGTCTATTATCTGTGTCTTGACGGCATTATTCAGTTTATTTGTGTTTCCTGCACTGGCACAACAGGGTATTAGAATCACAGGTACAATTGCCGACGAGACCAATGAACCGTTGCCGGGCGTGAATGTAATAGTTAAAGGCACGCAAAACGGCGTAGTAACCGATGTGAACGGGAAATATGAAATTACAACGGCAGATGCGAATGCCGTACTTGTATTTTCCTATGTCGGATATCTTTCGCAAGAAATACCTGTTGGCAACCGACGGGTAATCAGTGTTAATCTTTCGGAAGATATAAAAGAAATGGAGGAGATCGTAGTCGTAGGTTATGGCACTCAGAAACGGAGTGAAGTGACGGCGGCCGTTTCTACCTTGAGTGCTAAGGATTTCAATACGACAGTAGCTTCTTCGAGCGTATTGGAACTCGCCAAAGGGAAGCTGCCCGGCGTAGTCATTACCAATGCCAACGGGTCTGACCCTCGATCGAGCGCCTCGATACAGGTTCGTGGCGTAGGCTCTCTTAGGAGTTCGACATCGCCGTTAATCGTTATTGACGACGTGCCCGGAGGCGACTTGTCGCTGTTGCGTCCCGAAGACGTCGAGTCTTTCAACGTGCTGAAAGATGCTTCGGCGGCGGCTATCTATGGAACGCGCGGTTCGAACGGCGTGATTATCATCTCCACAAAGAAAGCGAAACGTGGACAGGCGAAACCTGTGTTTGACTATTCGGGATATATGTCGCATGAGTATATCGACCGGCAAACAGATATTCTTACCGCCGACGAATACCGCGCCTATATGCAAAGCGGCGCTTACAACTCGAACCTGATGGCCGACTTTAACGGTTCGACAAACTGGCCTGAACTGCTGAGCGACAAAAATAACCTGTCGCAGAATCACAACCTGTCCATGCAGGGTGGAAACGCCAGCACCGGTTATAGGGTTTCCGTCTATTACCGCGACGTACAGCCTATCGCCATCGAATCGGGTCAATCCAACTGGGGCGGACGGGTAAGCGTCAACCATACAGGGTTGAACGATCGACTGAACGTACTGGTGAACGTGAACACCGACCACCGTACCCGCAATGAAATCGGCGAAACGGGCGCATGGGAACAAGTGTCGCAACGCAATCCGACCGAACCGGCGCGTGACGAAAACGGAGACTGGCTCGAAGACGGCGCCTACAATTCATGGAACCCGCTGGCACGCTACGAATCAAGGGAAGACTATAGCACGCGAACTACATGGCTGGGGACAGGGAAAGTGTCGCTCACGCTTATCGACGGGCTGAAAGTGTCGCTCAGAGGATCGTGGCAGCAGTATGACAATGCGCGCCGGCGATATTACACACGCGACAGTAAAACGTCGGTAGACAGCTATCAGGGCGGTGGATACGCACGAAGGGATTGGTCGTCGGATATTCGTAAAACCGTCGAATCGACGATCGAATATACCGGGCGATTCAACGAAATACATTCCTTCAATGCCATCGTCGGGCATAGCTATGAATATCATGTGTCTGAAAATTTCCATGCATGGAACACCGGCTTCCTGACAGACGCATTCACCTACAATCATCTGGATAACGGTACGGGAAAAACGCTCGGCACCAATTATTTCGGTATGGGTAGCGAAAAATACGATGATAAACTGGCTGCCATCTTCGGACGCGTCAACTACGTATTGATGGACAAATATCAATTCTCAGCCACCTTACGTCACGAAGGGTCTTCACGTTTCGGAAAAGACAAGAGATGGGGTAATTTCCCCGCTGTATCGGCCGGATGGGTGATCAATAAGGAAGAATTTATGAGCAACCTGGATATTATTAACAATCTGAAGTTGCGTGCAGGCGTAGGCGTCACAGGAAATATTCCGAACGACAATTACATCTACATGACGACCCTCGGCACAGGCGGACAATATCCGGTAGCGGGCGGCACGTGGTATCAGACCTACGGCCCGGCGCGCAACCCGAACCCCAACCTGCAATGGGAAACGAAACAGGAATGGAACATCGGTATCGACTACTCTATACTGAAAGACCGTATAAGCGGTACCATCGACTGGTATAACAGACGCTCCAAAGACCTTATCGACGAATACAATGCTCAGTTGCCACCCTACGTGCTTTCAAGTGTCTGGACGAATGTGGGTACGATCAGCAACAAGGGAATCGAAATAGGCGTTAATGTCATCCCTGTTGAAACGAAGGACTTCTCATGGAACGCTGGAGCCACGTTCTTCTACCAGCAGAACAAACTGGAATCGCTGTCGAACGACGTCTATAAGGCTACATACCGTGAGTGGTACGGTCTGCCAAGCCCCGGAGCGTTGGGCAACGCCATTCGTACGGAAGAGGGTAAATCGCTCGGCGGCTTTTACGGAAAACGATTTGCCGGATTCGACGAGAACGGCAAATGGCAGTTCTACAACAAAGATAACCAGGTGGTATCGCTCAGCGAAGTCAAACCCGAAGACCTGACATATATAGGCAACGGTATACCCAAGTATTATGCTTCGCTGTCAAATACATTCCGTTACAAAGGATTCGACCTGACGGTGTTCTTCAGAGGGAAATTCGGTTATCAGATTCTGAACCTCAAAGAACTCTATTTCGGAAACCTGAACTGGCTGCCGAATAACGTGCTCAAATCGGCTACAACGAAGCATGCCGACCTGCACGATGCGCCACAATATTCCGACTATTACCTCGAAAAAGGCGACTTTGTGAAATTAGATAACCTTACGCTTGGTTACAATTTCAAAATCAAACCCAACGATTGGATCAGGAATCTCCGTGTTTATGTATCGGGACAAAATCTGGCGACTTTCACCAGCTACTCCGGAATCACTCCCGAAGTGCAGGATACAGGCTTCGAAACAGGTATTGAAAAGCGCGATTTCTTCCCCTCTACTTCTACATTAATGTTTGGTATTAATTTTGGTTTTTAAAAAATGATTTGGTATGAAAAAATATAGTATTTTATATGTCTGTTTAGCTATAACAGGACTTTTGTCGAGTTGTACGGATCTGGACGTAGTTCCTTATAACCAAATTACGGCCGAAACGTTTTACAAGAATGCTATTCAGGTACAGGCCGGGGTGGAAAGACCCTATACGCATGCTAACGCCTGGGCTTGTCCGACCGGACAAACAGGATATTGGCGAATTTCGGAACTTTCAGCCGACCAGCTGATTTGGCCGCAGAAAGGAAGACATGGATACGACGGCGGTGACTGGGGACGGTTACATTATCATTCATGGACGTCCGCCACTACGGACAATACGACATGGAATGCCTGGCGACTGATGTTTTGGGGGATGGGCTTTAGCAATAACACCATAGAGGATTTTGAAAATGTTGATTTCCCTTCCATTCGGTTGACGAACGAGGATAAAGCGGCTTATATCGGTGAACTGAAAATGCTCCGTGCATGGCACTATCTTAAATTAATGGACTTGTACGGCAATATCCCGGTAGTGACAGAAGTCGGTCGACCGTTAAGTCCGCCGACACTGCCGCAGGCGGAAGTGTTCTCGTTTATCGAACAGGAACTGAACGAAAATACCGAAAACATGTTCCCCCTCGAAAATGCACTGGCGGGCAGGGTAACCCGCGCTGCTGCCTATGCAATGTATGTGGAGTTGTACCTGAACGCTGAAATATGGACGGGTACGCCTCGCTGGGATGACTGTATTAAGTATTGTGACAAACTGATCGCCGGCGACGGCGGCGGGTTGAACGGTAAAATGGAACTGGATCCCGATATTGATATTACTTATTCGAACGACAATAAGAACCTTTCGAAAGAGGCCATTTTCCAGATTGCTTATGATTATAATAAAGGCATGTGGCTGGGACGCGGCGATTTCGGATCCTACAACGAGCGGGACATTCTCAATACAAACAACAACGGTAACAATGGTATCGTAGTCACTGCCAATGCCTATGACGCTTATCATCCGCAAGATCTTCGCAAGCACAGCTGGTTCATGTACGGTATAGGCGACGGGTACGGTGGATACAATTATCAGGGACCATACAAAGATATCGGACGGAAGCGGAACGATTACGTGCTCGGTACCGAAGAATATACGGGACTGCCTATCATTTTCTGCAATAAGCCTATTAAGGCGGTTGTTTCCGTCTCCGGTTCGAAAAGCGACCCGATCGCCAACCGTACGATTACCATCACGGAATGGTATTCGCCGGAATTTCCCGACGAAGCCTCCAAACTGAAAGTGCAGGAAGCGCTGAACGGATCGACAACCAAGAATCTGGTGATTACGAACTATGACGGAGGCGAGTCCTCAGTCTATCTCTCCGGAGCATACAATGGTCAGAATCCCGAATTGCAATATTCGTGGAGTACGAAAAACGATTACCGTTACATGTGGCAAGACTGCGCGGAAAATACAGGCGCACGCTATAATAAATACAAAACCGGACAGACGGGCGATCCCAACTACGGTAATAATCATTTCATCCTGTACCGCTTGAGCGACATCTATTTTGCCAAAGCCGAAGCGCTGATACGCAAAAATGGAGGCGTCACTACGCAGGAAGCCGTCGACTTGATAAACACCGTTAAGAAAAGAGCCTTCCTGTCCGAATACTGGGAGAGCGCCGAAGCAATCGCCAACGGCGACCGTTATACCGTGTCTACTCTGACATTGGACGAACTGCTTGCCGAACGCGGACGCGAGTTTATCTTCGAAGGTAAACGCAGGCAAGACCTGATCCGTTTCGGAAAGTTCGAATTTGCCATTGGAGGATGGTGGGACGGAAATGCCGGATATCAAGATGGTAGCGGCGGTACGCTTAACAAAGACCATTCGCGCAGGCTTTTTGCCATTCCGGGAAATGCTTTGCAGGCAAACCCGAACTTGAAACAGAATCCAGGTTATAACTGATAATCCGGTATATATTTTTTCTGTAAATTTTGCAAGATATTTTTTATTTGTTTGTGTGTGATTGGAAAAATTATACTACCTTTGCATACAAATGATATTCACAAGGGGAGAGTATGACGGTACTGCATGCAGTCGGCATATTCTCCCTTTTGATAACAAATATAATGAAAGAATTTTACAGACTATAAAACAAAAAAATAGTAATGTGTATGAAAACAACTCGATTATTACTGATCGGCTGCATGGTATTGGGCTTTTTTGCTACAATGCAAGCGCAAAATTGGGGCAGGAACGCAGCGCCTGCCATACCTGATTACCCTCAAAAGGACTCACTCGAACAGGGCGGCTACAAACTCGTGTTTTACAGTAACGCCCCGACATTCTCTCCAACCGTAAAGAACGCTCTGATAAAGACTTTCTTTGCAGTATACCCCGTTTTGACGGAACGATATAACAAAGAGGCGCAGAAAAGGGTCGTCTTTGCGGTAGATACAAGCTACCATGGTGTGGCTGCCGCATTCAACGGAAGAGTTATCTTTAACCCCGACTGGTTCGCAAAAAATCCGAATGATCTGGATGTGGTAACGCACGAGGTCATGCACATCGTCCAGAACTACGGACGGAGTCGCGTACCCGGATGGGTGACGGAAGGCATCGCCGATTATGTCCGTTATAAGTACGGACTTCACAACAAAGAAGCAAACTGGACGCTGCCCGAACTGAAACCCGAACACCACTATTCCAGTTCCTATCGCATCACTGCGCGTTTCTTTGTATGGCTGGAAGAACGGCGCGATCCGCAAATCGTGGACAAACTTAACGAAGCCGCCCGCACAGACAGGTTCTACGATAACATATGGGAGGAACTTACCGGACGTACGATAGATGAATTGTGGGAAGATTACCGGCACATGCCCGTATTGCTCGCCCAGACACAGGGTAAACCTAAATTGTATGCCGTGTCGAACGCTCATTTCGATTCGCAATGGAACTGGGACGTACAAACTTCCATTCGCGATTACGTCTCGAAGACGCTTGACCAAAATCTGTTTCTGCTCAAACAATATCCCGATTATATTTTTAATTTTGAAGGAGGGATAAAATATGCATGGATGAAAGAATATTATCCCGACAAATACGAAGAAGTGAAAAAATATGTCCGCCAAAATCGTTGGCACATTACCGGAAGTACATGGGATGCGGCAGACGCTAATATCCCTTCGCCAGAATCTTTCATGCGGAATATCCTTTACGGTCAGCAATTTTTTCGTAGCGAATTCGGCGTGCAGAGTACGGATATTTTTCTGCCTGACTGCTTCGGATTCGGATGGACGTTGCCAACCGTAGCCTCGCATGCGGGATTAATAGGATTTTCGACACAAAAACTTCAATGGCGTCGCAACCCGTTTTACGGCGACAGCAAAATTCCTTTCGAAATGGGACTGTGGCAAGGTATAGACGGCGCACGCATCATGCTGATAGCCGATGCACACAATTATACCACGCGATGGCGCGACGAAGACCTCAGTCATAACGAAGAGTTAATTCGCATGGCAGAAGCTAATCCCAATCGGGTATTGTACCACTACTATGGAACAGGCGATACCGGCGGCGCACCGACTATCGAATCTGTCCGCGCAGTTGAAAAGGGACTGGCCGGCGACGGCGAGCTGCAAGTTATCAGTGCAACAAGCGACCGACTTTACAAGGAATATCTTCCCTTCGACAGTCATCCGGAATTGCCGGTACATAACGGAGAATTGTTGATGGATGTACACGGCACGGGATGCTATACGTCGGAGGCAGCTATGAAACTGTATAACAGGAAAAACGAATTGCTGGCCGATGCTGCCGAACGGACTGCAGTTGTTGCCGACTGGCTGGGAGGACAATCTTATCCGCGCGAAACGCTTGCCGAAGCATGGCGTCGGTTTATCTGGCACCAGTTCCACGATGACTTGACAGGCACCAGCATACCGCGTGCATACGAATTTTCATGGAACGATGAGTTGATTGCGCAAAAACAGTTTGCACAAATCTGGACATCGTCGGCCGGAGGCGTCGCCCGGACGTTGAATACGCAGGTGAACGGCATCCCGTTGGTGATCCAAAATCCCGTAGCCCGGCAGGTTGACGAGGTGATAGAAATTACTGTCGACAGCCCAAAATCATCATCCGGCGATTTCAAGGTTTATGACAATGGCGGTCGTGTCGCTCCGGCACAGTTTATTTCACAAAAAGACGGGAAAACAAACTTGTTGGTAGCGGCAAGCCTGCCTGCCGCCTCTTTTTCGGTATATGACGTCCGCCAAGGCAAAGCCAAAGCCGCCTCGTCACTGAAAGTTAGCGAAAGAACGCTCGAAAACGCCGTTTACAAACTGACGCTTAACGATAACGGCGATGTCGTTTCCATCGTAGACAAACGTAGTGACAAAGAACTTGTGCGTAGTGGACGAGCCATACGGCTGGCGCTTTTTACCCCAAACGAATCGTTCTCATGGCCGGCTTGGGAGATCATGAAAACAACGATTGAACGTGTGCCGGAAAACATTACCGAAGAGGTACGTATTTCGGCTGTCGAAAAAGGTCCGTTGCGCGCTTCGCTGTGTGTTGAAAAAAAATATGGCGAATCGATATTCAAGCAATATATCCGTCTGACCGACGGCGGACAGGACGACAGGATAGATTTTGTCAATGAAATAGACTGGCAGACCACAAACGCACTGCTGAAAGCGGAATTTCCTCTGAACGTTACTAATGAATCGGCAACTTACGACCTTGGAGTGGGGAGCATACAGCGGAAAAACAATACCGAAACGGCTTACGAAGTGTATGCACAATATTGGGCGGACCTGACCGACAAAGATGGCAGCTACGGAGTATCGGTAATGAACGACAGCAAATATGGCTGGGATAAACCCGACGACAATACGTTGCGACTGACATTACTGCATACGCCTGCCACCAACAGGGGCTATACCTATCAAAACAGGCAGGATTTCGGCTTTCATACGTTTACTTATTCACTCGTAGGGCATCAAGGCGATTATGTCGATGCTAAAACAGTAGATAAAGCGGAAGCGCTTAACCAGCCGCCCAAAGCTTTTGTCGCAACCAAACATGCAGGTGCACTGGGACGACAGTTCTCGTTCGTCTCCGTCGACAATGACAATATCCTGATAAAGACGCTGAAAAAAGCGGAAAATACGGATGCCTGCGTAATCAGGGTATATGAAACGGCAGGGAAGAAAATCGAGCATTTTAATATGACCTTTGCCGATGAAATTTTGGAAGCAAAGGAACTGAACGGCATCGAAGACAGCATAGGGACGGTAGGGTTCGAAGACCGTACACTGACAGGCAGCATCACACCCTTCTCCATACGGACATACAGCGTCAAACTGAAACGACCGGCCATCGCCCCGGAAAACACTTTACATTCATTGCCCGTCGAGTTGAAGTACAATGTCAAAACGGCAACCTACAATGCCTTCCGCACAGATGCGAATATCGACGGCAAGGGTTATTCTTATGCGGCGGAATTATGGCCGGATACGCTGGTAAACGGCGGCATCACCTTTGCGCTCGGCGACCCGGCGGCGCCTAACGCCATGACGTGCAGAGGCGATACGATTACACTGCCGCAGGACGGATCGTATAACCGCTTGTATCTGCTGGCCGCTTCTACATACAAGGATCAGATCGCAACGTTCTACGTCGACGGGAAACCGGTCGAACTGTATATCCCGTATTATTCGGGGTTTATCGGGCAATGGCGACATACGGAACATACGGAAGGATTCCTAAAGCCGGCGGAAATAGCATTCATAGGCGGCCATAAGCACTCCGCGTTTGAACAGAAAGACGTACCTTATGAGTTTACATACCTTTTCCGTTACGCCGTCGATATCCCCAAAACAGCAAGTCAGCTTATCCTGACAGACAATTCGCGCATAATGCTGTTCGCCGCAACATTGGCGCAAGACGGAAACGAAACTGTTCGCCCGGCGACGGAATTACTCGCTACGGCATTGAAACCGGAAGATCTGGCAATCAATATCGTTGCCCGTAAAAATCTGCTGAAGGGGAAAGTCGTTACGGCAATGTCCGGCGAGGGTGGCAATAATCGAAATCGTTTTGGCGGCAAGGCCGCAGCAGCTGTCGACAATGATTTTAACACGCGCTGGACGGATTTCAACTCTGAAAACGAGGTGAAATTTTTGGAGTTTGATCTCGGAAAAGAAGAAACGGTGCAGGGATGGTTTGTCTATCATGGTGGCGTTGGTCGAGGTAATATGATGAATTTCATAGCCCAAGACTATCGCCTGGAAATAAAGTCGCACCCTGACGCCACATGGCAAACGGTCGACGAAGTTACTTCGAACACCGAAGCGGAAACCGACCGCCTGTTGGCTAAACCGATTACCGCCCGCTATGTTCGTCTGAGTATTACACGGACAGGAATGAACAATAATGCCGCTCAAATAGCGGAATTTGAAGTGTACTGATATTTTTATTCGTCTGTGTGTGATTGAAAAAAATCATGTATATTTGCATTTTCGGATAAATAAAAATATCGTTTAAACATGATAAAAGAAATGTTGTTAGTCGGATTGGGCGGAGGTGTCGGAAGCATCTTACGATATCTCAGTGCGATGTGTTCTAATAAAATAGGCCATACCATGTTTCCGACAGGCACTTTTTTTGTGAACATACTCGGATGTTTTGTGATAGGACTGTTAATAGGTGTCATTGAGCAACGGCAAATGTTGGACGAAAATTATCGATTGTTATTCGTAACAGGTTTTTGCGGGGGTTTTACAACCTTTTCGGCTTTTTCGACCGAAAGTCTGCGATTATTTGAATCCGGCCATACATTATTAGGAATACTCTATGTTATGGCAAGCGTGCTGATCGGAATAGCGGTTGTTTGGCTGGGAATTTGGCTGTTAAAATAAACAACCGTCCGTCCGACGATGTCTCTGGGCAATACGCCTATTAACATAATCATCCCGTATGCGAAGACAGGATGTTGACGTACCACTCATACACTTTCCGGATGCCGGTATCGAGGGAAGTTTGGCTCTTCCACCCGAGTTGGCGAAGGCGGGTTACGTCTAACAGTTTGCGCGGAGTGCCGTCAGGCTTGGAAAGATCATGTTCGATAGCGCCGCGATAACCGGTGATGCATTTTATCAATTCGGCCAGTTCGCCGATTTCCAAATCTTCGCCCACGCCCACATTGATGTGGATTTCGTCATTGTAATGTTGCATCAGGAACACGCAGGCGTCGGCAAGATCGTCAACATAGAGAAATTCACGTCTGGGCTTGCCGCTGCCCCATAGGACAACGCTCGCGGCAGACCGCTGTTTGGCTTCATGGAATTTATGGAGCAGCGCCGGCAAGACGTGCGACGTATTTAAATCAAAGTTGTCGTTTATCCCGTAGAGGTTGGTGGGCATCGCCGAAATAAAGTTATCGCCGTACTCGCGCCGGTAGAACTTGCACAGTTCAATGCCGGCGATTTTGGCGATGGCATAGGCCTCATTGGTCGGTTCGAGCAGGCCGGTGAGGAGGTATTCTTCCTTTATGGGCTGCGGCGCAAACTTCGGATAAATGCACGAACTGCCGAGAAAGAGCAACTTATTCACACGGTGCAGATGCGCCGCGTGAATAATGTTGGCTTCAATCATAAGGTTATCGTAGATGAATTGCGCGGGATAGGTGTTATTGGCCAAAATCCCGCCGACCTTTGCCGCCGCAAGGAAGACGAAATCGGGTTTTTCCCTGGCGAAAAAGTCGTTTACCGCCGCTTGACTGCGCAAATCCAGTTCGGCGGAAGTGCGCGTTGTGATGTTTGCAAAACCTTTTTCCTGCAAATTGCGTACAATGGCCGAACCCACCATGCCGTTATGCCCTGCTACGTATATCTTGTGAAGTATATTCATGTTCTGCGCATCTTTTCTACATATTCATAATCGAACCGAGCCATTTTCTTTACTAATTCCGCAAACGGCGTTTGGGTAGGATTCCACCCCAGCAGTTTTTTTGCTTTTGCCGGATTTCCCAGCAGTTGATCGACTTCCGTTGGACGGAAATAAGCCGGGTCGACCTCTATCAATATTTTTCCGGTTTTCGTGTCAATGCCTTTTTCGTCTGCACCCTTGCCTTGCCATTCCAGCGTGATGCCCATTTCCCGGAACGCCAGTGTGCAAAACTCACGGACGGTGTGCATTTCGCCGGTGGCAATGACAAAATCCTCCGGCGTAGCATGTTGCAGGATGAGCCACATACACTCCACATAATCTTTTGCATAGCCCCAGTCACGACGGGCATCAAGGTTGCCCAGATATAGTTTCTTCTGATAGCCGCGCACTATACGGGCGGCGGCCAGCGTGATCTTGCGCGTAACAAACGTCTCGCCGCGGCGTTCGCTCTCGTGATTAAACAGGATGCCGTTCACGGCAAACATACCATAGGCTTCACGGTAATTTTTCGTAATCCAATAGCCGTATAGTTTCGCCACCGCATACGGCGAACGCGGGTAAAAAGGCGTAGTTTCGCTTTGCGGTGTTTCCTGCACCAGCCCATATAGTTCGGAAGTGGATGCCTGATAGATCTTTGCAGTCTTTTCTAATCCGCAGATGCGGATGGCTTCCAGCAATCGCAATGTCCCGATGCCGTCGGTCTCGGCGGTATATTCCGGCACTTCAAACGACACTTTCACATGCGATTGCGCCGCGAGGTTATACACCTCGTCCGGGCGGATGGCCTGTATCAGCCGGATCAGGTTCGACGAATCTGTCATGTCGCCATAGTGCAGTTGCACCTTGCGGTTTTTGTGCATGTCTTCAATCAAATCATCAATGTACAGATGTTCGATTTTTTGCGTGTTGAACGTAGAACTGCGACGGATAATCCCGTGCACCCTGTATCCTTTATCCAATAAAAATTCGGCAAGGTACGAACCATCCTGTCCGTTTATGCCGGTGATGAGCGCTGTTTTCATTATATTCTATCGTTTTTATTATCTTCTTTTCTTTTTACGCCATCCGCCAATCTCTTTTCCAACACTGGGCGAGTAAATCTTCTGACATAAAATCGGGATACTGTAATTTATAATTAAGTTTTACAGTCGTCCGTCAAATTCATATTCAAGAAAAAATCCTTTCACATCGTAAACAATAGATGATGTTGATAATATATTATTTATTTTCTTAAATTCATCGTGTGCTACGGCCAATATAACAGTATCATATTTTTGTTCCGGAATTGTCTTTGTGATATCTACGTTATATTCGTCCTTTGCTTTTTGAATATCAACATGAGGATCGCAAATAGTGATATTCTTCGTATATTCCAGCAA
>JAIRMH010000180.1 GCA_031258835.1 Tannerella sp.
CATACATGATGGATGTAACCATCATACTTAATAAAGTAAAAACAATTTTTTTCATATCTGTAAAATTTAATTAGTTAAAATATGGATACAAGTGTACGAATAAAATTCGTACAAACAAACAATTTATTGTTTTTTATGAATATTCTATATATGAAAACACTCCGATGGGTACAGGCAAATGAATGACTGTTTAAATTGAAGGGCATTATATATTTGGACGGCGTGCTGATTGGCGCGCGACGGTTGGCGGATGCTCGGAGAGTCTTTGTTTTCGAATAAGTATTTTATTGATTTACGGCCATTTGACTGTCTTTTTAAGGGACGACTATTTAAAAAGACAAAGTCCCTGAAATCTGTTAAATTTCAAGGACTTGCGCTGTTTTTCTTTTCAATTTTGTGGTCCCACTTGGGCTTGAACCAAGGACCCCCTGATTATGAGTCAGATGCTCTAACCAACTGAGCTATGGGACCTGCCATTATCAATCAGATAAGTCATGAAACAGGCGACAAAGATAATAAAAAAAAAGTTCCCGACAAACTCGCCGGAAACTTTTTTCAATATGAAACAAAAAAAGATTCGTTTTTATAACGTTTAGCGTATTAATTTTAGCAATGTTCGGTAGACTCTTTGATTTCCCATGTTTCGCCGCTCATCAGCATTTCGTGCAATGTCCGTTCCGGTTTTTTGGCTTTTACGGCTTCTATTTGTTGATGAACGGATTCATCGTACACAGGAGCGTCCGTGTCGCGGATAACGCCCATCGCTACAGGCAAATCTCCATGCATCACTGCCAACATATTATGAAGCGCAGGATCTTTTTCCCGGGCGTCGTGTACAAGGATGTCATCGATCGTATAACCGTCCCGACCGATGGTTACGGCTTTAAGTTTCAATCCGTCGAGCGCAAGTCCTTTATCTTTGTCTTTACCGAAAATCATTTTTTCGCCATGACGAAGGAAGATCGTCCTTTCATCACGAAACTCCCTGTCGGCGACAGAGGCGTGCGTTCCCGAATTGAAAATCACGCAATTGACGAGTATTTCGACAACCGACGTCCCTTTATGTCTTGCCGAAGCGACAAAAATATCCGTAAGGTTCTTCAGATCCGTATCAATGGAACGGGCAAAAAACGTACCGCGCGCTCCTAACGTTAACTCGGCAGGACTAAACGGGTCTTCGACCGTTCCATAGGGAGAACTTTTTGTAACAAATCCGCGATCGGATGTCGGAGAATACTGTCCTTTCGTCAACCCGTATATTTTATTATTCATCAACACAATGTTCATGTCGACATTGCGCCTCACGGCATGAATAAAATGATTCCCCCCGATAGCCAGACAATCGCCGTCGCCCGTGACGAGCCATACGCTCAGATCCGGACGGGCGGTTTTTACGCCGGTAGCAATCGCGGCGCCACGTCCGTGAATCGTATGAAAGCCATACGTATCCACATAATAAGGTAAACGCGAAGAACATCCGATACCGGAAATGACTGCCGTCCGAAAGGGCGGGATGGCGATCTCCGCCATCGCCTTATGCAAACAATTCAATACCGCATGGTCGCCGCACCCAGGGCACCAACGTACATACTGGTCGCTTTTATAATTTTTGGGTTCGTATATTGTACTCATATTTCTTATCGTTATATATGTTCATGAAGTTTAATAATGTCGTATTCCAGTTCTGCCGTTCCGTCACGAATTTTCCATGATCCCGGTAAATTCCTCCACCAGACGCGATACGATGAAAGGCTGTCCTTTAATACGGTTGAACCGGTATGGGTTAAAATCATTTATTTTGCTGCGCAGGTAATTTGCAAATTGACCGTTATTCTGTTCGGCGACAATTACTTTTTTATATCGTTTCAGCACTTCTGCCGTATTCCGTGGCAATGGATTGATGAAACGGAAATGCGCCAGCGCGACTTTTTTCCCTTTCGACTGCATGATTTCCATCGCTTCATACAAATGACCGTAAGTACCGCCCCACCCTACCAGCAAAAGTTCCGCATCCTGATCGCCGACGACTTTCAATTCGGGTATGAAATCTGCAATTTTATCGATCTTGGCCTGACGCGTAACAACCATCTTCTGGTGATTCATCGGATCGGTAGAGATTGAGCTTGTATCATAATCTTTTTCCAATCCTCCTATACGGTGCGTAAAACCTTCCGTACCGGGCGCCGCCCAGTAACGCACAAGCGAATTGCCGTCACGTCGATAGGGTTTCCACGGCGCCTCTTCCGTGTAATTGTTCACATCGTTCGGCTTTATTTCCGGATAATCGTTTAAATCCGGAATGCGCCATGCGGAAGAACCGTTTGCGAGGAAAGCGTCCGACAATAAAACGACCGGTGTCATATGCTCTACCGCCAGTTTGCCCGCCCAGAACGCCATATCAAAACAATCCGTCGGCGTAGAAGCGGCAAGTACGACGACGGGGCTTTCACCGTTCCTCCCATACAGTACCTGCATAAGGTCTGCCTGTTCGCTTTTGGTAGGCATGCCGGTCGACGGCCCGCCGCGCTGTACATCCACAACGACAAGCGGCAACTCGGCAATCACCGCAAGTCCTATCGCTTCGCTTTTCAGCGCCAGACCGGGCCCGGAAGTAGATGTTGCGCCAAGTAACCCGGCAAAACTTGCGCCGATAGCGGTACAGATCCCGGCAATCTCGTCTTCGGCCTGCATAGTAATAACGCCCAGATTTTTATGTTTGGAAAGCTCTTGTAGAATTTCCGTTGCGGGAGTGATCGGATAACTTCCTAAAAACAATCTTAACCCTGCTTTTTCGGCAGCGGCAATCAAACCGTAAGATACGGCGTTATTTCCGTTGATATCCTTGTATATGCCCGGTTCGATCTTCGTTCCTTCGATACGATAGGTAGAAACGGACGCCTGAATATTATGGCCGTAATTATATCCATCGGTCAATGCTTTAATATTCGCCTGAGCGATAACCGGCTTTTTGACGAATTTATTCTGAAGCATCGTTATGGCCGTATCTACCGGACGGTCGAATAACCAACATACGAGGCCTAATGTGAACATATTTTTACAGCGTAAAGCCGACTTGCCGTCCAGTCCGTATTCCGACAATCCGTCACGAACCATCGTAGAAACAGGGGCGGCTATTACCTGCCTGTCTTTCAATCCGAGTTCTTCAAAAGGATCTCCGGTCTTATATTCCGCCCTTTCAAGATCCCGCTTCTGAAAAGAATCCGTATCAATGATAATTACCGAATCGGACTTTAAATTCTTCACATTCACTTTCAGCGCTGCGGGATTCATTGCGACCAGCACATCGGCTTTGTCGCCCGGCGTAAATATCTTTTTTGAACCCAGATGAACCTGAAAACCCGATATTCCGCTCAGCGATCCCTGCGGAGCTCTCACTTCGGCAGGATAATCCGGAAACGTCGAAATATCATTTCCAAAAATAGCGGACAGGTTTGAGAAGATCGTTCCGGTCAACTGCATTCCGTCGCCGCTGTCCCCCGAAAAACGAATCACAATCTGATCTAATGTTTTAACTTTTGCTTGTTCCGTCATGACAAATTTCTATCTATTTTAGTTTTCTTTTGATCATAAATGAGCACTTCCAGCTTTTCCGCCAACACTTCCGCGTCACATCGCGTATACATCGGATCTGCATTAAAACGAATCCCGGCTTGCTCATAAAATGGCCTGCGTTTATCCAAATTCTCTCTGATAAAATCAATCAGTTCATTACCCGAACGATTTTGCAATACAGGACGTACCGTCTTACTTGCCCGCAAACGTGCGGCAAGTTCTTCTACCGATATGTCTATATATATCGTTGTCCCCGTATTATTCATTATCTCCATGTTACCATTAAAACATGGCAGACCTCCTCCGGTTGATATGACAATATTCTCAAATTCCGAAATTTCGCACAATATACGATGTTCCATCTCCCTGAAATACATTTCCCCTTCAGCGGCAAATATGTCGCTTACTTTCTTCCGATAACGGCGTTCTATATAATGATCCGTATCAATATAGGAAAAATTCATCCTCCTCGATAAAACTTTTCCAATCGTAGTTTTACCTGCTCCCATATAACCTACCAGAAAAATACGTGTCAAATGATTTTCATTCATAATCAGACGCAAAGGTAATACAAATCCGGAAGGATAGCAAAATAAAATTTACTATTTTGAATTTGATTGCTATATTTGTATTTTTTTTCAACTAAAAAACAGTACCGATGTCAAAGAGAGTAAAACAAAAATATTATGTTGTATGGAATGGCGTTCATCCCGGCGTTTACGACAATTGGACAGATTGTCAGCTTCAGATAAAAGGATATGTAGGAGCGATTTACAAATCTTTTGAATCAAAAGATGATGCGGAAAAGGCTTATTCGGAATCTCCCTCCGATTATATAGGCTCATCGTCGAAAATAAACCGGAGTTTAGACAAAAACGAAGAACTCCCATACATACGGGAAAGTCTGGCTGTCGACGCGGCCTGTAGCGGGAACCCGGGAAAAATGGAATACCGTGGCGTTTATGTAGAAACAGGACAACAGATTTTTCATGTCGGCCCTATGGCGCAGGGCACTAATAACATTGGAGAATTTTTAGCCCTGGTGCACGGACTGGCATTATTCCACAAAAACGAATGTAATATGCCCATATACTCCGACAGCCAGAATGCAATTCTTTGGGTACAACAAAAAAAATGCAAAACAAAACTTGAACGTACGGAAATAAACAAGCCGATATTCGATTTAATAGCACGTGCGGAAAAATGGCTGCAGGAAAACACCTGTACAACAAAAATCCTCAAATGGGAAACCAACAAATGGGGCGAGATTCCGGCAGATTTCGGAAGGAAATAATGCTATTCAAATACGAACCGGTCGATATCAAATAATTCTCCCTCGTCGTCGCCGTCAAATGTGATCCATAACGTAGCCA
>JAIRMH010000283.1 GCA_031258835.1 Tannerella sp.
GTTACAAGCGGAGAAGGTTTTGACCTCTCGTCGCTCGAACTGACCGGCGTGCAGAGCGATTTGATAAAAAGAATTCATGCCGTCGGCAAGCCCGTCGTGCTTGTACTCGTTACCGGCAAACCTTTTGCCATTCCCTGGATGAAAGAACATCTCCAGGCCATAGTAATACAGTGGTATGGCGGAGAAAAAGCCGGCGATGCTATTGCCGCCATGCTGTTCGGCGACACAAACCCTTCGGCGCGGCTACCGTTTTCGTTCCCGCAAAGCACTGGACATCTGCCGGTCTTCTACAATCATCTACCCACCGACAAAGGCTTTTATCATCAGCCGGGAAGCCCCGGCCAACCGGGCAGAGATTATGTGTTTTCGTCGCCCGCTCCCCTGTGGGCTTTCGGATACGGACTGAGTTATACTTCGTTCGAGTATCTCGACATGCAAATTTCGCCCTCCGGACAGTTGCATCCGTTCGACACTTTAACCGTAAAAGTAACACTGAAAAATAGCGGTACAACAGCAGGCAAGGAAGTCGTACAGTTATACTTCCGGGACATAGTCAGTTCGGTGGTTACTCCCGTCAAACAACTGAAAGCGTTCGCCAAGCCATTTCTGAACGCCGGTGAAACTCAAACGGTCGAACTGCGCCTGCCGATACAGGAACTCGCCCTGTACGATATTAACATGAACAGGATCGTCGAAGACGGCGACTTTGAACTGCAGGTGGGAGGCGCGTCCGACGATATAAAATTGAAAAAGACAATCAATGTGAGAGCGTCGCACGCTGTTCCGGATACGTCCGGCAATGTGAAAGTGCCAGGCCGCCAGGATATCGCGAAAAATCCCGGCAAAGCTATCACGGTAAAAGGAACGGTCAGAGATGTTCAGGCTACGCCTGTTGCCGGAGCCTCAGTCAAATTGAATTATTCGGGTAAAACGGTAACAAGCGCAAAAGACGGACGCTATTCCATCGAAAGTATGGAAAACGACATGCTCACTATCTCTGCCACAGGTTTCGAGACTCTGAATATCAACGTGAACAAAGCTAAAAGTATAGATGTGAAACTGGATTATACTCATAAGTGATGCTTTCCATGCTTTCCGACTCTATTCTTCAACTGTTCTTTAAGTGAACATCCGGTACAATTATCACATGGAGATGACGGTTTTGTAAAATAACGCCATATCTTGTAACCGACACATCCTGCGACAATCACCGCAATGATCACTATTATTATTTCCTGCCACATTGCAAAATTCTCATATAATACGGTAAAATCACAATTCCGTTTAGTCGCTCCATGTTATCATGCGAATCAGTTTTTTCGCCTGATATTCATTAGAAAAAACGGGGAATAGCCGCTTTCGGCGCTCTCCTAAAATATCCATGGAAAAAGGTTTTTCCATAAGTTCACGACACATGTCAATCATTTCGTCAGGTGTTGCGGCAATATAACAAAGATCATCAAGGCCGCTACCGGCAAGCATCATCCGATTGACAAGAACATGACGTCCGGCGAACAAACTATTTAACAACTTCAGTTTCAAACCTGTATCCTGAAACGTCACAAGCAAATTTATCTGGGCCGTACGTATAAGTTCGTTGATCCGTTCGACGGATGGGTTTGCCTCCATCGTGATATTACCATAACGCGCCGCGGCTTTCAATAATGCATCCGAAGGGTTCATTCCCGCTATAATACAACTATATGGCGCTAATTTACAAAAAATATTTTCAATAAGGTAGAGGGCGGCTTTCTCATTTTCCTTAACCGAAAGTTTACCATGGTAAAGCAAGAAATTCGACTGCCCGACAGTGGCCGTAACTTCGTCATTAGCGTGAAAACACGGTATAAATTCCACCTTTTTACATGGAAATTCTTTCTGTAAATAATCCGTATCCGTCTGCGATACGGCAATCATTAACGTTGCGTCAGCTACCCTCTTTTGATATTTTTTAAACCTTAACGATTCTATATAAAAGAACCATTTTTTTATTATATTATGTTCCGCTTTTCCGATTTCACGATAATAGGCATGTTCAATATTACACTCGCGAAAAATTTTAAAACGATGTTTTAACCGCCGGTCATTCAGATAATAACACGTATGAAGTCCTTCGAACAGTATTGGATAATCGTTTTTCAGCAGGTTGTTTATCAACCGTTTGTCTTTACGACTATATACATTATACGGCAAACAGGTTATGTTCGTTAAAATCCCCGTGTGGCGGCGATAATAATATACTTCTTCGCAGACGTCCTCCAATTCTGCTGCGCGCGGTCGTTCGTATTCGAAACAGTGCAGTATAATCTTAACGCCACAATCGTGTAGCGCTTTGATTTTATAATATATATCAATTACCCCGCCATAATTAGCCGGCCATGGGATATTGATAGAAACAAGATTCAGTATTTTATCCATTGTTTTTACAATAAGTCGCATACAGTCCGGTGCAGGTCGTCATTTATTGTCCGATCAAATATTTTAACAAACTGCTTTGCCTGTTCTTCACGCGAGAATTTTTTTATTTCATCTTTATCGGAATTATCTTCACTGGGTTTACCTTCTCTCCATCGCAGGTAATGTTCTTTAATGAAATTATATACTTCATCCTCATTATGAGCGGATAAACCGGAACGCGTGCGGTTTATGATCTTTTCAAGGCATCCTTCGTCGCCACGGACGCATAATATTGGTTTTCTAACGGCTAACGCTTCGAAAAACTTTGTAGTCATAATGCCTTTAGGCCCGTCGGCACCGGTCTTGTTAGTCAGTATTAACAGTATAGAACTCTCATTCAGGATATCGGGTATTTTTGCAGCCGGGACATACTCAAAATACTTCATATAATCCTCAATATTAGCATATTTATCTGCCATTTCTGCAATGAGCGCTCTCGATTTATCATCTACAAACCAACGTATTTGAAATCTATCGCAAGTAATAACTTTTTCTTGAGATAGTCTTTCTACGGCTCTAAATAACAAATCAGGATTACGCAAGGCAATACTAAACAAACGACCGGTATATGTAATAAAAAATTTATCGGTCATTTTTTTATCGGAAGGATAAAATATTTCAGGATCGTAACCGTTATAAATCAATTGAGTATTAACATTATAAGCCTTCAATACCGATACATGCCAGGGAGATACGGTCGTAACGCAAACGGCATCACGTAATATTTTATTTCTTATCGCCAGACTTCGTTTATAGAAACCGGAAATAATAAGACGATCCAGTCCGAATATACCCGGCAATTTGTGTTCTATAAGTTCGTTTCCCTCGCATTGTTCAATTATATCCCGCAAATCGACAATCAGCGGCAATCCGGTCGTATACGCCAGACGCCAGGCGGCAAGCAACGGAAAAGTACGATATGTACTGCATAAGATAAGGTCAAAATGATGTTTTTCCGAAATCATTAAAGCTTCGCGATACATTCGTTTATTTTTATAACCAAACATTATATCACGCAAAAAAGTTATCGCCCACTCTACTTTTCCGGCAAACCCTTTCCTATTATAATAATGTATATACGATACCTCCGCGCATCCTTCCAAAAACGAAAAAAAATTCTCGTCAATAAATTCGGTTACTACCACCGGCTTCCACCCGTTACGTTGGAGATATTTGCATAAATATCCCATACGTGGGCCAAATGCCGGCGGAAATATGTCGCACAATATCAGAACTGATTTTTTCTTCACTCTAAATTACTTTTTTATATCTTTTCTCTCAACAAACTTTTCTCTCAACAAATCAACATAACCCTGTTTCGAAACATTTTACGATTGCATTTATTATTTTTCCTGCGGCATGACCGTCTCCATATTCTTGTATTTCCGTTCGTACCGGATTTTCGCCAAGACATTCGATTATTTTTTCCGTATTGAATCCGGCCATCCGATTCCAACCTGCCTCGACGGTTTCAATCCATTCCGTCTCGTCACGTAACGTTATACAAGGCGTACGATGAAAATAAGCTTCTTTTTGTATTCCTCCGGAATCGGTAAATATCGTTTTAGCATTTTTTTCAAGCGCGATCATATCTGGATAACCTACCGGTTCAATTATTCGAAGCGCTTTGTTTGTTGCAATCGTTACACGAAGGTTATAATTATCAATATACACTTTCGTTCGCGGATGAAGCGGAAAGATAACCGGACAGTCGGAAGTCGCTATTTCCAGAAGCGCAAGAATTATTTGCGTCAATCGTTCGGGATTGTCCGTATTTTCAGCGCGGTGAACGGTACATAACCGGAATTTCCCGGATTGCAGACCTAATGACGACAGGATTTTCGATTTTGCTTCCGCTATTTTTCCAAAAGTAAGCGCTGCGTCATACATGACATCTCCCGTCCAAAATATACCTTTTGTGATACTTTCTTTAGCCAGATTCCCAATCGCTCTGTATGTTGGACAAAAAAGTAACGACGCGATATGATCCGTCAGGATACGGTTTATTTCTTCGGGCATCTGTTTGTTAAAACTGCGCAATCCCGCCTCAACATGAAAAACCGGTATATGCAATTGCGAAGCGGCCAAAGCTCCCGCCAATGTTGACGTCGTATCGCCATATACCATGACGCCATTCGGCCGGTATTCAAGCAACGCCTTCCCGATGCCTGTCAGCATCTCCGCAAGCATCACATTGCGGTTTGCCTGACCTCCACAATGTAACTGACGGTCCGGCTTTTTTATGCCCAGTTCATTAAAAAAAACATCATTCATATTTTCATCATAATGTTGCCCTGTATGAAGAATATATTCCTCTATTTCATGTCCTTCTTCAATATTATGCTCTTTTATCGCCCGGCTTATCATAGCCGCCTTTATAAACTGTGGCCTTGCGCCTATTATTGTCACTATTTTCATACTATTTTTCATACGTGAATAATTTGTTTTTTAATGTTCGTATGGAACTCGCATCCAACGTGATTTATTAATTTGCTGTATAATCCGCGTAAATATCCGTGTCGTTCAACAGCCGACGTATTATGCCACAATAGCGTAAGCTCGCCGTTTACGTCACGTATATGCCTAATCAATCTCATACAATACTCTTCCGCCCCGTCGCCGGTCAGATTCATATATTTTATCTCGTTCAGCGTACAATCCATAACGGTCAGAGGATGAAGCATAAGATTGGACAACCGGCGTGTGGCGGGATTGATATACCGTACCGGCAGAGATGTTCCCAGGCGAAATCCTGCGACGTCGGCATAACCGACTGTATAATCGTCCGTAAAACCGGCCTTTTCGAGATATTCCATATCTTCCGGTTCGCGCGAAGCAAGAAAATGATGGCGGTTATGCTTTATCTCCATTCCGAAAGCATCTTCCAGATTTCTTTTCTCAGACAAAATAAGGGACGGATTTATTCCCGCCTGATAACTGCTATGAAGTCCGATTGTCACAGCATATTGCTTACACAAGGAATATAACGATTGAATATCTTTCCCGCGCAGATCATAATGCGGTCTGTCTTGCCGGGCTGTTCCTCCCGCACGAAAAAAGAACAAAGATTGACAGCGATCGGCGTCTGTGGCGCGTTGCAGTATTGCATCCTGTTCAAGCATCCAGGGGAAAGTGTAATATGGATCCTGCTCCAAAGGCGAATATTTCTCCCGGATAACAGCAACGGGATTTCGCCCCGACAACATTTTACGCGCGACATTCCGCCACGTACGTCCGCTAAACGGCACATCTACATCATGAGTAAGATTTATCTTTCTTATAAACGGAAAAAGTTCGTCAACATTCACGCCATTATCATTCAAGCATTTACGCAAAAGTTTTCCATACTCGTCAACCACAGGCCGGTCAATAAATCCTGCACGTTGCGGCAACGATTTGCAACCGGGGAAACGTCCGTGTTTATCACGTATGTCACGATGTAATATTTCCTCATAGCGGCTTAACAAAAAATATGCGCTCGCGACAAGATCCGCATGAACGACGATGGTATCTCCTATCCGTTCTATATCCGGTGCGCCAAATAAAAAAGGAATTTTTTTTATACTTCTAAGGGGTATTACAGGTCTCGTCTTAGCGGTTCCGTAGGTTCCTTCATCGAAAAAGCCCGACGGAACAATTACTACCTTATAATCGGGAAATAAAGATACATCGGATGTATACCCGACAAAACGGGTAACATCATCTGCAAGATGTTCACCAATCATAAAGCGAAGTATATATCGTATTACATCCGTCATCGCTTGTCCGTTTTTTGTCTATGTTCTGCTATTACCTGCAACATATATTCCGTATCACTAACATCTCTGTCATTCGGTTTTTCACATCCTTCAGCTTATTAAAACCCCATTTTCAATTTAACACAAATTCTGTCAACGAGGCTTAGTTTTCCGCGTGTAATAGTAAAATAAGGCGTCTGTATGGCTCCGAACTCACGAAAAAAATGTTCGACACCCGATATCATCGACCCCTCAAAATCAAATACATCCGTATATTGCGAGACATATTTTATCGCCTCCCATAGCACAAGAGAATGTGCTCCGGAAGAACGGAACGCCGGGTCGCCACCTCCCGCTATATAATAGGCGGAACTATTCTGCCATACGACAAATGCAACAGCATGAAGATTGCCATCATTATCGTATCCGCCGAAAATATCACCTTGTCCACGTTTACGGGCAGCATCAATAAGCCGTCTCAAGACCGCCGGGCTTTGGGTATTTTTTTTATTCTGTCTTCGGAAAGTCAACGATTGTATCCTTAAAAAATCATCCTCCGGAATGCCACAACGCACCATAATGGATTGCCTCTCCGCTTTTTTGATATGGCGTCTTGTCTGCTCACTCATATTAGCCAGCACTTTACCGGTATCTTTCAGTCCATTCAAAACATACGAATAACGGGTAGTCTGCGAATATCCTTCCCAATAAAACGGTAGCCAGTCGGTAAATTCATAACTGAAATTCTGGAAAAATCTGCGGTATTTCCTCAGTTGTCCGATAAAATATATGCAAACCGCTTGCCGCCGTCCAAGCATGGATGAATATTTAGTATCCGCAGATTCTCTTGCAAACCATATCCCCATCGTCTGCGTATAATAAGGCATGATAATAATCCGCCTGCACGGTATATACAAGGGCAAGGCAGCATATACCCTACCCTCCTTTTCCAGCACCAGCGCATCCCAATTTTCACCACATACGACATCAAGCCACCAGTCACGAGAAAAAACAGGTATGCTGTCCTCCCTTGCGCACAATTGCCGGTATACGTCTTTTGACATTAATTTGATCTGCTTTTTTCGGAATAAACGAAAAAGATATATCTTTTATTTTTTCAATGCTTTAAAAATTAAACCTTCAAGTTCTTCTGCCAGTTCGGGATTATCCTCCACGCATTTTTTTGCGGCATCGCGTCCCTGTCCGAGTTTCGTTTCATTATAACTGAACCATGCTCCGCTTTTCTTCACTATATTAAGATCCACGCCAAGGTCTATAATTTCGCCCGAATGAGAAATTCCTCCTCCGAACATAATGTCAAATTCCGCTTTACGGAACGGAGGCGCAACTTTATTTTTAACGATTTTCACACGCGTCTGATTCCCAATTACTTCGTCTCCGTCTTTAAGCGAAGTAACACGACGGATATCAATCCGCACGGAGGCATAAAATTTCAGCGCGTTACCACCGGTCGTCGTTTCGGGATTACCGAACATAACGCCTATTTTATCCCTTAACTGATTGATAAATATGCAGGTAGTCTTCGTCTTACTGATAGTAGCTGTCAGTTTACGCAGGGCTTGTGACATCAGTCGCGCCTGCAACCCCATTTTACTATCGCCCATATCTCCTTCTATTTCCGCTTTTGGCGTCAACGCTGCTACCGAATCTATCACGATGATATCTACAGCCGACGAACGGATAAGTTGTTCTGCAATCTCAAGCGCCTGTTCGCCATTATCGGGTTGTGAAATCCACAAATTATCGACATCAACGCCAAGTTTCGCCGCATAGAAACGGTCAAACGCATGTTCGGCATCGACAAAAGCTGCTATACCACCGGCCTTTTGCGCCTCGGCAATAGCATGAATAGCCAGCGTCGTCTTCCCTGACGATTCAGGGCCGTAAATCTCAATTACACGTCCACGAGGATAACCTCCCACACCAAGAGCCGCATTAAGTCCTATCGAACCCGAAGAAATGACATCTACATTCTCAATTTTCTCATCGCCGAGTTTCATAATCGAACCTTTGCCATAGCTCTTTTCAATCTTATCCATCGCTGCGCGTAATGCTTTCAGTTTATCGGCATTAACGGCGCCTTTTTCATTCGTCTCTTCTGCCTGAACTTTTTTTTCTTCTTTTTCTTTAGCCATACTATTTATTATTAATTATGAATCACTATTATTATGATAAAAACGACAACATTCGGAATACTAATATAATTATCATTATCATTACCGGCCTATTGTCCGCGACAGATAATCATTCAGAATTTGTGCTGCATGATCTTTCGTTTTGACTTTTTCGATGATCTCTTCGACAACGCCATTTTCGTCAATAAGGAAAGTTTGTCGCAGTGTTCCCATATATTTCCGTCCATACATACTCTTTTCCGTCCACACGCCAAACAGTTCTTGCAGTTTATGATCCGTATCGGCAATCAAGCGAAACGGCAACGCGTATTTTTCAACAAAATCCTGATGCGATTTTGCAGTGTCCTTACTTACGCCGATAATTTCATATCCCGCTTTACGTAAATCGCGATAACCGTCGCGAAGATTGCATGCCTCAGCCGTACAGCCGCTTGTATTATCTTTAGGATAAAAATACAATGCAATCTTCCTCCCTTTATAATCGCTACGTCTTACTTCTTTATTATCCTGATCAAAGCCCAGTAAATCAGGCGTTTTATCTCCTATTTTCATATTTAAATCATTTAATGGTTAATATTTTAATGTTGAATTTTTAATGTTGAATGTTGAATTTTTAATGTTTAACTCCCGACTCGAACCTGTTAACGTTCCATTTTCAAATTCTTCATGCTTCCAATTCGCCGTCAAACACTTCGACCCACGGCAAACCTTGTTCGTTCAGTTCTTTCATAAACGGATCAGGATCAAATTCTTCGACATTCAGTACACCCGGTTTTTTCCATATCCCTTTTAAGAACAGTTTCGCGCCAATCATTGCCGGAACACCGGTTGTATAACTTACCCCCTGCGTTCCCGTTTCCTTATATGCTTCCTGATGACTACAATTATTATATATATAATATGTATGTTCCATGCCGTTTTTTATTCCGCGTATCCGGCAACCGATCGACGTTTCGCCCGTATAATTCTCTCCCAGTTCGCCCGGATCGGGAAGAATGGTTTTCAAAAACTGAATTGGGACTATTTCAACACCTTTATACATCACCGGTTTGATGCTCGTTATACCGATGTTTTGCATCACGCGAAGATGTGTAAGATATTCTTGGCCGAATGTCATCCAGAAACGCGCACGTTTAATTGTGGGGAAATTTTTTACAATACTCTCCAGTTCCTCATGATACATAAGATAAGATTCCCGCACTCCGATAGCCGGGTATGTCAGAGGTTTATGAACAGACAAGGGATCCGTTTCCATCCATTTGCCATCTTCGTAATATTTCCCTTTCTGCGTAATCTCGCGAATATTTATTTCCGGATTAAAATTTGTCGCAAAAGCCTTATGATGGTCTCCACCGTTACAATCGACAATATCCAGATAATGTATTTCATCAAAATGATATTTCGCCGCATGAGCTGTAAAAACACCCGTCACGCCCGGATCAAATCCGCATCCCAATATAGCCGTCAAGCCTGCTTTTTCAAATTTATTTTTATACGCCCATTGCCAGCTATATTCATATTTGGCTTCGTCAAGCGGCTCATAATTAGCCGTATCCAGATAACTTACGCCATACGACAGACATGCGTCCATAACGGACAAATCCTGATACGGCAAAGCCAGATTCACAACAAGATCGGGCCTGAATGATTCGAACAATTCGAGCAATTCCCCGATATGATCGGCATTCACCCTGGCGGTTTGCACTTCCATGTTCTTAATATCTGCGGCAATCTTATCACACTTACTTTTTGTTCGGCTTGCCAGCATGATATCGGTAAAAACATCGGCATTCATAGCCATTTTTTTTACGGCCACAGTACTTACTCCTCCGGCTCCGATTACTAATATTCTATTCATAATACTAATTATTCAATGTTTAATTAAACAGACTAACTGACAAAAGTATAAATTATTTTCCGATATACAACATTATTGTTAATAATTTCTTTTGAAACATACCATTAAATCCTTACCTTTGTGGCCGTTTACAAAATTATCAGGTTTTAAAGGAATATAAATCATGGAATGGATTAACGAACTGATATTCGGCGCAAATATAGGACATTCGATCCTATTGCTCTCGGTTGTCATTGCAACAGGCATCGTATTGGGTAAAATAAAAATCGGGGGGATCTCATTAGGTATAACATTTGTATTATTTGTCGGAATTACTTTCGGCCATTTCGGGCTGGAAATACATCCCGAAATTTTACACTTCTTTAAGGAATTTGGTCTTATATTATTTGTCTATTCCGTCGGAATGCAGGTCGGACCCGGATTTTTCTCCTCATTCAAAAAGGGAGGAGTAACACTCAACGTATTAGCGACAGGGGTCGTATTGGCAGGTGTTATAACGATGCTGATTATACATTATATAACAGGCATCCCGATTCCTACAATGGTGGGGATATTATCGGGGGCGGTAACTAACACGCCGGGACTTGGCGCCGCTCAACAGGCATATAATGACGTGACCGGCGCTTCGGAGCCGGGTATCACATTAGGTTATGCTGTCGCATATCCGCTTGGAGTCGTTGGCATTATATTGTCAATCATCGCTGTACGCTGGTTTTTCCATATCGACCTCACGAAAGAAACGGAAGATATGGAAAAAAATAACGAAGACCATATGCATGGAGCAAAAGCAGTTTCTTTACAAGTGAAAAATCCGGCTTTATTCGGCAAAAAAATAAGCGAACTGTCGGCCATCCTGGAACATTGCGAGTTTGTCATATCACGCATCCTTTATGCAAGCGACAACCGGATAAGTTTAGTCGACGCCGACACGATATTTCACGAAAACGATAAAATATTTGTTGTAACGACAGAGCATGATTTGAACACGGTTCGCACGTTCGTCGGGGAAGAGATAGCTATGGAACGAAAACAGTGGATTCGCACGGAAAGCCAGTTTATTAACCGCCGTATCATCGTCACGAAACCAGAGATAAACGGGAAACATCTCGGAGAACTCAAGTTACGCAAGATCTACGGTATAAACATAACGAGGATAAACCGTGCGGGCGTCGACCTGGTTGCAACGCCCGGACTCATGTTGCAGTTAGGCGACCGCGTCAACGTCGTCGGCACCGAAAAAGCGATTGCCTCTGTCGAAGAAGTGCTGGGCAATTCGATGAAACGCCTTAACGAGCCTAATCTCATACCCATATTTCTCGGAATAGCACTCGGCATCATAGCCGGAAGCATCCCCCTCACCTTCCCCGGCATACCGCAACCCGTCAAACTCGGACTTGCGGGAGGCCCGTTAATCGTAGCGATCCTTATCAGCCGTTTCGGATACAAATATAAATTAGTGACTTACACCACCATGAGCGCCAATCTAATGCTTCGCGAAATAGGTATAACAATATTCCTTGCCTGCGTGGGGTTGGGCGCCGGAAGTAAGTTCATCGAAACCATTGTAAACGGAGGAGGATATGCATGGATAGGATACGGTTTTATCATGACAATAGTGCCGCTACTTTTGATAGGTTTCATAGCGCGAAAATTCTGCCGGCTGAATTATTATACCATAATGGGTCTCCTCGCCGGAAGCACAACAGACCCTCCCGCCCTTGCCTACTCCAATACGACAGCAGGAAATGACATGCCCGCCGTAAGCTATGCCACCGTATATCCGCTGACGATGTTCCTGCGCGTCCTTACCGCCCAATTACTTATCTTAATGTTTTTATAACCTTCACGGAAGCACTCCGGAAATTTACAATACAAGCAAAAGAAACAGTTAACATGAACTCACACAGAATTTACTCCTTATTAGCCATCTGTTTGGCATGTATGTCATGTAAGGATAAAACGGAAATAACAGTTAATCCGGTTCCTATGCAATGGCGCTACGATACGCCGGCCGCGAAATACTGGGAAGGTTTGCCGATCGGTACGGGGCGTTTTGCCGCCATGATTCCCGGCGCTTTGGGGCACGAAGTGATTGCCTTCAACGACGAAACGCTCTGGACGGGCGGACCGTACAATCCCAATCCGCCCAACGGACCGGAAACGCTCAAAAAAGTCCGCAAACTTGTTTTTGCCAAAGATTATATCGGAGCGTATAAGGAAGCATGGAACTTGGGCTATCCCGGTCGTCATGTCCAGTTTTACCAGCCGATGGGAAGGTTGAACATTGATTATACGGGACACGAACTGTCGGAAGCGACCGGCTATCAACGGTCGTTAGATATGGACAATGCGACGGTCGACGTTTCGTACCGGTTAGACGGTGTGAACTATTCGCGCCGGGTTTTTGCCAGCTATCCCGACCAGGTGATCGTGATACGGCTGACCGCCAACAAAAAAGGGAAAATCAACTTTTCGAGTTGGCTGACAAGTCTCCAGCCAAGCGCGACAACCCGTGTAGAGGGCGACGAGATCATTATGGAAGGGACAACTATTTCCGAGAAAGAGGGCGATTCCGGCGTTCACTATGGGAACAAATGGACGATTCTCCCGCCGCAAATGAAATGGCAGTCCAAAGTAAAAATCCTCAATGAGGGCGGAACGCTAACCGCTGACGCCGACAGGCTCACTATTGCCGGCGCCAATGCCGTCACGCTGATTCTTGCCGGCGCCACCAACTGGGTTAACTGGAACAACGTCTCGGCCAACGAGAAAAAACGTTGCAGTGATTATATCGCCAACGCAGCAAAATATCCGTATCCGGAACTGTTGCAGCGTCACCTCGACGATTACCGTCCGCTTTTCGCCGCCTGCCGAATCGACCTTGGCGCCGATCCCATTCCCACACTGACCACTTCGCAGGCGATGGATACCATCCGAAAAGGATTGATCGACCCGGCTTACGAGGCGCGTTATTTTCAGTATGGACGCTATCTGTTGCTGGCCGGAGCGCGTGAAGGTACGCTGGCGTTCAACAATCACAACATCTGGCTCGACAATCTGGAAGGCCGGTGGCAGGGACGCTGGACGCTCAATATCAACATTCAGGAATGTTACTGGCCGGTCGAAAACACGAACCTTCCGACCGTAAACGAATCGCTATTGCTCTTTGTGGAAAATCTTGC
>JAIRMH010000027.1 GCA_031258835.1 Tannerella sp.
CGTCAGACGGGAAGCGTAATTAAAGAAATCAATATCCACATATCCTCCTGCCGTCTTTGTGGCGTAGTTGTAGATGGCAAAGCGGTTTCCCATGAAGTGCACGAGGTTGTATATCATGTGAAATTCTGCGCCCAGCTGCGTCCAGTTCTCATTGTCGAGGCTGAAATAGAATTTTGCGTTGTCTGTAAGGAAATCACAGTCCATGCGCAGGTAAACGATGTTACTGTGCAGGGTAACCCTGCCTTTTTCTTCGCCGCGGTCGGTCATTACAATATATTTAGTATCGCCTTCCACGACCACCGAAATCAGTCCTGGTTCGGCGCAGAAAGCGCCCAGTCCCGCCACATCGCCGTCTTTCATTCGTGATACGTCTATGCCTGTTGTTCCGCTGCATTGCGGCCCTTCTGTGCGTTGCGACAGGGTGTTTCGCGCCTGAAAGATACTTTCTACTATTTTACCCGTCTTGAGGCGCATGTAGCCGGGGCGTTCTGTGAGCGACCACAAGCTGTTGTCGGGATTGTGATTCCATTGCCAGTTAAGCGCAAGTTTGGACGCCTCGAAGTTGTCGCTGATGACTAACGGCATTTGGGAGTAGCCCTGCACCGGTTTTTCCATTCGTTGCGGGACACGTCCGTTTTCGTCGCCGAGCATCGGCCAGCCGTCTATCCAGCGGCAGGGCATCAGTACGGGAACGCGTCCTACGGCGTTGTGATCCTGAAACAGTAAGCCAAACCAGCGCCCGTCGTCCGTATCGACGATGTTTCCCTGAGCTACTCCCCTGCCGTACAGATCAAGCGTATCGGAAAGAATAACTTTCGATTCGTAAGGCCCTTCAACGCGATCGGAGCGGAAGCACAACTGTGTGCGGATACCGCCGCGGGGCCACCAGATAATGAAGACGTAGTACTTATCGTTGTATTTGCAGAGATGCGTTCCTTCAAACAATCCTTGATAGCCTTGTGCTTCGCCGCTGATAACGCCTGCATGGAAACCATCTTCCCTGATACCTGTAAGGTCGCTCTTTAATTCGACAATCCTGATTTGTCCTTCAACGTAGGAGAGATACACTTTGCCGTCATCGTCAAACAGCAGCGAGGCATCGTGATAGTTGCGGTCAAACGTGCAGATCCTGTCCCACTTGCCGGCCGGGTTGTCGGTGGCGTAGAGGTACGATTTCCGCGGCCGGTTGGTTGCGAAAAATACATAGAATTTGCCGTTACAGTAACGGAGCGAAGAAGCCCATTGTCCCTGTCCGTACACGTTGCCTCCTTCGAGGTCGTAGAGTGGGCTGTCTTTTATTTCATCAAAGACGTAGCCGATGATTTCCCAGTTCACAAGATCTTTCGATTTCATTATCGGCGCTCCGGGCATAAGGTGCATAGTGGTGCTTATCATGTAGAAATCTTCGCCGACGCGGATAACGTCAATGTCTGGCACGTCGGCGTAGATGACGGGATTGGTAAACGTCTGGTCTGCCGCAGGCGACTGGGCGGCGATATTGCCTGCAAACCATAGCGCCGATAAGGCGGCGATTAGCGTGTTTTTTATCAATACATTCATTTGATTATATATTTGTTTTATTATTCCGTTTCAAAAGCTCCTGCCGTAACGGGTTTTAGTGGCGGCTTAACCGGAATCTGATCACCGTAAACGAATAGGCCGGCAAATCAACTGTCGATTGTTTTGACATGCTGAAAGTAGAAGTTTGAGGCAGGGCGGTTTTATCGTCAGGGTTCCCTTGCAGCACGGTTTTAAAAGCTTCCGCATGAGTGGGATCGAATCCGTCGAAGTGGATGCCGGATCTCACATTCACGGGCAAGAGATTTATCAATTTGATAATCACATCGCCGGTTTTTGAGTCGCGGACAACCGACGAGGCTATGCGGAGCCTGACATCCTCCCGTTTGTCCGAAACATCAACGGTCGCTTCAATATATTCATCCCCCGAATGGTTTCCAAACAGTTTTTGAACCTGATAGCCGACAGTGGGTTTGACTTCCGTCCCGTTGAAATAAATCAGGTCTGGATTCCATTGCGTGCGGCCTTCTTTTGCTAACAGGGGCGCATACGAAGTAAATGTGACAACATCTCCGTTCCGTTCCACATTACACAAATACAGGGCTTCGGCCAGCGCCGTTTCGATGTTATTCGGACGTCCCGGCAGATGCGCGGCATATTCGCCGAGATATACTTTCGGCCTGTTGCGATCATAGCGGTCGTAATAATCCTGATTGTGAATAAACCATCCGGGCGGTTGATAATAATGCTCATCTACCAAGGGAACATCGAGTTGGGTTGCAAACTCCCACCCGAACGTGTAATCGGAACCTTCGGAAAAGGGGCCGACCGTCCCTATGACTGTGATTTCGGGATGTTTTTCTTTTATTGCGCTGTAAATCATTTCAAAACGTTCTTTGAAGACGTCGGATATCAAATCTTCGTTGCCGATACCGATGTATTTTAAGTTGAACGGCTTGGGATGCCCCGCTTCGGCGCGTTTCTTTGCCCATTTGTCGGTCTTTGCATCGCCGTTTGCCCACGCTATTAAATCGAAAATATCCTGAATATATTCACCCATTTCGTCTATTGGGATCCCGCCCTGCTGACCGGCAAGCGCATGATTGTGCTTACCGGAATTTTGACAGGGAACGCCGGCAGCAAGCACCGGTAGCGGCTCCGCGCCGATGTCTTCGCAAAACAGGAAATATTCGTAATATCCCAATCCTTTGGTCTGGTGATAGCCCCAAAGATTACGGTCGTGCTTGCGTTCTTCCAATTTGCCGATGCTGTGCTTCCATTGATAGATATTGTCGATTCCATTGCCGTGCGCCACGCAACCTCCGGGGAAACGCACGAAGCGCGGCTTGAGGTCGGCGATGGTTTGCGCCAAATCTGCCCGAAGGCCGTTTTTGCGGTTTCGGAATGTCTTTTGCGGGAAAAGGGATATCATGTCCAGATGGAGCGTTGCAGACATGTGCGTTTCAATAAGAAGATGCGCCCGGTCGGCTGTTTGATTGGCGGTTAAAACCGCCGTATATTTTTTCCATGAGGCAGAGTTGACAGGAATAGAGATCTCTGCGCTTATTTTTGTTCCGTCATGATCCACCAGTTTTACAGTGATCATTCCATTTTTCGGTGCGCGGGCAAATACCGAAAAATCATATCTTTCGCCCGCTTGAACGGGAATGCCGTCCCAGCCTTCATTCAACAGTTTATCGCCGTCATTCAAGACAATATAATGTAGATTGTTAGGGTGAAGAGGTTTAACAGTATCTATATTCACACCGCCGTTTTGTCCGTTGAAACGCCATGCATGGGAATGATCCCATTCTCTTCTGTCTTTGGATGAGTACTCAAAGTCGCGATTCTGAATCAATTCCGCATACAATCCTCCGTCGGCGGCATAATTGATGTCTTCAAAGAAGACGCCCATCAGTTGGTCGCTGATCTTTTTCTTTTTGTCAAACCGGATCGACAAGGTATGGTTCACACCGTTCAATCCGGCAAAACGCACCGTATCCTGTGCGGTGGTTTCGCTGTGCAGGCGATTTCGATATTGTATTTTGTAATAGTGATTCGCAAGCGCTTCAACCATTTCCACTGGCACTTTATACGTATTATCGCCGTTTTTTTCCGCTACCCGAATATTTTGGACATATGCGGCCATTTCGTTTGCCGTGAAATAATTTTGCGGTTTCCAAAGGATCAAATCTTTGGAAGAAGTATATCCCTTTATATCACCCTCCTGATTGAGATCGAAAACACAATGCCACACACCCTCCGTATCCCGGAAAAGGGCAGGATTGTAAAGGCGTTTTTCCTCGCCCCAGGCACCGTAGTCGCTACGCAAAAAAACATGTCCGTTACCGATGGGGATACTTCTTCTTCGGTCGGCACTCCATGCAAATTGCAAACCGGATTTTCCGTCGTTGCCGGAGGTGAGTGCGGTAATGAAAACCGAATCCACGCCTGAAAAAACCGGTATAAATTCCCTCATCTTCAGTTCTTCCAGAGCATAGACCGGAGGCTCTACCCCATTGGGTATGGGGATGCGGGAAAATGTTTGAAAATAAAGCACACAGGCATCTTTCCAGATAACGGCATCCTCGTGATGTGTCTTCAACCTGGATTGTACCGACGTGAAACGCTGTTCGTCTATATATGGCTTCATGCCATCCCACAAACTTTGGTATTCGCGCACCTTTTTTACACCGGCATCGTAACGATGGCATAAATTATCCCACAGACTGAGGCCGTTTTTCATCCTGTACGTCCACGGCACATGATGAAACCACAACAGCAGATTTTCGGGACAGCGTGCGAGATCGGCGTAAATCTCGTCTTTCGGCGGGAAATACTGTGAAACAGCATTGCTGCCCGTCGCTGTACGGTCGAACCCTACGCCCACCGTATCGGCATTGTGATAATACCAGGGCATCCAGTCGGGACGTCCATTGGGTGTGTTGTCCCAGGGCCCCGGGCCGTAATGCTGATTGAACGAGAAAATATGATGCAACCCAAAAGGCATCATATAATCCACGCAAGCCTCGCGGGAAGTCATCATCATTTCCTTTACCGGAGCAATGAAACGGGGATCGGACGTAAAAGTGAGTCGTATCCATTCGTCGGCAATCTGTTCCGAACCAAGGTTGTGATTCCAGGCCAACCTTCCGTAGGCATACCAATTGGACTGCGCGAAGATATGTCCGCACCAATTTGTGTTATCACCAGTATTGGCCACGCCGGCAATAGCCGTCAGCTTTGCCGGACGCAGGGAGCCGTCGGTGACCTTTGCCACGGTCGATCCCTCACCATCGGAATAGGTATCGGCATCCAGGGTTTCCTCAAACAGTGGCGCCAGATAAACCAACTGTTTGGAATGTCCCAAATACTCTTGCGTGATTTGGAACTCTATCATCTCTTTGGTATGCTTCAGCGCCCCGAAGAGTGGACTGACAGGCTCGCGGGGTTGAAAATCAACCGGTCCGTTCTTGATCTGGATAATGACATTGTCGCGGAATTGCCCGTCAAGCGGCACAAATTCCTGATAAGCCTGTTTGGAACGGTCTTCCCGGGTGGGATTGTACACAAAGGCGCGCCACATCAGTATTCCTTTGTACGGTTTAAGCGCATCGGCCAACATGTTTGCACCATCGGCATGGGTACGTCCGTAGTCCTGTGGCCCCGACTGCCCCTCCGAATTGGCCTTTACCAGGAAACCGCCGAAATCGGGGATAAGTGCGTATATTTCCTTTATTTTTCCTTTCCACCATTGCCGTACCGCCTTATTGAGCGGGTCGGCGTCAGGCAGTCCGCCCAGCGTCTTGGGCGCTGCAAAATTGACCGACAAATAAACCTTTAATCCGTAGGGGCGAAACACATCTGCCAAAGCCTTTACTTTTACCAGATAGTCATCGGTCAGGATTTTCGGATTCGCATTGACATTGTTCAACACAGCGCCGTTGATTCCGATAGAAGCGTTGGCGCGTGCATATTCTTCATAACGGGGTGAAAGCACATCGGGCAACTCATCCCATTTCCAGAGCGACTGTCCGGCATATCCCCGCTCAATGCTGCCGTCGAGATTGTCCCAATGGTTTAAGATCCTGATCTGATACGAAGGAATTTCGGTTATGTTTATGTTTCCGGCAAACGCCGCCGTTGCCTGTAACCGCAGCAGATGGTATGCGCCGTAAAGCAAGCCGCGGTCGGTTCGTGCCGTAACAGCAACTCCTGTTTGCGGACTACCCGCAATGGTAAAACCGTCATTGCCGAGCGCCTGTGTTTCTTTGGTTTTGGCTATCTTTAACCGTACCGACGCACCCTGCCATTGTTTTTGCAGTTCTTTTACCGCCACCGCAATGGTGGGGCTTTGTTGGTTTGCCGTTACCTGCGCATTTGCATTGGTGTCGGCACGAAGCCACAGGCGATATCCGTCTTCGGCGCTCAAATGGCTTGCCATGCAAAGCAAAATCAGTATGTAAAAATATATTCTCATCGGATTTCTCATGCATATAAAATTTAAAAATTAGTGCTGCAAAGATAGCGCAGGGCTTACTTTGACATTTCTAATTTGGGATATTTGTTCTCTAATTATAGACATATTTACAGGATAAGACGTTACAAACATATTGTCGTTGTTTAACGATTTTAGCAGAAATACATGTTACAGGCCTGTCGGCGTTTTTCCGAAATGATTTTTAAATACGGAGCTGAAATATCCGATACTTGAAAATCCACACAGTTCGCTGACTTCTGTGACTGTGTATTTGCGCGATTGCAGCAATTCCATGGCATAATTCATCCGGATGGATTTGATAAAATCGGTCGGCGACTGGTCAGTCAATAATTTTATTTTCTTATAAAGGAGTGACGCACTGACGTTCATGGCAAAAGCAAATTCGTCTTTACCAAATCCTGAATTGGACATATTGGCACGAACTGTTTCTATGGCTTTTTTCACAAATTTATCGTTTAATGCATTGCTTAGAATAGGTTCGTCATGTTTCTCAATAATTAGTTTCAGCGCTTTTTCCCTTATGATTTTACGGTTTCGGATGATGGATTTAATTCGTTGTACGAGCAGCGTCATGTCGAAGGGTTTGGTCAGGTAATCATCGGCGCCCAATCCCAGTCCTTGCAGTTGTTCTGCTTTTCCGGTCAGTGTTGTGAGCAGGATAAGCGGGATATGAGCGGTTTCAAAGGTCGATTTCATCTGTTCGCACAGTTCAAAGCCGTTCTTTTGAGGCATAATTACGTCCGATACGACCAGGTCGGGCAACTGTTTTTGAATGATTTCCCAAGCCTGTGCGCCGTCGTTTGCCGTAGAGACGTCAAATTCTTTACGGAGCGGATGCAGCATGAAATTACGTAAATCGTCGTTGTCTTCTACAATCAAAATCCGCATCTTCTCTTTTTTTCCTGTTTTGTCGGCAAGGGGAATGGCCTCTCGGTCAATGAGCGTTCTGCATTTTTCCGGTGCTTCTTTGAAGGGTATAACTATCTTAAACGACGAGCCTTTATTCTCCCGACTGATGCAATGGATGCTTCCCCCATGCAGTTTCACATACGTTTTGACTAACAGAAGCCCGATTCCCGAGCCGACAATATTGGAGTTGACAGCATTTTCGCCACGATAAAATTCCCGAAAAAGTTTCTTTTGCGCTTTCCGACTGATGCCGATCCCCTGATCTATTACTTCCAGCGTCCAGTTTTTGGAGCCGCCGGTGAACAGGATTTGAACGCAACTGTCCGGATGTGAGTATTTGATGGCATTGGACAGCAGATTGTCGATCACTTTTCCCATCATGGATTCATCGATTGCCACTGTATATGCAGATGGATTGAAGGTGAAAATCAATTGGACGTTCCTGTTCCGGGCAAAGGAATCGAACATTATTTTGCGTTGAGTAATCAACAGCACCACATCAATACGGTTGAGCGAAAGTTGTCCTTTCCCAATATCGGTTTTCTGAAAATCCAATAATTGAGTAGCAACAGAAGATAGTCGTCTTATTTGCTCGGTTGCCGTATGCAGGTACAGCTTCCCGGTTTCGGATAACGCTGATTCTTTGATCAATTCCTCTACAGGGGCTTTTATGAGTGTAAGGGAAGTACGAATGTCGTGTGCCGTATTCGTAAAAAACCGTATTTTATCTTCTGCATGACGTTGTTTGAGGCGGTCGATGTAGTAGCGTAATGAAAAATAAATAATGCCGGTGAGAAGTGCAACCATCAGCGAGCGAAACCAAAGGGTTTCCCAGATTGGAGGAGCTATACGGATAGATAGTTGGCGTTCCGTTATCACTTTCGACAGCGAACTGTCGTACATTCTCACTTTCAATTTAAAGCGCCCGGTTGGGATGTTGGTATAAGTGACTATTCTGTGATTGGAGGGTTGACTCCATTCCGCGTCCCTTCCTTCCATTTTCCACGAAAATCTGGCTCCGGTGACAGTATTTCCGAGGGGAAGCATTTCCAGAGTCAGGTTGTTTTGATTATATTTCAATGTGACTTCACTTAAACTGTCCAAAGGAGTAGTCAAATTAAAAACGGAACGGTCGCGAATGGAATGTCCCGAAACAGTCAGATCTTGAAAAAAAATCCGTCCCTGCGACTGCATTTGTTGAAGCGCTTCCGGGTTGAACAATACCGCTCCATTGTTTGTCCCGAATGCCAATTGGCCGTTGCTGAGCTTGCATTGCGCATTACGGTTAATGGAGATATGGGACAACGGCAACAACGATGCGTAAGTCCGTATGCTATTGTCTTCGGGATTAAAGCAGCATAATCCGTTTTCCGTTCCCAACCACAAATAACCGTTCATCCATTCGATGCTGTTTATAAAGTTGGACGGCAGTCCGGATTCGGTTGTAAATTTCTCGATTGTTTTACTTTGCAGGTCGAATCGAATTAGCCCGTCTCCACAGGTGCAGAGCCAGATGTCTTCTGCTATCACTTGAATATCCTGCAACAAATACCCTTCCAGCAGCACTTCCATGTTGCCTGTCCTTTTGTCCAGCAAACACAATCCGAATGGGCAAGCCGCAAGCATTTGAGTGGGCGAAAGTTCGGAAAAAGCATAAACCGCTACCAGCGAATAAGAATTGAATGTATTCTCTTTCGAAACATAGCAAATAACATTTTCCTCAGCGCTTCCCAGCCAAAGGTCGCCATTTGTATCTTTAAATATGTCGAATATGAAACTGCTCGGTATGGAATGTCCTTGTGTTTTTTTTGAATAATGCGCCAGTTCTCTCCCGCTTTTTCCCTCTATCACATATACGCCGGAGGAATAAGAGCCTGCCCAGATTCGCCCTTTGTCGTCTTCACACAAGGAAAGAAACACTTGCGCCTGTTCCTGCCGGTTATGATAGAAAGCCCTCCATTTATCCTCGTGCATCTCCCAACAGCAGATACCGTTATCGGTTGCAAACCAGAGATTCCCCCGGCTGTCTTCCAATATTTTGTTCACATTATTATTTGTCAGTGAATTGGAATTGTTTATCTGATGTACTATTTGATTAACAAGTGGAGTGGCTTGCTCGAAGAAAGACAACCCGCCACTGTATGTGCAGACCCACACCTGCTTGTCGCGGTCGCAGAAAATATCATAGACGCCGTTTCCTCGCAGCGAGTACGGATCATCCTCATTTTCCTTGTAAATATTCAGCACGCGGCTTCCCTCCTTGCTTATTTCCCAGATACCCTGTCCGTCTATTCCGACTAAAAGACTTGAATCGGTGCAACTTTCAATTGCTTGAACCGGCTGCCTGGGCAAAGAATGAACAGGTAATTCGACAAAGGCGTTTTCGTTAAAATCGTAATAAAACAGACCGCTGGATGTTGTACCTGTCCACAGTTTATTTTCCGTTTTATCGTAATAAAGTGTAGAAACCTGAATGTCGAAAATGATGTCGCTTTTATAAACGCAATCTGTTTTCATTGTTTCAGTATCCATCAACCGGATTTCGTTACTCTGTATAAACACGATATGACTGTTATCCTGCCATGTTGAGAAAAATACTTTCGAGGTATCATTTTCGATTAAAGTCAATTCTCCCTGATGATACCTGTATAATCCCAGATTTGAAGATACCCAGAAATTGCCTTGATTGTCAACAAGCAACGAATATACATACAGATAGCGGCTTTCCAGAATCCGGCCCGCATGAAACAGGAAGTCAAAGCGATCGTACAAAGTATTGTAACGAAATACCTGACCGTTATTGGTATAAGCCACTAAAAGCCCGTTTCTATAAGCTAATTTGACATTGACAATATCTGTGCTTTGATAGGGAAGTTGATAAATGCGGCAATCATCATCGGCAAGCCTCATGATGCCTGTTTTGGAAGATGTCCATATAAATCCGTTGTCATCCTTGCATATAGATGCCGTTTCGCGTATGGAGATTCCATACATATCATTGATATTATAGAACTTCACATCGGCTGAATATGAGGTGAATATCGAAAGTATAAATATGACAACAAGCAACTCGCGTTTCATTTCACAGTATCTATTTTTTTTTGCAAAGTTAGTATTTTCTTACGGGAAACAAAAATAGACGGTGTCTATGTTTCATCGGATTAAATTCAAATGATTAATAATCAATAAAATATAAAAAACGTGGCGATTTAAGCAACTCGTTGCCAATACCGGCGCAACTCGCGGGCATCTGCCTGAAAACTCTTTATTATCGAGAGACAGTCGGGAAGGGACGCGAACATTAGAAATCAATGCTTTGATGGCTGGAACAGCATGGAATTTGCGAAAATATATGGAAAAACTCAAGGAAAAACTTTTGCCATTTATTTTTCGACTGTTTTTTTCGCAACATTTTTCTCGACCCACTATCTGAGCAGGTATTGTTAAGGACTGACTAAATATAAAATCTTTCTGTTCATAATTTGATTATTTTAAAAGTGGGAAATTTTCCCACAATTTATCTATTTGTTCATTTCCGCAAGATAGAGTTTTTTCAATTTTTCGTTATGAACAGGATTCCCCGCCAGTATGACTTTATTCTCTTTGTTCAGAAGAAAAGTA
>JAIRMH010000092.1 GCA_031258835.1 Tannerella sp.
TAAATTCCTCGTATGTATTGTCCATATCCTTGCAGGATGAAAAATATCCCGCTGTCACTACTGCAATTATCAAATATATTATCTTTTTCATTTTAAATAATTGTTAAAATTTTAAATAATTAATCCTTTAACTGTCCCCAGAAAGTAAGTTCTCCAATAATTACCTGTCCGACTGTGGCTTCGGTACCATAAGTGGTAAACGTCGAAACGATTTTGACACGCAGATGAGTTATCGCCATATACGCATCGGGCGTCTCTTCGGAGGGCGTCAGTTCAAATGCGGTTCTATTATTCCAGTAATCCCTGTCTTCGTCAGTAATTGGTCCTACTTCGCGTCCTTCGCCATAACCCGAAGGTTTGAACTGCGTGAATGAACCTAAAAAATGCCAACTTTCGTCCCAACTGCCATCAGGGTTGGGATTATCGCTACCCCACAATTCAAATGTATGGGGAGCCGAGCCCGAATATAATTCGTTTCCACTGCGAGGCCATTTCTGGAAACGGCTGATAGACGCTTTGTAACCGAAACTGATAGTGAACCATTGCGGCATGGGAGCGCTATGTGTAGAGGCGTAGATCTCACCGTTTGCGGCTTCTCCTCCAAGCCATACCTGCTCCAGACGAAAACGAGGAAGTCCTTCTGCCGGGTCGAAATAATCAGTTGGAAGTGCCGCATTGGTATATGTAGTTTTCGGAAGTTTGATCTCTTCGATTGGCGTCAATTGCCTGTAAATCGTATCCGACATATTTCCCCAGCGGTCGCGTATGTACAAACCAAAATCAGTGGGTATTGTATCAAGATCCCGTCGAGAGAATTTTATTGCAACCGATTGAGTATAGAACGTTTGCAAATCGACCCATTTTACTTTTTTTCCTGTAGAGTATTCAAAAGTATCAGCCATCATCAGTACAACGGCAATATCGGCTCTCGAATAATTTTCCTCTAATGAGATTATTACGCCTCCAAAACCGGCTTCCATATCAAATTTTACTGCCCGAATCGGAGGACTGAGCGGCGCTATCTGTACAGGTACAGACTCTGAAAGTTTTCCGTTTACTCCCACGCTGTACAGTTGCACTTCCTGCGCTTCTGTTGTCCCGAAACCTTCGACAACTAATGTATCCGTATATTTCGAGGCTTTCGATTCGCAAAGTTCCCCGTTGCGTGTATAAACCACTTTTACTCCCAACAGATTTTTATCGTTGGGAATTTTATATTTGATAACCGCTCCACCGGGCTTGTTTGTTACCTTTTCTACGGTCGCCGGAGCGGGAGCAGGCGCCGAATCGTCTATATGGTCGAGGCGCCCCTCTTCATTACAGCCCGATAAAATATACACCAAGACTGTAACCATTAAAATAATTTTTCTCATATTCATTTATACTTTAAATTATTAAAATCATAAATCTAAAATCGTAAATCATAAATCGTAAATCTACAATCGTAAATCACCAACCGATATTCTGTACCAGATTAGGATTTTGTTCAATAGTCGAAACTTTTATGGGCCAGAAATAATCTTTAATTCCGAATTTTTGTTCGGCAAGCAAGATTCTCTGGTAATACTCTTCCGGTTTGTCCGCCGTGACTTTAAATCCGTAAATACCTTTTTCATATTCGGCAGAAACTTCCTTCCAGCGTCGCAGATCCCAAAAGCGCTGACTTTCAAAAGCCAGTTCTATCAGCCGTTCACGATGAATGATTTGTCGCATACCATCCTGAGTATTATATTTTCCCGGAGTATCGCTGTAATCGTCCCATGCTTTCTTTACTCCGGGCAAACCTGCTCGCGAACGCACCGAATCGAGATACATATACATTTCGCTGCTGTGCGCTCCGTTTGGTCCTTCCGATTCGTTGATTGCTTCGGCATAAAGCAGATATAAATCAGCCAAACGCAACATTTGCCATGGATACTGCACGTAACTGTAGCCTGTCGCTGATGTTTGACGGCTCTGATAATGAACGTATTTTTTAAGAAAATAGCCGGTTATGGGACCAAATTCGGTGGTTCTTTTTCGCTGTGCGCCGTTCGACCGGCAAGCGATCCAGAACAGATCGCCCGGAAGAGGATTGTTCACATCCGATTTCTGTCCGTACCATATTCCTCCGTCGAAACCCAACCATGCATAAAATCGGGGTTCGCGGTTGAAATTGAGTTTGATGGTAGTATAATCCTTGCGTATATACCAGCGTTCGGTGTCGCCGCCATTGCGTAATTCATAAGGATTAATGGTGTCCCAATACAAATCGTTTTCAATGGGAATACCATGATCGGTATGAAACATTTCGGCGATTTTCAACGGAGGCTGAATCTGAGCGAGCAAAAGCGGCATATCCGGATACTGGTCTGCTTGCAGATTGGGTGATGCAATACTTTGGAGTTGTTCTGTTGTAGAGAATGGAGTACGAGTATTTGTCCAGATAATTTCATCGTTCCACTTTTCGGTAATTATGTTCCGGAGATCTAACTGTTGCAAAATCGTGTCGCTAAGACTGACATTAGTCTGATGTCTGAACAGTTGCATATTTGCTTCATCGCATATATCAATGGCTTCACGACAGGCAATTACAGCCGAATCCCATCTCGCTTTCACCTC
>JAIRMH010000123.1 GCA_031258835.1 Tannerella sp.
AATCAAAAAGCAACCTGGGCTCCGCCGCTGCATATTGTCGAACAGTTCTATACGAAAAACGGAATACCGATTGAAGACGACCGGGACTGGGTGGGCGTCGACCCCATGGCACTGCGGACCGCCACCAGCGACGAGCGGCTGCTTGTCAAACCGGCTGCACAGACACTGCAGCTTCATTTCGACCGGGAACCCCGTTTTTATGCTTCTATTACTTTTGTAGATGGAAGATACTTCGGCAACAGCAGGATTACCGACGGCACAGAATCAAACTCATTATGGTACACGACAAACCCCATCGGATTATCAGAAATGCACTCCAGTACGGGATATGTCTGTAAAAAAATGGTAGGCTATCAGACGACCGCCAGTACCGGTGACAGCGATCCGGTACCTTCACGATATCCCTTTCCTCTGATACGTTTGGCTGATATTTACCTGATGTATGCCGAAGCGTTAAACGAAGCAGGAGGCGATACTCCGTCTGCCGAGGTCTATTATTATGTGGATACGATACGAAGACGAAGCGGTCTGAAAGACGTAGTAGAATCATGGAAAGATCATGCTATTGCCTCAAAACAGGACAGGCCGCTGAGTAAAGCCGGCATGAGGGATATTATCCGGCAGGAGCGTATGATTGAACTTGCATTCGAGGGAATCCGTTTCTGGGATTTAAGAAGATGGCTGCTTTCAGAAGATTACATGAACCGTACTATTCGGGGATTTGATATTTATGCGGAAGATTTTTATCAACCCGTAGATATTTTTCAATTGAAATTCGAGAAAAAAGACTATTTCTGGCCCATCAGGCAAAGCGTTTTGATGAGAAATACAAATCTGATGCAGAACCCGGAATGGGGATTAGTGGTTAATGATTAGTGGTTAATGGTTAATGATCTAAAATTAATTAAAAGATTCAAAATTATGAGACAGATAAATATTTTTAAGCAAATGAAAAAGATTACTTGCTTTTTGATTGGTATGTTTGCGATGTTTTTATGGTCGTGCGAAGAGGTGAAGGACTGGCACGACCCGACCGACAATGTTCCGCCCGGAACTTTAAGCAATGTTACGGTGAAAAACATCAACGGAGGCGCATGGATTTATTATTCGCTGCCTTTAGATAATGATTTACTTGGCGTAAGAGCGGAATACGCTTTTGAAGAAGGCGAAGAAATACGAAGCGTTTTTTCTTCGGCATTCAACGATTCTATCCTGATAGAGGGATATGTCAGTACTAATGAACATCCTGTTACCCTGTATGTAATAGATAAAAGCCGGAACGAATCGCCGCCGGTTCAAACGACAATCAAGCCGGAGATTCCTCCGGTAGAATTGATTCGTAATACAATGAAGTTATATCCTACGTTCGGGGGAATTTATTCGGAATGGAAAAACGAGCCCGGAACAGATGTTGCTATCGGCTTGTATATAAAAGATTCCATTGGCGATTATATTTTGTACGATATTTATTATACAAAGGCAATTAACGGTACATATACATTCCGGAATATGATAAGTGAAGAGCAGGATCTTCGTATTGAAATACGCGATAAATGGGAACATTACGCTACCCCTATTGATACGTTAATGAAACCGCTCTTTGAGGAAGAAATCCATGGACGCGACCCTGTTACATTGGTTGGTATCTGGCAAATATTCGGACTCAATGACGGAACAGGTATATATCGTGGCGATATATCCAGGGAATTTTTCGCCTCCACGGGCATGGAATTTTATCGAATATATGATGGAGCGACTTTTCAGAACTCAACATGGTGGGTGTCACGGCCAGACTATCCGTATTTTCCTTATTATTTCACTATCGATATGGGTAGAAAGGCTTCTTACAGCCGGCTGAGATACTGGATGAGGTCAAGGACGCCTTATTATTCGGCGCTTATCCTTGCAAGTTTCGAACTATGGGGAACGAACGAGCCAAAAGCCATAAATATAATCGGAGATGGAAGTCAGGAGGATAATCTGAAATATTGGACTCAATGGCCCGAGGTAGGCGGTACGGACGAATGGAAAAACGACTGGGTGAAACTTGCGGACTGCATAATACAGTTCCCCTCAGGAGCCGATCCTTATACAGTAAGCTCAAGTTCTATACTTACACAGGAAGACAAGGATTTCATAGCAGAAGGATTTGAATTTGATATCTATACTGCACGCACAAGCGAAGCATTCAAATATCTTCGCTTTGTTGTGAGAGCGCTGAATGCTCCTGGTGGCAATGAGGCAGCAATCACCGAACTCAAATTCTGGGGCGCATACGCAGAATAAGAGATTGTCGAAGAATAAAAATAAGGAGCTGTCTGTAAAAAGACGGCTCTTTTTTTATTGGCGCGAAGGAGGGCAAGGCGCGAAGGGGCGAAGGCACGAAAGGAGGGCAAGGCATGCCTTGCCCCTACAAATCGACGCCCTCGACAACACACAATCTCCCTTCGTCAATGCGACAATTTGAAATGCACCCCTACCACCAGACGGAACATAATTAAAATACAATCGATTTATTTTACGCCGATTGTAATTAGGGATGATATAACATAATTTTCATTTTTATCCACAGATTTACACGGATTTTACACAGATTTTGTCAACTTTTGTCTATCGATTTATTCGGATTTTCACAGATTTTATGGACAATGCTGTGACGACGTCCCGTCATGGACGAAATATCGGTAGAATGGGGGGTAGCAGATGACGCCGAAGGCGTCGAATATGAATAACCCCGAGCAAGCCGCAGGCGCAGCTCGGGGTATAGTCTCCTCCTCATCTGAACTACGTAGTAGTTCAACCCTTACAACCCTTACAGTCCTTACAGGGTTGACAGAGAGGGGTTAGCGTTGTCCCCGAGCTGCGCTACGCTTGCTCGGGGTTATTGACTTACGTCGAACTAAAGTTTCAAATTCGACGCCTTTGGCGTCATTTGCTACCCAACAATGCGACAATTGAATCTGCGCCATAATATGGAATGGAAAATTAATAATATTTAGTGGATGCCGAGTGTATCAAAAAAACCGGCATTGTTTTCGTTCCCGGACAGCGTATCAAGAAAACGCTTGAGAATGTGAAGTTTGTAAAAACAAACTAACAGATGTGCATTTCCTGCGCAGAGATTTTTTTTTCCTGCGCAGAGAATTGGAATTTCCTGCGCAGG
>JAIRMH010000338.1 GCA_031258835.1 Tannerella sp.
GTTAATTTTGTCGTCATCAACCTTGATGATGTGGGGTATGGGGATTTCTCCTGCAATGGCGCGTATGGTTATCAGACGCCGAACATCGACCGGATGGCATCCGAAGGGATGCGTTTCACGCATTTCCTGGCCGCTCAGCCTATCAGCGGCGCTTCCCGTGCGGGGCTGTTGACGGGATGCTATCCGAACCGGATTGGTTTTTCCGGCGCTCCGGGGCCGAACTCGTCTTATGGTATCCATCCCGACGAAATGACACTGGGAGAGTTGCTGAAGCAGCAGGGATACCGGACTGCTGCCTATGGGAAATGGCACTTAGGCGACGCCCATTCTTTCCTGCCGTTGCAGAACGGGTTTGACGAATATTACGGCTTGCCTTATTCCAACGACATGTGGCCGTACCATCCGCAACAGGGCGAAACGTTCCACTTTCCCGACTTGCCTACGCTCGACGGCAACGACGTGATTGGCTATAATACCGACCAGTCGCAGTTCACAACCGACTATACGACGCGGGCGGTTCGTTTCATCCGTAAGAACCGCGATCACCCGTTCCTCATATACCTCGCCCATTCCATGGCGCATGTCCCGTTAGCCGTCTCCGATAAGTTCAAGGGGAAAAGCGAGCAGGGACTTTACGGCGACGTGATGATGGAACTCGACTGGAGCGTGGGGCAGGTGCTGGCTACGCTACGCGAACTGGGTCTGGAGGAGAACACGCTGGTCGTCCTGACCTCCGACAACGGGCCTTGGACGAACTACGGGAATCATGCCGGATCGGCCGCCGGCCTGCGCGAAGCGAAAGCGACGACGTTCGACGGTGGCAACCGGATACCATGCATGATGTATTGGAAGGGGACGATCCGGCCGGGTGCGACGTGCAACCAACTGGCGGCGAACATTGATCTTTTCCCGACGCTGGCCGAATTGAGCCGGGCGCCGTTGCCCGAACGCAAGATAGACGGCGTTAGCCTCGTGCCGCTGCTTCGCGGCGTAGAAGGCGCCCGTCCGCGGGAATCGTTCGTCTACTACTTCAGCCGAAACGATCTCGAAGCCGTGACCGACGGCGCTTACAAACTGGTCTTCCCGCATCGCTACGTCACCTATGGCGCATATGCTCCAGGTAACGACGGGCAGCCTGGCCGTCTGGACAATCGCTTTATCTATAAGGCGGAACTTTATGACCTCCGCCGCGATCCTGGCGAGCGTTACGACGTGATTTCGCAATATCCCGAAGTGGCTGCCCGTCTTATGCGTATCGCTGATAGGATGCGGGAAGAACTTGGTGACGACCTGACCCGCGTCAAAGGAACGGAACGGCGCGAATCGGGTTTGACGAAAACGTTCAATCCGTGAAAACGAACGTCCTCACGTTCCTCCGGTCTGGCCAAAACGTCCGACCTGTGAAAACGAACGTCCGCATGTCCTTTCGGCCCGACCAAAGCATGAAGATTCGTCAGGCGATTCTTTTTGGGTTCGCCGGCATGCCGCTGTTCGCTTGCACTGCGCCGAAACAGGTTCAACAGGCAGACGAACGTCCGAATATCCTTTTTATTCTCTCGGACGATCATACATCGCAGGCATGGGGTATCTATGGAGGTATATTGGGCGACTATGTCCGCAATGAGAATATCCGCCGGCTGGCAGCTGAGGGGTGCGTGCTGGAAAATTGTTTCTGTACCAATTCCATCTCCGTGCCCAGCCGCGCATCGATCCTGACCGGGGCATACAGCCATCGCAACGGAGTGTATTCCCTTAGCGACGCGCTTTCGCCGGAGGCTGACCATTTTGCCAAACAATGTCGAGCCGTCGGTTATCAGACGGCTTTGTACGGGAAGTGGCATTTGAAAAGGAGACCGGAAGGATTCGATGACTTCCGCGTCTTCCATGATCAGGGCGAATACCACGACCCCGTTATGAAGTCGCCGGCGAACTGGGCGGATGATGATCAGGGGAAGCGGGGTGATACTTTGCGGGGGTTTTCTACGGATATTGTCGCCGACCTGACGATCGAACGGATACGCCTTCGCGAGAAGGATAAGCCGTTCCTGATATGCTGTCATTTCAAGGCGACCCATGAACCGTGGGATTTTCCCGAACGGATGGAACATCTCTACGACGGCGTCGCGTTTCCCGAACCGCATAACCTGATGGAGTTCGGGCGGGAAGCGTCGGGGCGCGTGTTCGACGGGCAGCCGCTCGAGAATCTGGCATTGCGCTGGGAGACGGCCTCGGCGGATCCGTCGCAATGGTGGTGCGTCTATCCCGAACTGCCGTTTACCGTACAAGGGCTGGGCAGAGAAGAAGGACGGAGGAAAACGTATGGAAAATTGGTGCGCGACTATTTGCGTTGCGGAGCGACTATTGACGAAAACATCGGTCGCCTTCTGCGGACGCTGGATGAAGAGGGATTGAGTGAAAATACGGTCGTCATCTACGTTTCCGACCAGGGGTATTTTCTTGGCGAACATGGATTTCTCGACAAGCGGATAATGTACGAAGAATCGTTGCGGATGCCGTTTGTCATTCGTTACCCGAAGGAGATACCGTCCGGCGTGCGTAACCGAGACATCATCCTGAACATCGACTTTGCCGCTTTGCTGACGGATTATGCCGGAGCGCCGGCGCCGGAATTGTCGCAGGGGCGCAGTTTCCGCCGGAACCTTGCCGGACAGACGCCTGTCGACTGGCGCGACCGGATGTATTACCGATACTGGACGCATCACCGGATCCGTCCGGCTCACATGGGTATACGCGATCATCGCTACAAGTTGATTTTCTTTTATGGCGACCGCCTTGCCACGACAGGGTCGGAGCATGTCGCCACGCCTCCCGGCTGGGAATTTTACGATCTGGAGATTGATCCCCGCGAAGACCGGAATCGTTACGACGATCCTGCCTATGCCGGCATCATCGCCCGGATGAAACGGGAATTGCTCGAACTGCGCCGGGAAGTTGGCGATACCGATTCGGATACGCCCCGCATGAAAAAGATACTGGACTAATTTTCCCCTATAAATTTCGCAGGACATTCTTATCGGTCTGTGTGGAATTGAAAAATTTCATGTACATTTGCACGGATAAAAAAACAATATCTTTGGAATGAAGGAGTTTATAATATCGGAGGCGAAAACGGAAAGCGCTATATTGGTAGGGTTGATAACGCCCGAACAAAACGAACGGCAGGTAAAAGAATATCTTGATGAGTTGGCCTTTCTTGCCGATACGGCAGGAGCGAAGGCCGTCAAAAAATTCACTCAAAAACTGGATTATCCTAATCAGGTTACGTTTGTCGGGAAAGGAAAGTTGCAGGAAATCAAAGAATATGTCGTCGAACATGAAATAGGACTTGCTATCTTCGACGATGAACTTTCGGCGAAGCAGATACGTAACATAGAAAAGGAATTAGGAGTTAAAGTCCTTGATCGCACGAATCTTATTCTGGATATATTCGCACGGAGGGCGCAGACGGCGCATGCCAAAACGCAAGTAGAGCTGGCGCAATATAAATACATGCTTCCGCGCCTGACGCGTCTCTGGACGCACCTCGAACGGCAACGCGGGGGGGTCGGTATGCGCGGACCCGGTGAAACACAGCTCGAAACAGACCGTCGTATTATACTTGACAAGATGTCGAAGTTGAAAAAAGAATTGTCGGATATCGACAAACAAGTGTCATCACAACGCAAAAACCGGGGCAAAATGGTTCGTGTCGCGTTGGTCGGTTATACCAATGCCGGTAAATCTACGTTGATGAATCTTCTTTGTAAGACGGATGTGTTCGCGGAAGATAAACTGTTTGCTACACTGGATACTACTGTTAGGAAGATGATTGTCGGTAATCTTCCGTTTCTTATTTCCGATACGGTTGGTTTTATCCGCAAATTGCCGACAGAACTTATCGAATCGTTTAAGTCTACGATTGATGAAGTGCGTGAAGCGGACTTGCTTTTGCATGTGATAGACATAGCGAGCCCGACATTTGAAGAACAAATAGCCACCGTAAACCATACATTGACGGAGATAGACCATACGCCGAAGCCGGTGATCCTGGTTTTCAATAAAATAGATTCATTTACGTTTGTTCTGAAAGAGGCCGACGATCTGACGCCGCGTACGCGTGAAAACATATCGCTCGACGAGTTGAAAGCCACATGGATGAATCGTCTTCCCGATAATTGCATATTTATTTCCGCGAAACATAAGACGAATATTGATGAATTGCGTAATATGATGTATGAAAGAGTAAAGGAGATCCATGTCACACGTTTCCCGTATAATGATTTTCTGTTCCAAAATTACGATTCCGAGGGTGATGTTCAATAATTTCCCTGCGCAGAAATTCCCGGTCGATATGTGTGTAAATTTCTGTGGTTGTGATGCTTTCGTGGCCAAGCATCATCTGTATGGCGCGCAGGTTGGCGCCGCCTTCGAGCAGATGTGTGGCGAAGGCATGGCGCATCGTATGCGGACTTATATTTTTACGGATACCGGCGATTTTGGATTGTTCCTTTATGATGTGGAAGATCATCACGCGCGTTAATCCTGCACCGCGCCTGTTCAGAAAAAGCGTGTCTTCAAATCCTTTTTGCACTTTTATGTTGTGACGGTCGATGAGGTAGTTCCGTATTTCCCGAATTGCTGTCGGGGAGATAGGAACTAATCGTTGTTTGTCGCCTTTTCCTTTGACAATGATGAACTGTTCGTCGAAATAAACGTTTGAATGTTTCAGCGTTATCAGCTCCGATACTCGTAGTCCGCAACTGTAAAGCGTTTCTAACATTGCGCGGTTGCGTTGCCCTTCGGCTTTTGACAGGTCTATGGAATTAATCAGGTTATTTATTTCGTTTACGGTAAGCGTTTCGGGTAGTTTCCGGCCTGTTTTGGGGCTTTCCAGCAATTTGGTAGGGTCAGCGTCAAGATAATCTTCAACAATGAGAAACCGGTAAAACGATTTGATACCGGAGATGATACGGGCCTGCGAACGGGCGGATATGCCGAGATCGCTTAATTGCGCAATGAATTGCTGCAGGTCGTTGTAGGTAAGTTTTAAGATGCTCATATCCGGTTCGTCGCCGACAAAACGGAGGAGTTTGTTAAGGTCGTCGATGTAAGCTTCCGAAGTGTTTTCGGAAAGACCTTTCTCCAAACACAGGTATGTCGTGTATTTATTTACTATATCTGTTTCTTTTTGTGCCATATACATTATTATCATATCAAAAAAAAATACTGCCTTTCTTCTGTAAAAACCGTTTTTTCATTTCATGCGTTTGGAAAATCCGAGTTTTTCATGTAGTTTTGCACCTCATTATACTGCTTTTGCGCTTGTCTTTTTAGGGCAATGCAAAGTTAGTGTTAAATTTTCGGATTACACATAAACGAAGAAAATATCCGATAAAATTTATGGGGGAAGAGTACGATTTCTTTAATTAAAAAGACATATGGGAGGCATGAAGAAGATACAGATTATTAATGGGCCTAATCTGAATTTATTGGGCAAACGTGAGCCGACGGTTTATGGTTCATTGGGTTTTGATGCGTATCTTGAACGTTTACGTTCCTCTTTTCCGGATTGTGATATTCGTTATTTTCAGAGTAATTCCGAGGGTGCATTGATAGATATGATTCATAAAGCCGGTTTTGAAGTGGACGGAATAATCCTGAATGCCGGCGCGTATACGCATACTTCCGTAGCGTTGCACGATGCGATTAAGGCGGTTGAAGCGCCTGTCATAGAAGTGCATATATCGAATGTTCACGCGCGCGAAGCATTTCGCCACAAGTCAATGATTTCAGCCGCCTGTAAAGGCGTGATAGCCGGTTTTGGCCTTGATTCATACAGGCTTGCCGTAGAAGCGCTGAAAAATATAACCGCGCAATAACTAAATTTTGGCAGTTGATAAGTTTGATCATCATCCGGCCAAATAACATTTACAAATCATTAATAACAATTCTTATTATAATAATATGTTAAAACATACAAAAATTGTTGCAACAATATCCGATCTACGTTGCGAAGTGGAATTTATTGATAAGCTTTATAAAGCAGGAATGAATGTAGTGCGTCTTAATACGGCTCATCTACAGGAAGAAGGATTAGCCCGCATAGTGAACAATACGCGTGCGGTGTCTGATTGTATCGGCATATTGATTGATACGAAGGGTCCGGAGGTACGAACGACAACAACTTCGGCTCCGATAGATTTTAAGAGTGGCGACAAGATTAAGATGATTGGAGATCCTTCCGGAGAGACGACGCGCGATTGCATTTATGTGTCATATGAGAATTTTGTTAAGGATCTGGGGGCGGGTGGCGATATCTTGATTGACGATGGTGATCTGGAATTGAAAGTGATCGAAAAAACGGAGGAGTATCTGCTGTGTGAGGCGCAGAACGACGCGACGCTCGGAAGCCGTAAAAGCGTGAATGTACCGGGTGTTCGCATTAATCTTCCGTCGCTCACGGACAAAGACCGTACGAATATAGAATGGGCTATCGAAAATAAAATTGATTTTATCGCTCACTCTTTTGTGCGGACAAAACAGGATGTGCTGGATATACAGAAAATTTTGGATGCGCATGAAAGTTCTATAAAAATCATCGCCAAGATAGAAAATCAGGAAGGCGTTGATAATATAGACGACATATTAAAAGCTGCGTATGGAATTATGATTGCCCGCGGCGACCTGGGGATAGAGGTGGCTGCGGAAAAAATACCGGGTCTGCAGCGTATGTTGATACGTAAATGCGTCGAGGCGAAGAAGCCGGTGATCGTGGCTACGCAGATGTTGCATACGATGATAAAAAATCCTCGTCCCACACGGGCGGAGGTTACGGATGTTGCAAATGCCATTTATTATCGTACGGACGCTTTGATGCTTAGCGGTGAGACGGCTTACGGGAAATATCCGGTAGAGGCCGTGCAAACGATGTCTAAAATTATTGGAGAAGCGGAAAAGACAAAATTGTCCGCAAACGACATCCGCGTTCCTATTTCCGGAGATGATTTGGATGTGACTTCGTTCCTCGCAAAACAGGCGGTTAAGTCCTCCTCCAAACTGAATGTGCGGGCGATCATATCGGACAGTATGACGGGACGTACGGCGCGTTATCTGGCGGCTTTTCGCGGTAAAGCTACTGTTTTTGCAATCTGCTACAAGCGGGAAACGATGCGTATGCTTTCGCTTTCGTATGGCGTATGGGCGGTTTACCAACCATGGCTTAAGAGCCGTCGCAGTTATTATTATGAGGCGTTGCGCCTGCTGATAGACAGCGGTAAGATTACGGAAAAAGATAAAGTGGCTTATCTGAGCGGCAGCTTTGGGGAAGGAGGAGGAACAACGTTCCTTGAGATAAATGATGTAGAACGTGTTCTGAATGCGGGCGATAACTATCAGCTACCTACTTTTAGCGAATGATAGCCACCGCCGTACCGATATATTAACGACGCGGATGAGATTGCAGGAGTATCTGTTTTTGTTGCGGTTCTGTGTTTATATATGAAAACGATTGAAGACTATATTCTTGAGCATATTGACGAAGAAGGCTCGTTGCTGGCGACACTTAATCGCGACGCTCATGTGAAATTATTGTATCCTCGCATGATTGCAGGACATTTGCAGGGACGGCTACTGAAAATGTTTTGTCGAATGATGCGTCCGAAAAGGATTCTTGAGATAGGAACGTATACCGGATATGCGACGATTTGTATGGCCGAAGGAGTAGATGATGACGCGCTTGTTTATACCGTTGAAATCAATGATGAGATGCAACCGTTTACTGTTTCGTACATGGAAAAATCTCCGCATAAAAATAAAATCCGTATGTTCTGGGGGGATATTGAAGACTTGCTTCCTACATTCGACGAGACGTTCGATATGGTTTATATAGATGCCGATAAACGCGAATACTGCAAATACTACGACCTTGTTTTTCCGCAGCTTAAACCGGGCGCTTTGATTCTGGCCGATAATACATTATGGTCCGGAAAAGTTGTTGAGGCATGCCGTTCGTCTTCCGATAAACAGACGCAGGGCATCATGGCATTTAATGAAAAAATAAAGAATGATAACCGCGTAGAGAAAGTCATTCTTCCTGTTCGTGACGGCCTGACAATGATCTGGAAGAAATCCGGAGCAGTGCAGCGCTAAGGTTGCGGAGATTTCCGATAGGATTTATTATTGCGAGGGCCGCCTTTATTCTGTGTGTAATTCGAAAATTTCAAGTATATTTGCGCGGCAATGACAGAGGTTATGAAATTAATCTGGAATATTGTGAAAACATAAGGAAAAACATTAAATAACAAATGAAAATGATTAAAAAATGGATGTTAATTACAGCCATAATATGTGTGGCAGGATGGTTTTCTGAAGCGCAGGCGGAAGATAAGCAGTGGGTTATGTTGAAAGGGCGTGTCCAGGTAGAGGGAAGTGGCGAGGATGTGGCATTTGCTACGATTACGCTACAGAATGACAGTGCGAAAGTGATTACGAAGTTGGCGTCGGACGAATCGGGGCGTTTTAGCCTCAAGTTGGAAAAGGCAGGGAAGTATGTATTATTGCTGTCGGCAGTGGGTTATTCGGCTACGGAGAAGGAGATTGTCGTAGAAGAAGGACAGTCGGCAAAGGATCTCGGAGTCATAGAAATGAAAGAGGGTGTAGAGTTGAAAGAAGTGACGGTTTCGGCACAGAAGCCCCTCATAAAGAGCGATCCGGACAAATTAGTGTACAGCGTCGAATCAGACCCCGATGCAAAAACAAATTCATTACTGGAAATGATCCGGAAAGTGCCTCTGCTCTCCGTCGATGCCGAAGATAATGTGACGTTGAACGGGCAGTCTAATTACAAAGTGCTCGTGAACGGCAAAAGCTCCAGCCTGATGTCCAATAACTTCAAGGAAGTCATTAAAAGTATGCCGGCCAACAGCATCAAGGATATCGAAGTCATAACAAATCCGTCCTCCAAATACGAAGCCGAAGGGGTAGGGGGGATTATCAATATCATAACGGCGAGAAACACAAATAACGGATACACCGGAAGCATCGGTGCTAATGCGGACTCGCGCGGAGGGTATGGTACCAATGCCTACGTTTCGGCAAATATCAATAAATTCAGCTTTTCTACGAATATATATACGTATAATTACCGTCAGCCGGAAACGGAAAGTTTTTCAAACCGTGAAAATTTTGATATGGATTCCTTTCACTTTGTCGACGGAAACAGCCGCTACAAGTATCGTGGATCTGGAAACAGTCTGAATTTTGAGGCCGGCTATGAGATTGATACGTTTAATCTTATCAGCGCTTCCGGATGGGGACATCTCGGTAGTACCAAACAGGATAATTTTTCCGTCAGTGAAACCCGTTCTGTAATAAATGATCAGGTACAACTGTACAGAAATACCTATGACGGCGAGTACGAGTATGGATTTCTGTCCGGAAATATAGATTATCAACGAAGTTTTCCGAAAAAAGACAAGACGTTTACCACTTCCTATAAATTGGAGTATAATCCGAATAATACGAAATACGACAATCTTGTAGACGGAGAGATAAATTATACGTCGTACCGGCAAAAATCCGATAATCAATCCTCCGGTCAGACGCATACGTTTCAATTGGACTATTATGATCCTTTAACCGAAAGTCATCAGATGGAAGCCGGGGTTAAAGCCATATACCGGCGTAATTTCAGCGAAACGGATATTATGCGCCTTGATTCGACGTCTTCAGACTGGCATGAAGATATAGACCGTTTGAACGACCTGGACTATGACCAGTATATAATAGGCGCTTACGGAGGCTATTTGTTTAAACTTAAAAAAATAAGTATAAAAGCCGGGGGACGTGGAGAATATACATGGAACGACGGCGTTTTCAAATCAAAAGTGAACACTAAATTCAATAATACCTTTTTCAATATTATTCCGTATATAAATTTCACCTATTCCCTGAAACCGACGCAAACAATAAAGACTTCTTATACGCAACGTCTTTATCGTCCGGGTATATGGTCGTTAAATCCTTATATAAACGATGTGGATCCGATGAACATAAGTTATGGTAATCCGGATCTGGATGCCGAGATTGCTCATTCATTTAATGTCACGTACAGTAATTTTTCGCAGAAATTCAATGTGAATGTATCGCTGAATGCCGCTTTTACGAATGGCGCCATAGAGCGTTATTCATTTATCGACGATAACGGAGTGCAACACTCTACTTATGACAATATAGGTAACAATCAAAGTTACGGGGCGAATATTTATGCCTCCTGGCGTCCCAACGGGAAAATTAATATTTATTTGAACAGTTCTTCGACTTACAGTATTATTGAAGCTAATAACGAACTGGGGCGCAGTAATAACGGTTTTAATGCAGGAGGTAATCTGGGCGCACGCTTCGTATGCTGGCAAGGCGGTTCTGTTTCCGCAAATGCGGGAGGATCTACGCCGCGGATTATGTTACAGGGGAAAAGCTCCGGTTATTACTATACGCAACTCGGAATATCGCAGAAATTTCTTAAAGATAAAATGGATGTAGGCTGTTACATCTCTGATCCGTTCTGGAATAAACTATATTATAAAACGGATATTGACGATCCAAAGTATGTCATGCATTCGGAGAGTTATCGTATGGGGCAGACCGTCCGCATCAGTGTAACCTGGCGTTTCGGAAAAATGAATACGCAGGTAAAAAAAGCGCGCCGCGGAATCAGTAATGACGACCAGCGTGAGGAAGGTAGCGGCGGCGCTCAAGGCGCCGGACAAGGTGGTGGATAGTATTCATATAACTTTAATAATCGTTTTTCGATGAACAGACGTTTCTTTATTATTACATTTTTATGTTTTTGTTTTGCAGCGGCATTTGCCCAACAGTCCGAATGGCGCGATCTGATAGATAAGAAGCAGTTCGGGCAAGTACTCTCGCAGGCGGCTTATTTGTCGCCGGCCGATTCGGTTGATCTTTCGAAAATGTATTTTACTTATTTGTATGTTTCGGAAGTATTGAAAAGATTGAATAAACCGGAGCAGTTAAAACAGTATTTGCATTTGCGTTCGACTTTGAAGAAATTTGAGGAAGAAATGTTTTTCCGGGGAGTTGACCATCTTCCCATGTTGTCGCCTGATAATAAGAAGAATACACTTTCTAAAGAAAAGTTGAAAGAATTAATAGAAAAGTTACCTGAAAAAACATATTAGTGGCGCTGTTGGTTTTTTCTTCCTGTCAACCCAAAGAGATGGATGACCGGGAAGATCACCGAATTTAGATTCTATTAACCTGGTGGCAATTTTTCAATCGCTTTTTTCCTGTAATAGGACTGAATTTCTTCTCTTATATTAAGAGGATTATCCGATATATCACCTAAATAATAGGCAAAAATTTGTCTTGTTTGAAAAGATGATTTCTCCCGATCTTCAGAACGCATGGAATATATATAATATTGACGATTTATATAATCATCTATATTATTATGGATAGCAAACAAAAATACATCACTGTTTTCCATATCCGTTGCATCAAAGTAAAAAGAAAAATTTGGATTTGTGTTTCCTTCGATATCGTATTTTTCGTATGCGTCTGCCACCCAAATGAATCTTGGTAAATTTGATGTTATTAATTTGATTTTCAACTCTTTTTCCTCAAATGAATTATCTAACCGCAGCTTATTTTTAAATTCGCATATTGTTGTAAGATAAATATCCCACACCAATTTCTTTTCTTTTTCTGCAAATGCAATTGAGTTAAACTCATTAATGATTTTTAATATTTTATTAAACGGAATTCTTATTTTGTGATACAAAGGAATCAATGCCAGTGTTATTATAAATCTTGATTTTTGATTTTTAAAGTTCTTATCAAACTTGCCCCAGGGAATATCTACAAATTCAACTTGTTCATTTTTCGATATTTCTTTATCAAATTTCATTCTTACGAAAGTGCCTATTTGGTCATCGTGCACATAGACCTGTTCAATGAAAGAAGACACTAAAAATAATTGCGTCTTTTCTTGTGTCTTTTTTTTGTTTTCCGAGTTAGATTTGTAGGAATATGGAGGTATTTCCCTATCCACCATATCATAGCCCAATGCTGTTATTGCATGTTGATGTTCTTTATCTTCAGTGTAAGAGTCTTTCTGTTTTAATATAGGCCCCCCTAATATTACAGGAATGCCGCATTTTAAATACGCATATAATACGGCTTTTGCTTCACTGACAGTTTTGAATTTTAAAATGATTGGATGTAGCCCTTGTTCGGATATGGCCTTCATAATTTCGTTATTTGTCAATCCTTCTTTATTTGGCGTTTTTCCTCCTTTGGCAATTAAGGTAATATCGTATGGTGTAGGTATTATGTGATCAAATGATTTACTTGTACATTGGAATGCTACCCAAATAGATGTGGTTGCACAAACGAATACTTGGTTGTCCTGTTCTTGATAGGCTACTGTGTTTACTTTGAACTCAATTCCAAATACGGAGGCCTTGTATTCTCTGTTTGTGGGATAAAATCTGAATTGTTTTATTTCTTTGTTGTTTTTTCGAGTTGTTTTATTTTTATTGTAGGTCTTTAAACATGTTCTCCCGAAAATAGTAAATGGAATTGGTTTTATCACTAAAAAACCGCAATAAGAATCATATATATTTTTATAGAGTGTTTGTTCTTCCGCTTCGGTATCTTCCGGATTATACTTTATAATAAAATCTTCAAACTCGTTTTTGTTAAATATTGAGTTAAAAAAATGAAGACGCATGCAACTTCGACTATAATGTTTAAAAACTCCGGAAGTAATACTTGCCGTAATCTTCAATGTATTGCTTATCGTTGTATCTTGTTTCAAGGATAACCGTTCTGACTTTAATGTCTTTGATATAGCCTGCAAAATAATCAAACTTTGGGTTGTTTATTGAATCTGACCCGGTGAAAAAAACCGCATTCCGACTTATCATCTCAATGATGAGATCTTTTATCTTTTCTCGCGGAAAATCATCTTTAATATTAATTAAATAATACTCTTCCATGTTTTTCTTAAACGCACTGCTTTCTTGAGAAGGGCTAATAAAAAACCGATCGTTACACTAATAAGTGTAAGATCGGTTCATAATTTTATCGGATACTCTTCGCTCTGCCTCATAGTCGTGGTACCGTTCCTGAATGATATCTGCTATCTTTGAAACAGGCATTCTTTTTCTTTTACTTTTTCTGAGTTCTACAAATGCAGAAGCATTGGAAAGCCCTATTTCTTTTACGTACTTTTCGACTTGCGATGCGTTCATTTTAGAGATCTTTTCTAAAAACCGTGTCAAATTGTCTTCAGCCATAATTTGTATTTTTTATACGTTACCTTATTTCAATTTCGGATTCACCCCGTTTTTGCCAAAAACAAATAAAGCCCGAACAATTTTCATGTCCGAGCTACATTTTGTCTGTCTGTTATGTAGGCTCTCCCGATAATCCATTTCTCCCCTCTGTTTAATTTCAATAACCTTATTACGTAAGAGGTTTAACGCATAAGGCGTTTTTTGTTTGTTCATAATCAGAGCGCAAAGGTATGAAATGTTTTTGCATCCGGCAATAGTATTATCCAAATATTTTGAGTTAAAAAATCAACAATCATACGTTAATAATTGTTTAGTCAAGGTTTGTGCTGTCAACAAATGCGGTGCAAAGCCACTTTTCATATAACAGAAAACTTATCTCGTCCTCTACGTTATACCTTTTTCTCACCACTTTCAACCCCTGTCCGGAGATATTATCCGCACTCTCTGTAATAAGTCATTATTGCAAAAACCAGCGTGACCACTGTACATATTGTCCCTATTACTGTGCATATTACCGTTATCCAACGTGATATGCGTTGTTCAGTGTAAGTTTTAGACTTTTCCCCTTCTTCGTTTGATTGTCCAAGTATCATGCTGTATTGGTGGTTCGGTCTACGCGTCAAATCGCCTGTTGATTCATTGTCTTTCATCAAATATACTACTAAAAACAACACAATCACTCCTATTGCTGCGATTGCATACGTCAACAGCGTTTGTTCTTTAAAAACGCCATAAAAGGTTGCTGCTAATACAATTAGCGTCAATACAATTTCAAGAATAATTTTTATCTTCATCATTTTGCTTTTTCGAACAAAATTAGTGCATTATTTTTAAATAAGGAAAATAATGCACTAATTTTTTGATGTTAAATTTTAGAACGCTGATTAAAGTATTGTTTTTCCACGCGCCTCCGAACTGCAAACCGTATGCATAAGGCGGTATTAACCGGTCAATGATCCAGTCCGCGTCGATATCTCAGGGGCCAATCTGACGGTTTGCTTGCATCGGTCTCGCCATACTGGAAATAGGGCAGGGTGTTGATTTGCATCTCACTGACTGACAAAATCATCAGTTCACTGAAATATTCATATTGCTCATAGTTGAACATCGCTGCGACGTTGTGCTTGCCGAACGTGGCGGCATAGTTGAACGCTGCATTAAACTGATAGGAATTGGTGTTGCTTCTATGCTCTTCCAGACTGCCCTTGTTGTGGCGTGTGGTGGAACCAGATCACATCGCCAAAAGAATCCGATACGGCGTTGCCCTTTTCCCGGTATTTTCGCTGTTTGCGACGGGAAAGTTTTTCAGCGCCAAAGGTATGGCTGGGAAATTACAATTTCACTACAGAAAAACTGTGATTTTGTGAAATTTACAAACACACCTGCCGCAAGCGTATCACAAAACAAAAAAAACAAATCTATTGCAGAATAAAAAATTATGACTAACTTTACATGCCTTTTTAATGACATAATACATATAATAGAATGAGGTCGAAGTTTTATATCAGAATTATGACGGGACTTGTAATGACGGTCATGTTCGCAGTAAATATGAGTGTGAATGCGCAAGATGAGGCGGATTCCATGCGGAAAGTCATGGAAGACGCTTCGATCATAAAAGTCGGCGATTATGCTCCGGATTTTTCCGTCGAAATGCTTGATGGCCGTTTTTTAAAACTTTCGGAATTGAAAGGAAAGGTCGTGTTGCTTAATTTCTGGGCTACATGGTGTGGGCCGTGTATGATGGAATTTAAAGAAATTCCGGATAAAATCTTAAAACGTTTTGAAGGAAAAAGCGATTTTGTTTTTATTCCCGTATCACGGGAAGAGACGCATGAAACGGTTAGGAATAAGATGAAACAATTGAAAAAGGACGGGATCGATTTTCCTGTGGGAATAGATCCTGATAAAGCGATTTACAGCTTGTATGCAAAAAGTTATATTCCCCGTAATTATCTCATTGATAAAAACGGGAAGGTTGTCCATATCTTAATCGGATATGACGCAAAAGAGTTTGCCGCGCTTGCGGACAGAATAAGAGATTTGTTGAAATGAATATCGTAATTTAAAAATAAATGATGTATGGAAGAAACAAGATTAAATAAGATAAAACGTTTGTTGCAAAAAGAACTTAGCGAACTTTTTCGCAGGCAGACAGCGATGATGCGGGACACGCTTATCACTGTCTGTGCCGTGCGTGTAAGTCCCGACCTTAGTGTAGCGAAAGTTTATTTGAGTATATTCCCTTCGGAGAAAAAGGATGAGTTGATTAAAACGATCGAAAAAAATAAGAAGACATTGCGTTATGACTTGGCGCAAGCCGTGCGGCTGCAATTGCGCAAGGTTCCCGAACTTGTGTTTTATCTTGACGATTCACTTGATTATGTGGATAATATAGACAAATTGCTGAAGAAATAGAAGGTTGAATTTGGCTTTTTACATAGCGCGGAGGTATCTGTTTGCGAAAAAATCGCATAATGCAGTAAATATCATATCAATGATATCGGTATGCGGCGTTGTTGTTGCAACGATTGCCATGATTTGTACGTTGTCAGTTTTCAATGGATTTAAAGGGTTGACATCTATGTATTTCAGTGTTTTTGATCCGGAATTGAAAATAATGCCGGTCGAAGGGAAGGTTTTTGATCCTGCTACTTCCGACATGAGACGGATATTTGACATGCCGGAGATTCAGCTTGTCTGTGAAACACTTCAAGAGAATGCGCTGGTAAAATATGGCGACCGTCAGGATATATCCGTTCTTAAAGGGGTCGATACGATGTTTAATAGACTGGTACCGATAGATACGGCGATTATTGACGGCAAATTTTTATTAAGCGAGGGTGAATTTTCTTATGCCGTTTTGGGCATAGGTCTGGCCGCCACACTTGGTGTAAACGCAGCATTTTCCCACCCGATAGAAGTCTACATGCCGAAACGGGCAGGAACGGTTAACATGGCCAATCCCACGAGATCCTTTCTTGTAGAATATCTTTTCATAGGAGGGGTATATCATATTAACCAGCCTGTTTATGACGAAGGTTTTATGCTTGTGCCCATCGACTTTATGCGTTCGATACTGGATTATGGCCGGGAGGTGTCCGCACTTGAGTTGAAACTTATGCCGGGGACCGATATATCTTCCGTGAAGAAAAAAATTGCACAGCAAATAGGGGATGGTTTTGTTGTTCAGGATCGCTACGAGCAGCAGGCATTGTCGTTTGGTATGATGCAGATTGAGAAATGGGTAACCTATCTGATGCTTTGTTTTATCCTTGTGCTGGCATTGTTTAATGTTTTAAGTTCGCTTGCGATCCTGATGATCGAAAAAGAGGCGGATATTGTTAAGTTACGCAGCATGGGGGCGAATAATCGTTTGATAAACAGAATTTTTCTTTTTGAGGGTTGGATGATATCTTTTTTAGGAGGTGTTATTGGCATGCTATCGGGCATATTATTGTGCCTTTTGCAGCAACGTTTTGGATTTATTACTCTGAGCGAGACCGCCGGGACTTTTGTTATTGACGCTTATCCAATAGAAGTAGAGTGGACGGATGTGTTGACTGTTTTTGTTACAGTTATAACGGTAGGTCTTCTTTCCGTTCTGTATCCGGTGCATTACATGAGTAAAAAATGGCTTAATAAAAGAGCCATTGCCTGTTTGTTGTTGCCGTTTGCGATGATGGGTTGCAACATGAAAAACAAAGATCGGAAAGAAAAAGAAGTAAAAGAAATTGCTGTTACGATTGAGCCTCTTCGTTATTTTGCAGAGAAGATAGCCGGAGATAAATATACGTTTTTCTCGATTGTTCCGGCAGGCCAAAGTCCGGAGACCTATGACCCTTCTCCACGCGAGATGGTCAGGGCAGGTAATAACGTGGCCTATTTTCATATCGATCAGCTTGTTTTTGAACGGCGTCTTGTCGCCTCTATACGCGAGAATAATACGGGAACATACGCATTTGATTTGTCGGAAGGCATGGATTTTTGCGAAACATCCGCCTGCCAGGATGATCACATGCAAACAGGGAGCGACCCGTACACGTCCGATGATACCGCTCATCTTCTTTGCCATGGGCATGGCGGACATGATCCGCATATATGGACATCTTTTCAAGGCGCTAAAGTGTTGTCGGAAAATATCCTTAGGGCATTATCCATTTTAGATAAAAAGAATTACGATTATTATCAGTCGAATTATCAGCGGCTAACCGAAGAATTGGATTCCTTGGAAAATTGTTTACACGAACAGTTGGAGAAACTTTCCGGTTGCAGTTTTGTGATTTATCATCCGGCGTTGACTTATTTTGCCCGCGAATTCAATTTGAAACAATATAGTATTGAAAATGAAGGAAAAGAGCCTTCTCCTGCTTTGTTGAAGAATCTGATTGAGGAAACGAAAGCCCGAAAAGTAAATGTTGTTTTTGTACAAATGGAGTTTGACCGTAAACATGCCGAACAGATTGCCCGTGCTATCGGCGCGGTTACGGTCGAAATTAACCCGTTGGATTATCAGTGGGACGAACAGATGAGAATAATTGCAAAAGCGTTGGCGGAAAATGGAAAAACTGATTGAGATAAGGAATGTTACGTTGTTGTATGATACAACCCCTGTATTGAAAAATGTAGACCTTGATGTCTGGGAGAATGATTTTCTCGGAATAATAGGGCCTAACGGGGGAGGAAAAACTACGCTGCTGAAAGTCATTTTGGGACTTATGAAACCGGCAGAGGGAAGTATTTCCTTTTTTGATTGCGGCAAACCTGTATCCTCATTAAAAATAGGATATCTCCCGCAGATAAATCCTATAGATAAGCGTTTTCCTATCTCTGTATACGAAGTCATCGCTTCGGGGTTAGCAGGAGAAAAACCCCGTTTTCGTGATTTTACGGTTTTGCAGAAAAAGCAAATTCGCGAACTGATTGTTAGGATGGGACTGGAGCAGTTTTCGAAGCGCGCTATCGGCGAACTTTCGGGAGGACAATTGCAACGTACGCTTCTTGCGCGTGCTGTTGTGTCGAACCCGCAAATTCTTATTCTTGATGAACCCAACACATATGTTGATAAAAATTTTGAATCTCGGTTTTATGAATTGCTTGAGGAAATCAATAAAGAGACGGCAATAATGCTTGTTTCGCATGATGTGGGAACGTTGTTTACGATGGTGAAGAATGTAGCCTGTGTGAATGAAACGCTTCATTATCATTATGGTTCGGATATATCCGACGATTGGTTGAATCTAACGTATACCTGTCCGATAGAAATCGTAGGCCACGGAGATTTTCCCCACAGAGTATTAAAGAAACATTAATATAATGTATAGGAGTATTTTTAATAGAATAAAACATGAATTGTATGACTGAGCAGAAACGTATATTAATAACCGGCGCGAGTGGTTTTATCGGAGGATTTCTTGTGCGGGAAGCTTTGGCGCGGGGTTATGAAGTATGGGCGGGCGTGCGTTTGCATAGTTCCCGTAAAAATTTGCAGGATAAACGAATTAACTTCATCGATTTGCGATATGATTCCAAAGAAGCACTTATCGAACAGTTGCGCGGGATCGTTTCTTCGGCCGGCGCATGGCATTATGTGATTCATAATGCAGGCGTTACAAAGACGCTTAGGAAGGCGGATTTTTGTCGTGTAAACGCTTCTTATACACATCTGTTAATAGAGGCTCTTGCCGCGGCGAATGGTTGTTCCTGCAAATTCCTGTTGATGAGTAGCCTTAGCAGTTACGGCCCGGTGGATGAATATTCATTCCGCCCGATACGTATCGATGACGACCGAACTCCGGGTTCCGTGTATGGTAGAAGTAAATTTGAAGCGGAATCATTTGTTAAAACTCAAACTAGTTTTCCTTATATCATCATTCTCCCTACCGGAGTTTACGGGCCTGGCGATAAAGATTATCTGATGGAGATAAAAGGAATTAAGGCCGGGTTCGATTTAAAAATCGGCATGAAACCGCAGCATATAACGTTCATCTATGTTAAGGATCTGGCGCTTGCCGTGTTTATGGCGCTTGAGAACGAAGAAGCGAAGAACAAATCGTATTTTGTTGCGGACGGGGATGTTTATACCGATGCGGATTTCGCGCATATTGTAAAGGAACTGTTGAATAAACGTTTTGTAATAAGTCTCCGCATACCTGTGTGGATGTGTTATATCGCATGTGTTTTTTCCGAAATAATAGGGCATTTTACCGGTAAAGCAATGACTTTGAATACGGACAAATATCATATACTGAAACAGCGTAACTGGATTTGTGACACCGAACCTGTACGGCGTGAGTTGGGGTTTGTCCCGAGGTATAACCTGAAGGAAGGACTTGAAGAGACGATCCGTTACAGTAAGGATAATGGATTATTGTAACGGAAAATACGAGATTTCGGATTGCTTCATGCTGCGCCGTCGTAATGACGACCAGGTGTTGACATGGCAGCAGGTATTAAGCAAAAAAAAATGCAGTACTGAAATTCCTGAAAATGAGCCGATTGTTATTTTTGGCGAAAAAATATAAGAAGAAAACAGAGAAAAATATTGCGAATTAAAAAAAAAATACTCAACTTTGCGCGTAAATTTTAGATGAAGAGGGATGATATGGTTTGGCATAACGTTGTATCCTGTAAAATCTAATTTTTATTGCTGAAAGCCGGTCGTGAAAGAGATGTGTTTCTGTTTTACGAGATAGGGCGATCGGCTGCGCCTCAAATAGCGTACTTAAATTTGGCTTCTATGCGGTGAATCCGGGTTAAGCTCCGGGTACTAGAGCATAATGCTAAACGTTATTCATTATTCATTACTGAAAATCCCCGAACGTGAGTTCCGGGATTTTTGTTATATATAGCCCTTGTATACATAAAGTCGATAAATGAACAGACTTTTTTTTTGTTTTTTTAAGTCCGGAATGATTACAGTTTCATATGTTTTTTGTATTTTTGGGCGCATTTTGACGCGAAAATAAATAGATTAACATCATTTTTTTAGGCATTTAATATGGAACATTTTGAATTGGGATTGTTATTGATGGTTGTTGGCATGCTAACTGTTTTTGCCATATTGTTATTGGTTATTGGTTTGGGTAAAGGGCTTATTATCCTGATAAATAAATATTTCCCGGAGCAAGTTGTCGCTTCCGGACGGACAGGGAATGTGGTCGTCGCGCCGGCGGATAAGAGCCTGTCGGGATCGGCTACGGCGGCTATCGTTTCTGCCGTTAGCGTCCTTACTGCAGGTCAGGGTAAAGTAACGAAAATAGAGAAACAATAGAGAAACAATCGTATTGAGAGGAAGTAATTATTCATAAATAAAATAGAATGATATGAGTAGAGAGATAAAATTTAGCCTGGTCTTTCGCGACATGTGGCAATCGGCCGGGAAGTATGTGCCGCGTGTGGATCAGTTAGTGCGTATAGCGCCTGCGATCATTGAGATGGGATGTTTTGCCCGTGTAGAAACAAATGGCGGAGGTTTCGAACAAGTAAACCTTTTGTTTGGAGAGAATCCTAATAAAGCTGTTCGTGAGTGGACAAAACCGTTTTGTGAAGCAGGTATTCAGACACATATGCTGGATCGCGGACTGAACGGTCTCCGCATGAGTCCGGTGCCGGCTGATGTGCGTCAGCTTTTTTATCACGTTAAAAAAGCGCAAGGTACGGATATAACACGAACATTCTGCGGACTTAATGATGTTCGAAACATTATACCATCCATAAAATATGCGCATGATGCGGGAATGATTTCCCAATGTGCGCTTAGCATCACACATTCGCCGGTTCACACGGTTGAATATTATACAAACCGGGCATTGGAACTTATCGCAAACGGAGCCGACGAGATTTGTGTTAAAGATATGGCCGGGATAGGTCGTCCGCGTACGCTTGGCCGGATCGTTGCCAACATAAAAAAAGAACATCCTGAAATACCCGTACAGTATCACAGTCATGCAGGGCCGGGTTTCAGTGTCGCATCAATACTTGAAGTCTGTGATGCCGGATGCGATTATATAGATGTAGGGATGGAACCTCTTTCATGGGGGACGGGTCATGCGGATTTGCTGACTGTTCAGGCGATGCTTAAAGATGCAGGGTATACGGTACCGGAAATAAATATGAGTGCATACATGAAAGTCCGCAGTATGATACAGGAGTTTTCCGATGATTTTCTCGGACTTTATATAAGTCCAAAAAACAGATTGATGAATTCGCTTCTAATAGGTCCGGGATTGCCCGGCGGTATGATGGGCAGTTTGATGGCTGATCTGGATTCGAATTTGGCGACGATAAACAAAGCCCGTTTGAAGGATAACAAACAACTTCTTAATCAGGATGATTTGTTAATCAGGCTTTTTGATGAAGTCGCTTATGTGTGGCCGCGCGTTGGTTATCCGCCTTTGGTAACACCGTTTAGCCAATATGTGAAAAACCTTGCACTGATGAATGTGATGCAGATGCTTAAAGGTAAAGAGCGTTGGAGCATGATTGCCGATGATATCTGGGATATGATATTAGGGAAGGCCGGTCGTTTGCCCGGGCCGCTTGCACATGAAATAGTAGAAAAGGCCAATGTCGAGGGGCGTGTCTTTTTTGAAGGCGATCCGCAGGATAACTATCCCGATGCGTTGGATAAGTATCGTAAGATGATGAACGAGAAACAATGGGAAGTGGGTGAAGACGATGAGGAGTTATTTGAATATGCCATGCATCCTTCACAATACGAGGCATATCGTTCGGGAAAAGCGAAAGTTGAATTTCTGGCTGATGTAGCTAAACGCAAGAGTGAAAAAGAAAAGAAAAATATATCCGGAAATATAGCGGAAACGAAAATGCCTTCAAAAACGTTTGCGTTACCGGAAACACCCCAGATATTGAATGTGGACGTTAACGGTCAGTCATACCGTGTGACGGTGGCTTTTGGAGATTCTGCCGCTACCGCTCTTTCTCCGGCTTTGCCATCGCAGACACCTGTGGCGACGGAAGTTACCCCGGCAGCCCCGGCAGCGACCGGTGACGGACAAAAATTGCTTTCTCCGCTTGAAGGGAAATTTTTCCTCGTAAAAAGCTCTTCGGATACGCCTGTTAAAGTCGGAGATGTAGTGAAAAAAGGACAAACTATATGTTATATTGAGGCGATGAAGACATACAATGCTATTAGTGCGGAAAGTGACGGAGTAATAACAGCCATTTGTTTTAATCCCGGCGATGCGGTTTCGGAAGATGATGTTTTGATGGTTATTAAATAATTTTTTAATGGAAGATCTATTTCAGAAAATTTATGATATGACGGCTTTCGGTAATATTATCGATAAGCCGCAATTCCTGATAATGTACGCCATTGCGTTTGGCCTGCTTTATCTGGGAATAAAAAAACATTATGAGCCGTTGCTTCTTATTCCGATAGCTTTTGGCGTATTACTTGCAAATTTTCCCGGAGGGGATATGGGGATTATCCAGGCAGACCAGGATGGGTCTGTCAATATTCATGGCGTAACGAAAAATATATGGGAGATGCCCTTGCATGATATCGCTCATGAATTAGGACTGATGAATTTCCTTTACTACATGCTTATTAAGACAGGGTTTCTGCCGCCGATAATCTTCATGGGGGTAGGGGCATTGACGGACTTTGGGCCGATGTTGCGGAATCTTCGCCTGTCTATATTTGGCGCTGCCGCTCAGTTGGGGATCTTCACGGTTTTGCTTGTGGCCGTGTTAATGGGATTTACGCTGAAGGAATCAGCTTCACTGGGTATAATTGGCGGTGCGGATGGCCCGACGGCTATATTTACTACGATAAAGCTTGCACCTCATTTGCTGGGACCTATCGCTATCGCCGCATATTCATATATGGCCTTAGTCCCGGTCATTATACCATTGGTCGTTAATATGTTATGTACAAAGAAAGAACTTGCAATTAACATGAAAGACGAAGAGAAAAAAGCTGCTAAGCCGGTGGTGATAAAGAACCTGCGGGTGTTGAAAATTATCTTTCCGATCGCTGTTACTACGCTTGTGGCGGTATTTGTGCCTACGGCTGTTCCGCTTATCGGTATGCTAATGTTCGGAAATCTTATCAAAGAGATCGGAAGCGACACTTCGCGTCTGTTTGATGCCGCTGCTAATAGTATTATGAACACGGCGACCATATTTCTCGGATTGTGTGTAGGAGCTACCATGACGTGCGATTCGTTCCTTAATTGGACTACGATTGGCATTGTCGTAGGCGGATTTCTGGCTTTTGCTTTGTCTATTGCGTCGGGGATATGTATGGTTAAGATCTGTAATCTTCTGTTTAAACGGAAAATAAATCCTCTTATCGGCGCCACAGGATTGAGCGCCGTACCTATGGCGTCGCGGGTTGCGAATGAAATAGCTCTGAAATACGATACTAAAAATCATGTATTACAATATTGTATGTCGAGTAATATATCCGGAGTTATCGGTTCAGCCGTTGCTGCCGGTATATTAATTTCCTTTCTCGGATAAATGTAAAGGCTTAAAAATTAGACGAATTCGCAGAGAACAACAATCTCTCTGCGAATTTTTTTTGTATTTTTTTTGGCAAATACGAAAATAACCCTTTATTTTGTATCTCTTTCGGTGGGATAGTACCCTGCGCGAATTAATAATTGAAAAGTTTATGGTAGATACTCAAGAAACAAATTTACCTGAAGAAGAAAAAATCGCTGAAAAAAAAACAGGTAGATTGGAAGAATCTCAAGCGACGGAAAATAGTCCGGTAACAACGACAACTGAGACCGAAGTAAAGATTGAAGATGCCGAAGAAAAGGCGGGAAAAGTCGGAGAAACGGTCGGTGAATTTGAAGAAACAGTTGAAAGGATCGAAGAAACGACTGACGAGCCTGAAACGAAGGCCGCTAAACTCGTGGTGGAAGTTGGCGACACCGACGTGACGGTTGATGCTGCTGACGTGACGGTTGGCGATGCCGATGTGACGGTTAGCGACATTGATGTGACGGTTGATGCTGCTGACGTGACGGTTGGCGACATTGACGTGACGGTTGGCGACATTGATGCGACGGTTGGCGACGTTGACGCGACGGTTGATGATGCTGACGCGACGGTTAGCGACGTTGATGTGACGGTTAGCGACGTTGATGTGACGGTTAGCGACGTTGAGGTGACGGTTAGCGACGTTGATGTGACGGTTAGCGATGCTGACGCGATG
>JAIRMH010000094.1 GCA_031258835.1 Tannerella sp.
AGAGAGGGAGAAGGCGGTAATATTCAAAATTCAGATCCCGACCCATCCCATCATTACGTTGTGAAATTCCGAAATTTACAGGATGAGCATTTTTATGCGAATCCTGTAAATTTCGGAATTTTGCGTTCTCTATCAGGAAATCTCATCAAATATTCATTAAAATATTTATTAACCTTTAAAAAAAAAGAAATGCTCAAAAGGATCAAAAAAAGTTTTCCGCAAGTATTTTTTGCGATGTTAGCCGTAACAGGCTGTGCCGTTACGAGCTGTAGCGAAGAGGGGGGATATAATGGCGCTCCTCCCGTCGAGGCCTCCGATCCGTCGAAGCCGGTGACGTTCACCGATTTCTCGCCAAAGGAAGGAGCTGTACGTACGTTGATATTCATTGAAGGGAGTAATTTCGGAACAGATGTTTCGAAAATTGAAGTAGTGATCGGGGGCATATCCGCTCCCGTTATCGGCTCTTCGGGTACTAAAATCTGTGTGATGGCTCCCCGACGTTCCAACAGGGGTGATGTGGTTGCCAGGATTATGGACGAGACCGGCAACGTGGTAAAAGAACACCAGTTTGAAGAGTTGTTTACGCTTCAGTCCGCTTTGCAGGTGAATACATTAACGGGTAAAGTGGATCCGCAAACCAATTCTTCCAGTATTATCAACGGCCCGTTTGAAGAAGCCGAATTTCAGCATCCCTGGTGGCTGGAATTTGATAAAGACGAAGATGGGAACAAGATTATCTACTGTATAGACGAAGAAAATCTGGCGGCGCTACGGAAGATCAATCTAACGACAAGAGAGGTCTCTACCGTATTTATGAAAGGACAGGCCGGCGTTCACCAGGTAAAATCCATGCTGTTTGATACGCCGACAAGGGATACGCTGTTCCTTGTGGACGACAACGGGAAAGGAAGCTGGAACGACAGACATCAAATGCCGAATATGTTTTACGCCCTTCGCAGCGAATCATTCCGGAAGGTATATCCTTATCTGTACGCCCAGTGTTCTTATTCTGCCGTATCGATGGGCGACGGTACCATTTTCTACAATACATGGTCGTCGTCGGAAGTGTATAAAGCGCGCACGGTATTTGACGAGACCGACCAGATGTGGGACGGGAAATCGCTGTTCAGCATAAAAGCCAATTCCAGCGATCATACATTTATGGTACGGCATCCGGATGACCTTTATGTGTATATAGCGGGATTCAACGGTGTGTACAGGTGCGCATACGATAAGGCGACGAAAGAATTAGTATCGTCCTCGCTCCATGTCGGCGATCTTAACGGAGGAAGCGGATATGTGGATGCACCGGGCAGTTCGGCGCGATTCAACCGTCCGCGGCAGGGAGTGTTCGTGAAGAACAAAGAGTACGTAGCACAGGGAAAAGCGGACGTATATGACTTCTATCTTTGCGACCATAATAATAATGCCATCCGGAAGATCACGCCCGACGGCGAGGTGAGCACATTTGCCGGACGGGGCAGCGTAGGAATCGATGGCCAGGTATGGGGCTGGATTGACGGGGAAGCCCGCGAAACAGCCCGCTTCCGGGAGCCTTGCGGTATTTGTTATGATGAAGAAGAAGAAATCTTCTATGTTGCAGACCGTGAGAATAAGCGCATACGTACCATCTCCGTAGAATAATAAAAAAATAAAACACGAAAAAAAATGAAAATGAAGAAATATATTCTATTCGTTTTATGCCTGTTGATATATGCAGCGGGCATATCCGCTCAAAAGACGGTCGAAGTATCCGGAACCATTGTTGATACGGAAGGCTTCCCGTTAATCGGTGCGAACGTTGTCGTAAAAGACAAGCCGGGGCTGGGAGTGGCAACCGACATCGACGGCAAGTACAAGATAAAGATGGAAGCCTTTCAATATCTTGTATTCTCATATATTGGTTACGAAAGCCAGGAGCATTTGGTTAAAGACGAAAATATGACGCTTGATGTCGTCCTGAAAGAATCAACCGGTACGGCGCTTGACGAAGTAACGGTGACGGCTACGGGGCCGCAGAGGAAAGTTACCGTAACGGGCGCCATCACTACCGTTGACATGGGGACATTGAAGACGCCTGTCTCCAGTATTACCAATGCTTTGGCCGGTAATGTGGCCGGAGTGATGGCCATGCAGCGTTCAGGACAGCCGGGTTCCAATACGTCCGAATTTTGGATACGCGGAATCTCTACATTCGGCGGCAGCTCCAGTGCGATGGTGCTGGTCGACGGCTTCGAACGGAGCATGGATGAACTCAATATCGAAGATATAGAATCTTTTTCCGTACTGAAAGATGCCTCCGCTACGGCAATTTACGGTTCACGCGGTGCTAACGGGGTCATATTGATAAATACGAAAAAAGGAAAAGACGGGAAAGTGACGGTAGACGTCAAATCGGAATATACATGGACAACCCGTACGACAACGCCTAAATTCGTAGACGGACTGACGTATGCCTCTATGGCGAACGAAGCGCGTACCTCACGCAATCAGAAAGTTGTGTATACCGACCAGGAGTTAATGATGATCAGCGAACGACTAGATCCTGATATTTATCCGAATGTCGACTGGATGGATCTGCTGTTGAAAGACGGTGCTCCTACCTACCGCACTTCGGTGAGCGTGAACGGTGGAGGCGCCAAGGCGCGCTATTATTTATCAGGCAGCTTCCTCGACGAAGGAGGTATGTATCACGTAGACCGGACAATGAAAGAATACGATACAAATGCCAATTACCAGCGTTATAACTATCGCCTGAACATGGATATGGACGTGACAAACTCGACCCTGATCCGGGTGGGCATCGGCGGAGCGCTGGAAAAAACGAATCATGCAGGCACAACTTCCGACAATATCTGGTATTCGATATTCGGCTATAATCCTATTACGATGCCCGTAATGTATTCAAACGGATATGTGCCCGTCATACAGTCGGAAGAAGGGGAATATTCGGAAAGGATGTATAATCCGTGGACAGCCGCTACGCAGACGGGATATTCCGAAATATGGAAAAATACCATCAACTCGAATATCACATTAGAGCAGAAACTTGATTTCGTGACGGAAGGACTGAAGTTTACAGGGCGTTACGGATACGATACGTATAACGAAAATTATATACAGCGCCGGAAAAACCCTGAGATGTGGAGGGCCGAACGTCAACGCAATTCGAACGGGGAGGTTGTATTTAACAGGCTGGTGCCGGAACGTTTACTGCAACAGTTTTCTTCGGCGAAAGGCGACAGGAAGGAGTTCGTCGAAGCGGAAATTTCATACGGGAAAACGCTTGAAAACCACAGCATCAACAGCATTATCAAATATACGCAGGATAATTATGTGAATACCTCCAGCATCGGAGGGGATATCATGGAAGGAATCGCCCGCCGCCACCAGGGATTGGCAGGGAACCTGTCTTACGGGTTTAAGAGCCGCTATCTCTTCAATTTCAATTTCGGATATAACGGCTCGGAAAACTTTGCGCCGGGACACCAGTTCGGATTCTTCCCCGCTTATTCCGCCGCATGGAACATCGCGGAGGAAAGTTTTGTGAAAGACAATCTCAGCTGGATAGATATGTTCAAGATCCGTTACTCTTACGGAGAAGTCGGAGTAGATAACTCCACGACGCGTTTCCCCTACCTGGCTGACTTCGGGAATTACTCATGGACCACAAACGCCGGAACTGAAGATGTCGCTTACAACTGGGGAGACCTGAACAGCTCGTTCGCCTATAATGGCTTGACTTATCTGTCCGTATCTTCCAATAATGTAACATGGGAAGTTGCCAAGAAACATAACTTGGGGTTCGACCTGTACCTTTTCCGCAATAAGTTCGGACTGACAATCGACTATTTCGATGAACGGCGTACGGGCATTTATATGACCCGGTCTTATTTGCCGGGTATCGTAGGCATGCAGGTTTCCAACCCTTCGGCAAACGTGGGGAGCGTTAATACACGGGGGTTCGACGGTAACTTCAAAATCGAACATAAGATAGGCAATGTTGACGTGCAGATGCGCGGGAACTTTACGTACAGCAAAAACGAAATCACCGAAGCCGACGAAATGGTAAACCGTTATCCGTATCTGCGTAACACCGGATTCCGTGTCGACCAGGCAAGAGGGTTGGTCGCTTTAGGCCTTTTCAAAGATTATGAAGATATCCGGAACAGTCCACGTCAGGATTTCGCCGATGCCAGGGACGTGATGCCCGGTGACATCAAGTACAAGGATATAAACGGCGACGGCATCGTCAATAACGATGATGTTGTACCGATCGGCGCCACCACGCGACCGAACCTGATTTACGGTCTTGGCGCATCCGCTTCGTGGAAGGGGTTCGATTTCAACCTGCACTTCCAGGGCGCCGGGAAATCTCATTTCTTCATCGATGGATATACCGTATATCCGTTCATTAATGGCGAATGGGGCAATATACTGGAAGATATGGCCAATTCAAACCGTTGGATTCTGGGCGTCAACGAAGATCCGAACGCCGAATATCCACGGTTGAGCTACGGTGGGAACGCCAACAACTACCGGGCTTCTACTTACTGGCTGCGCGACGGTTCGTATCTGCGGCTCAAGACGCTGGAAATGGGCTATACATTGCCGAAAGCGCTAACCACGAGGTGGCTCATCGGTAAGCTGCGACTGCATGTGATCGCTCAGAATTTGCTGACATTCTCAAAATTCAAACTGTGGGATCCGGAGATGGGAAGCTCCAACGGAATGAAATACCCGTTAGGCAAAACCGTGACCTTCGGACTAACCGTTAATCTTTAAAAATGAAATTCTTATGAAAAGGAAAAATATTATCATAATATGTATCATCGCCTGTCTGGGAGCCGGCTTTCAATCCTGCTCCGACTACTTGGATGTAGAACGCTATTTTAACGACAGGCAAAGCACGGAACGTATATTTGAAAGCAGGGATTATACCGAACAGTGGTTGGCCAACGCCTACTACCAGCTACTTTCTTTTAATCTTGAAATTGGACATGTGCGGTTTACGATTACCAATTACTCTGACGATATGATTTTTACGGAAACAGGCGCCGGCATAACTTTCTCCGACTATAAATTCGGCATGTACGGCCCGCAGTACTCCGGTAATGTGGGTGCCCTGATCTATCGTCCGTGGGATCAGTCATACGACGGTATCCGTCAGGCTTCCGTTTTCTTGCAGAATGTACATCCGGGCGACGAAATTACCGAAGAGATGTACCGTGATCTCAAAGGGCAGGCATATTTCGTCCGTGGCTACCTCTATTGGCTGTTGTTGAGGAAATATGGCCCCGTGCCCATCCTGCCCGACGAAGGACTTGACGTGGAAGCGTCATACGCAGAGTTGGCTTATCCGCGGAATACATACGACGAGTGTGCGGAATATATCTCGGAACAGATGCTGCTGGCTGCCGAACTCTTAGAAAGCGACCGGAACAGCCGCAGCGCTTCACGCCCGACAAAAGGCGCGGCGCTGGCTGTCCGCGCCAAAGCGTACCTGTATGCGGCAAGCCCGTTGATGAATGGAAACACGGAAATGTCGTCCTTTACGGATGATGAGGGGAACCCGCTTATAGCCCAGACATACGACGAGGGGAAATGGGCAAAAGCGGCGGCGGCAGCCCTGGATGTGATAAAATTAGGCAAATATGAAATTTACGTTGCTCCCAGACGTAGCAACGGAGGACTTTGGGGAGCATATCCCCGGACAATAGACCCGCCGTATCACCCGGAATATTCGGAGAAGACCTGGGCGGAAGGAGGATGGAGTGACATTGACCCGCTGGATTCCTATCGCGCGCTGTTTAACGGAGACCTTTACGTCGGCGAGAACCCGGAGTTGATCTTTTCACGTGGCGATAACCAGCTGAATGACGAATATGGAATAACATCCATGTCGCGCCACCAGATGCCCGTAAGTAAGGGGGGCGGATGGAATTGCCACGGCGTCACAGGTAAACTGTGTGACGCGTATGCCATGAATGACGGGAAACCGTTTGACAGAGCTACCAGCATGAAAGGATTTACGACGGAAGACGGCGAATATCCGTATCTGAGAAAAGACGTATGGCTGGAATATGCAAACCGCGAACCGCGTTTTTATGCATCGGTAGCTTTCAGCGGCGCACACTGGGCTTGCACGAGCGCAACGGATGCCAATAACCGCGACTTTCAGATATTCTACTATTACGGAGAAGACGAAGGACGGAAAATTGTCAGTACCAACGACCGGTGGATACCGACCGGCATAGGGATGATGAAATATGTCAATCCGAAGGAGAGTTACAACGGCGGAACAGTATATCCGAAAGTAGACCCGGCAATCCGTTATGCCGACATCCTGCTGATGTATGCCGAAGCGCTGAACGAACTGACAACGACCCATCAGATTCCCGCATGGGATGGCCGCGAAACATACAGTATCTCACGGGATATTGCCGCCATGAAAGCTGCCGTACGCCCGGTGCGAGTGAGAGCGGGCATCCCTAATTTCGATGAATCCGGCGTTGGTGATACGTATGCCGACCCGAATGAATTGAGAAAAGCAATCAAACGTGAACGCCAGATCGAATTTTTAGGCGAAAACCAGCGCTATTACGATCTTCGTCGCTGGAAAGATGCACCGGAAGAGGAAAGCCAGATGATTTACGGCTGCAACACCACCGTGCCGAAAGAATATCGCGAATACTTCTACGAACAAGTGGTCGTGCCAAGCACGCAAACATCATGGTCGATGAAAAAATATTTCTGGCCGGTTGCTTATGATGAATTGAAACGGAACGCCCGCCTGACACAGGCGCCGGGATGGCCTTCTTTTGATTAACCCCGACATTTTAAAATAAAATATCAATTAAAAGATTTATATATGAAACATTTAAATTTTTATTTGACCGTAATGTTTGCGGCGCTTTTTATCCTTCCCTGCTGTAACGACGAGTGGGAAGACGAATTATATGTCCGGATGGTATCGTTGAAAGCGCCGATAAACAGAGATGACGTATCCGTTATTTATTTAAGTTATCGACCCGGCGACCAGGTAACGACTTATAAACTTCCGGTCATTGTAAGCGGATCGCAAACAAACGACCGTGATTATAATGTGCGCATTGATGTGGATAACGACACGTTGAATTATTTGAATTACGACAGATATGCAGCCCGGCGCGATTTGTATTACCGACAATTGCCGGCGGAGTTTTATGAATTGCCGTCGCAGACCTGTCATATTCCGTCCGGAAGCGACGTCGCACTCTTTGATATCAACTTTAAATTTTCAGGATTGGATCTGGTCGAAAAATGGGTTTTGCCATTGACTATATTACCGGATCCTTCGTATGAACTGAATATTTATAAAGGCCGTCAAAAAGCGTTGCTCTGGATAATGCCGTTTAACAACTATTCGGGCAATTATAATGCAGGCAGTATGTATGTGTATTTTGGAGACAATACGACCAAGTATATGACGGCAAATACACGTGAAGCGAAAGTTGTCGATGAAAATACTATTTTCTTTTATGCCGGTATTACGGAAGAATTGTCTGAAACACGGGGCGATTTTAAAGTGAAATGCGAGTTCCTGACGCCTGATGAAGTGACTGAAATAGAAGACTCAAAAACAGGCGAACACACAGGGCTTTACGTAAAAAGGGGTAAACTGGTGTTAAGCGCCGAGAATCCCGCGTTGGAATTTGAAGTCGTAGGAGAACCCGCTTACGAAATAAGGGAAGAATTTGATATCGACCGACCACATGTAATCAAACGCTTCTTTACGCTTACGATGGAGTATAAATATAAAGACAGCGTTTCGAGCGAAAATATGGTATTCCCTTATAGATGCCGGGGTACCATGCTTATGCAGCGTAACATCAGCACATTGATTCCTGACGAAGATCAGGCTATATTCTGGTAAACGTCCGGCGCTTCTTCAAATAATAATGAAGGCGTCTTTTATTGTGTCATCTATTGTGTCATCCTTTGGTGAATCCGAAGGATGACACTTTTTTTGTGCAAAAAACGCTTCCCGTTTGGAAAATGCGTGTTTTTTATATGCATTTGCAGTATCATATTCCTTTGGAGAAGGGTGGGGGGAATAAAAAAAAATACACGAAAAATTTGTTTTATTTCAAAAAGAATACCTATATTTACGGCGAATTTTTAACAGCGTGGTATTTAAGCAACTAAAAAAGGCATTATGGCAGTGCGAAACAGCAAGATATTTCGATCGGCTACGCCCCTTTTAAAGTGGCGTAACTCGCTTATTTTCAGCATGTCTCCCCCCCCCCCCCCCACCCCCCCGAAAATTTGATTCTTCCGACGGCTGTTTTTTTAAGCCTCCCAAACGTCTTTTCATCCGCGTTGCCAGGATTGTTATACGCATCGCCCGGAACATTATACATAGCCCGCATTTACCGTTTCATGTTACCAACGGCGAATACGCGCGTCATTGTAACGGAGGCGCAGGGCATTACCGTCATTGCGAGGAGGGACGACAGGGAAACTTTGAAAAATATAAGGCGGCGCAGGGACGGGGACGCATACCTTCGTCAGGGTGGGGCAGGGGCGGGTGCCCCCTCAACGACGGACATCTGCACCGCTGAATCAAACAATAGAATAAACGAATATATCAAAGTAATGACAATAATAACGTATAATAAACAGTAGCTATGAGTACCTTTATATCCTGCATTTATTGCTTAATCAATGTTTTACGGAAACAAATTATCAATGTTTCGCAGAAGCGAATCCTTACGAACCGTAAGATGAACGTTGCCGGCAACATACGCCGTGCCGACGCCACCTCTGACGTCCGCAACGCAACGCATGCAAACACTCATTCCGTAACAGTCCTGCAAGGAAAACAGGAAGCAATGAAAACGAATAAAACCCTCTTTCGCGCAGCAAAAAATGCCACGGCCTTGTGCGATGAGCCGCTCACTACAGTGAGCTACGAAGCAATCGCCCACACCGCCGCCGCACATGCCGCCCGTTATCGCGAGCCGGCAGGCGAAATAATCGCAGAAGAACGCCGGGATTATTTCGTCGTTTCTCCTCTAAATGGCACAGCAGGACTTCCCGGACACGGCGACCATGCTCCCGGAATAATAAAATCCGTCGGGTGGTGCGTGCGTGCGTTTTTTGTGGTGGCGGTCTTGGCGGTGATTGCGGCCGTTGCGCCGGAGGCTGTCCGGGCGCAGGACATGGACGACCTGGGCGTTGTCTGGAACAAGACCTACGGGCCGGGAAGCATCTTAAACATAAAACCTGCTCCCGGCGGTACGTACACCGCCTGCGGTAGTGCCGGGACGAGCGTTTCCTCCAAGCTGGAGCGCCTGACAGGGCTGCTCGTTGAGTTCGACGAATCCGGGAACATACTGGATAGCGTTACCCTCCGCATCCCGCAATCGTATATCGACTCGCATACCATTGCCGACGACGTTCATACGCAATTTGAGGTTGCTTTCAAAACCGATGACGGCGGTTATCTTGTTTTCGGAAGATTAATGAACAGGGGTGCACCCGACGAAGAAAAGCAGCACAACTGGAATGCTTCC
>JAIRMH010000135.1 GCA_031258835.1 Tannerella sp.
ATGCGCTCGTTCTCCATCAACCGTTTAAATACGGTGTCGTATATAGGGTTGGCGATTACGCACGATTTCGGTTCTTCGCTGTACTGCTCTTTCGTTTCCATGATCTTCTCTGTTTTACCGTTATAATATAATGTTTTATTTGCTGCACAAAAATACATGAAAATTCCAAATTATCAACAACTTCTAACGACACTGCCGTATATATTCATTCAAGCGGTTGTAAAAGGGATGTTTTGTTAAAGTTGAGGCGTCGCCCAGTATGATTAATTTCATTCGCGCCCGGGTAATGGCTACATTCATGCGTCGCAAATCGTTGAGGAAGCCGATGGTTCCCGTTTCGTTCGAGCGTACGAGGCTGATGAAGATAACGTCCCGTTCCTGTCCCTGGAAACCGTCCACCGTGTTGACGGAAATGAAGTGGCAGACGTCGCGGAAGGCATCGCTGTTTTTTATTTTGTTACGCAAGTAATGCACCTGCGCTTTATAGGGAGAGATGAGACCGAAGTCGATGTGTTCGTCCATTATGCGTTTCCGTCCGATTTTCAGAATATACGCCTCCAGTTTTTCCAGTAGCAGGCCGGCCTCCTCTCTGTTGATACGGCTGAGGCCATTGCCGGCAAGTTTTTCATGAAAATCCATTTCGGAGGTATCTATCCAGCTTATCGGTCGGTCGAAATCCAGTATGCCCCGATGGCGCACTTCGGGTGCGGCTTTCAGTTTTCCCTTATAAAACCATTCGGACGAGAAGCGCATGATGGTTTCGTTCATCCGGTATTGTATTTCCAGCAGGGAGACGGTTTCGGGTTTTTGTCGTACTATTTTTTCCATGAGCGTGCGTTCAAGTCCGCCGCGTGCGGCGTCGGCACATTTTATTGTGGGCGAAAGCTGGCAGTGGTCTCCCGCAAAAACCACACGGTCGGCTTTGCGGATAGCAATCCAGCAGGCGGCTTCGAGCGCTTGAGCCGCTTCGTCGATAAAAAGCGTGGAGAAGCGGCGACCATTCAGCGCCTTCTGATTGCTGCCCGCCAGCGTGGAGGCAATTACCTTTGCGCTATTAAAAAGATATGTATTGATTTGTATTTCCAACTGTACGGAACGTTCATAGAGACGGCTCAGCTGTTTTTGCATGTTTTTCCGGTCGTTTCCGACGCTTTTGCGTATTTTTTCCCTGTTGCTGCGAATGAGTTTGCGGACGCTCCACAGTTCCGGATAATCGGGATGGCTTTCAAAGCGCCGTTCGTAAGTGAAGGACAGCATTTTGTCGTTGACGCGGGCTGGATTGCCTATCCTGAGTACATTGATGCCGCGGTCTACAAGTTTTTCGCTGATCCAGTCCACAGCCATATTGCTTTGGGCACATATCAGTACCTGCGGTTCACGCCGCAACGTTTCGTAAATGGCTTCTACCAGGGTTGTCGTCTTACCCGTCCCGGGAGGTCCGTGGACGACGGCTACGTCGCGGGAGCACAAGACCTTGTTTACCGCCTTTTCCTGTGTGCCGTTCAACCAGGGAATTTTGACGGAATACGGCGCGCGGCTTACAGGCTTGAGCGTTCCCAACAAAGTATCCCGCAACGTCGCCAGCCGGTTGCCTTTGGCGCTTATCACATCTTCGAGCGCCTCGAACATGAACCTGTACGTAGTTTCGTCGAAGTATAGCTGGATACCCAAATTGTCTTTCGAGTGCAGCAGATACGGCAGTACACCGGATCCTGGGAGCGCGACGACCATTCGGTCGTCGCGCACATAGCTTACGGAGGCTGTGAAATCCATGTATGTCAGCTTCCCGTCGTCCGATTGACTGAAAAAACACACCGGGCGGCCATATTCAAAGAAATGTTCCGTTTCCGTTTCCGTGTCCACCTCCTTTTCCTCCCGCTTTATTTCGATGACGAACTGGTTCAGCGAATTGTAATAGCCATGTCCTGCCGTGACGGGATACCAGCAGAGGCCGCGTTTTATTTTACGGGCTATGCCTTCGGTTTCGGTCTGCCGCCTGAACTCCTCTTTTTCGTATTCATATTCCATACGCAGCAGGAGTTGCTGTTGCTGAAGGCCGGTTATCGAATTTGTCGGGACGCTGCTCATTGCCGGAACGGGGATCTTGACGGGGGAATATTGAATCCCAGTTTGACACCTAATACCCAGTAAAAAAACCTGTGTCCGAAGCCGAACATGGTTTCATTGTATTTTTCCCCGTACGACCGGTCGTAGAAACTGTACGCCAGACCCGTGCCGAAGTATGGTTCGGCAAAGAAGATCCGCTGGAAAGAGGAATGTATCCCGACAGCGGCGCTGGTCGTTATTTTATTGAAAAAACTGCGTTTGTCCACCTCGCTGTACCGGTAAAAATCCAGACCGTCTTCACGCAGTTTTTCATGTTCGCGAACATTTTTCCGAACGTCAAAGTAAGTATAATCGGCGTCCAAGTTGACGAAGACTTTACGAAAGAAATAATTGTCCATGTACATCATATTGCCTTTTACGGCCATGTCGATGCAGCCGGGCGCTACGATAAATCCTTCCTTTACCGGTTTGTACGGAAATGATGCTGCGAGTAATTTTAATATTGTTTTCATACCGTATTTATTTTAAATGTCATATTACGGTGCAGCATCTTTTATCAAAAATGCTGCACGATATTATTTTTTACCGCAAAACTACATGAAAATTCTGCGATTTCCAAGCGCGCACGAAATGAAAAAACGTTTTTTCACAGAGGAAGGTATTAATAATTTGGGGGTTCTATATGGTTTCAGGGCAAACGCACGAAAACACATATTCAACCATCAAATGCAACAAAATTATTAATACGCTCAAAGAAGCGCTTTCTATAGCGTGTCAAAATGTACATGAAATTTTCGATATTCCACACAGACCGATAAAAATGTCCGGAGAAATTTATAGGGGAAATGACAACATTTATTTTTACGGGATACATTTATAGTCATTTACTTTTTTCTCCCTCCTTGTTGCATTTACTAATTGAACTTACCCATCAGCTGAGTATCATATTTTTTTTGTAATGCAGTTCATTTATATTACATTTGCATTCTGAAATAAAATTGACTGACATAATTTTAATAACGTACACAAATGAAAAAAGCGCATTTAACCATTGTATTATCTGCCGTCATCACATCCGTGACGGTTGCAAAAGAGAATAAAATAGAATTGAATATGAACGAGAATCCTTTTTTTACCGAGTATACAACACCTTTTGCCGTACCTCCTTTCGACAAAATTCGCATGGAACATTACAAACCTGCATTTTTGCAAGGAATGGAAGAACACCGTAAGGAAATCGAGGCGATTATCAAGAATACGGCCATCCCTGATTTTGAAAATACAATTGTCGCATTAGACCAATGCGGGAAACGGCTTCGTAACGTAAGTTCCGTATTTTTCGGACTGAACAGCGCCAACACATCCAACGAGATGCAGGCGTTAAACAAAGAACTATCGCCTCTTACGTCCAAACATTATGATGATATCATGCTAAATAAGAATCTTTTCGATAAAGTTAAATATGTATATGAACGCCGGAATGATGCGAATTTCAACAAGGAACAAAAGAAACTTCTCGAAGAAACATACAAAGATTTTGTAAGGAGCGGCGCCGGTCTTTCCGAAGAAAAACAAAATCGCCTTCGTGAACTTAACGGCCAAATATCGCTGTTACAACTCGCCTTTAGTCAGAATATGCTAAAAGAGACGAATGATTTCCAACTTATTATAGACAAAAAAGAAGATCTTTCCGGTTTACCTCAGAGTCTTATCAACGTCGCCGCCGACGAAGCGAAAGCTTCCGGCATGGACGGAAAGTGGATTTTTACGCTTCATAACCCAAGTATTATGCCGTTTCTGCAGTTTTCAGACAATCGCGAACTCCGGGAAAAAATATTCATGGGCTATTTAAACAGGGGAAACAATAATAATGATACGGATAATAAAGACGTGGTAAAACAACTTGTAACGCTTAGATTAGAAAAAGCCAAGCTCCTGGGATATGAAAATTATGCGGCTTTTGCATTGGAAAACCGTATGGCTAAAAATGAAAAAAACGTATACGAATTGCTTGACAACGTATGGGTTCCCGCATTGGCAAAAGCCAAAGAAGAAGCTGCCGACCTGCAAGCTATGATGAGAAAAGAAGGTGTCGCAGGCGAATTGAAAGGTTGGGACTGGCGTTATTACAACGAAAAGGTAAAAAAAGAAAAATATGACATCGACGAAAATGAAGTCCGTCCGTATTTCAAACTTGAGAATGTATTGGAAGGTCTTTTTTATGTCGTGAACAAACTATACAACCTCTCATTTACGGAAATCAAAGACATCCCGAAGCCACACGACGAAGCTCTGGCTTTTGAATGTAAAAATGCCGACGGAACGCATCGCGGCGTTTTGTACATGGATTTTTTTCCGCGGGCAAGTAAACGCGGCGGAGCGTGGTGCGGCTCTTACCGTACGCAGACGTATAAGGACGGGAAACGTGTAGGCCCGGTCGTCACCATAGTATGCAACTTCACAAAACCTTCGGCAGGCCTTCCTGCGCTTTTAAGCATTGACGAGGCGGAAACGATGTTCCATGAGTTCGGACATGCACTCCACAATTTCTTCAAAGATGTACATTACTACGGAGTGTCAAGTGTACCGCGCGATTTTGTAGAGTTACCTTCGCAGGTTATGGAGCACTGGGTGTTGGAACCGGAAGTGTTAAAAGTATATGCCAAACATTACCGCACCGGCGAGACAATTCCGGAAGCGCTAGTCGTGAAGATTGACAACAGCAGCAAATACGGACAAGGTTTTGCTACGTCCGAGTACCTGCAGGCCTCCTTCCTTGATATGGACTATCATGTACTGAAGGAAATACCGGCGTCTTTTGATATCCTGAAATTCGAGTCGGCGTCGATGAACAGCCGCAACGCATTAAGCCAGATCCCTCCACGCTACCGCACGACCTATTTTAACCATACCATGGGAGGCGGTTATACGGCAGGCTATTACAGCTACATGTGGTCGGAAGTCCTTGATGCCGATGCCTTTAACGCTTTCAAAGAAACCGGCGATTTATTCGACGCAAATACGGCGAAAAAATTCCGCGATTTCATCCTCACGCCCGGCAGCATAGACGACGCCATGGATATGTACAAAAATTTCCGCGGAAAAGAACCCAGCATAGAGCCTTTACTTATAAACAGAGGACTCAAATAACGATAATGATTATCATGGAAAATCAAAATCAAAGACCGCTATTTGTATGGGCTTTCGGAGACGGGGCGCTTATTCCGAACCGGACATGAAAACCGTGCAACTCGATATTGAAAAAGATGAATATGCAAAAGTATATGTCGTATACTTTCCAAAGTTGGTGCGTTTTTCACAAACGTACGTGATGTCCCGTTGCGACGCGGAAAACATTGTACAGGACATTTTCCTTTATCTATGGGAAAACAGGACGACATTCGCCACGCTTGGAAACATCAACGCTTACCTTTTTACAATGGTGAAAAACCGTTGCATAGATTTCCTGCGCAATCAGTTGAAAGAAGCTGAGCGAAACATGGCCCTGTCCGATATACGGGAAAAAGAGCTGGAGATGAAACTCTATTCGTTACAGGAATTTGATGAACGCGCACTTTCCCATGTAGAAATAGAAACTATTATCCGCGCGGCAATCGATTCTTTACCTGAACGATGCCGTGAGATTTTCGTCCTAAGCCGTCTGCATGGCCTACACCATAAAGAGATTGCCGGACGTCTTGCAATTACACCTCATACGGTAGAAAGACAAATACAAATCGCCCTGAAAAAACTTCGTATAGCTTTAAAAGATTATGTGCCGTTACTTATTTTTATCATTTAGGACGCTCCCTTCCCCCCTCTTGTGCGTTAATTAACATTAAAAAGTGTCATTCCTTTTGACGGCATTCGCGTTTTTCACGTCATAAGGGTGAAATATACAAACAAGAGAAAAACGCGAACAATGGAGAATTTACTAATCCGATATTTTTCAGGGACGTTGTCCGACGATGAAAAATCTATTTTATTCAAACACATAGAGCAAGACAATGCACTAAGGACGGAATTTGTTCGCCTTCAAAATCTCATGGCCATCGCCGGGATGGCGAGCCATACGGAAGATGAGGGCGTATCGGAAACTCTATATACACTCCTTCACCGCATCCATAGACGGCGTATCAGGCGTATTTGTCTGTCGGTTATGAAATATGCGGCAATGATCATCCTGTTAGCCGGCGTCTGGTTTATCTCGAAGGAATATGCGTTCAATCGTTACACGCCCGAATATACGCTCATAGAAGCGTTTAAAGGACAACGGGTTTACGTGATGTTGGCCGACGGCACAGAGGTATGGCTAAGTTCACGTTCGCAACTTCATATTCCCGACCAATTTAACAAAAGCAAACGGACGGTTAAACTAAGCGGCGAAGGCCTTTTTTCCGTCGGTAAAAACGAACAGAAACCTTTTATCGTACAGACCCGTCAACATAGTGTGACGGTGACCGGCACGCAGTTTAACGTCTTCGCTTATGCTGAAAGCCCACTGTTTGAAGTTGATTTGATGAAAGGCGCCGTATCCGTGTCCTCCAATCCGCCAGGCGCTGACCGCCTCTACTTGTCGCCAAACGAGAAAGCGTACGTCCGAGACGGGAAACTATTCAAGACAACATCATCTTTTATGCAGTCACATTACATTAAAAACGGCATTTACAATTTTGAAAATCAACCGATGAAAGAGATTGCCGCACGTCTGGAATTATGGTATGACGTGAAAATCAGAATCGTCAAGCCGGAAATGGAAAATTACCGCTTTTCCGGCAAATTCCGCCAGACCGATAATATCGGCCAAATACTGAAAGCCATGAAAGAAACCGGGAAATTCGACTACCATATCCTGAATGACCAACAAATCGAGATATATTAACTTTATTGTATAACATTTAAAAATCAAATACCCATGGATACATCTTAAAACAATTCCATCCGACCGTGAGATAAAAATAAAAAAGTATTCACCTGCATTATGCAACATAAATTATATGAAAAGCATGAATTTTCCAAACTCACAAAATGAAAAAACGTTTTTTATACAAAGGAAAGATATGAAAAATGTTGTAATGAATCTATTTAATATAAGTAAATTGTTTCGAATCATGAAATTATCGGTATTTTTTTTATTCCTATGTATGATACAATTGTATGCTGCAAACGCGTTTTCGCAATCGACAACGGTACATATTCGGAAAAACACTCTTACACTCAGGGAATTGATCTCTGAAATAGAGGAGCAAACGGACTTTCTGTTTATTTTCAGCAAGGACGATATCAACATCAGGCGCCAACTGAATATCAAGACTAAAAGCCGCCTGATAGGTGATATCCTCAGTGATGCGTTTAAAAACAGCGACATCACATATACTTTTACGGAACAATACATCACGCTACGAAAAATAAACGAAACGGAGAAAATCGCCCTTGCCGCCGGCTTACAGCAAGCCCGTAAACGAATTGCCGGAACGGTTGTTGACGCCAATGATGAACCGGTTATCGGCGCAAACATCAAAGAGAAAGGCTCAACAAACGGAACAATAACAGACCCGGACGGAAATTTTTCGTTGAATGTGGCGGAAAATGCCGTCTTGCAAATATCCTATATTGGGTATATCCCACAGGAAATTAGCGTATTGTCCACATCTTCAGGAGACAGCGATCATCTATTAATAAAACTGTTAGAAGATTCGCAAACCTTAGACGAAGTGGTAGTCGTCGGATATGGCGTTGCAAAAAAAGCGACTGTTACCGGCTCTATAGCGCAAGTTCCCGGAATTGTATTGAAACAATCGCCGGCAGCTAACTTATCCAATTCGCTGGTCGGACGTTTGCCGGGCGTCATCGCGAATAATCGTACGGGCGAGCCGGGTAATGATTATTCCGAAATTTATATTCGGGGAAAAGGAACATTTGGCGATAACAGTCCCCTGTATGTTATTGATGGTGTCGCAAACAGAGGAAATATCGAGCGCTTAAATCCCACAGACATCGAATCCGTCACCGTTCTTAAAGACGCTTCGGCAGGCATTTACGGTGCGCAAGCGGCAAACGGCGTTATTTTGATAACCACTAAACGTGGGAATAACACTAAGCCGATCATTACCTATGAAGGGAATTTCGGTTTGTCGGAAAATACCCGTACACCCCAATTAATGAATGCATACCAGTATATGGTATATGATGACGAGATAAATGCTCATTTTGGAAGAACCCAAACATATAAAGATATTAAGAACGGTTATTTGGACGGAACGATAGATCCGTTGCAATTTGCCAATACGGATTGGATGTCGACCCTGTTCAGGGCAGCTCCTCAGACACAACATTCGTTATCTTTACGAGGGGGAAACGAGAAAGTGAAATATTACGTATCAGGCGGATATTTGTATCAGGAGCCGGGTTATAAAAAAACCAGCCTGAATTTTAATACGATGCAAGTACGTTCTAATATAGATGCAAAAGTGACCGACGATCTCGCCATATCTTTAGACATTGCCTTGCGGCAGGAAAATCGCAATAATTCCAATTATGACAGCGGCACGTTCTTTTGGGAAGCATTGTGTGCCTATCCTTTTATCCATGATTATTATCCGAATGGGCTTCCCGGCCCGGGCATCTCATGGGGGAATAACCTTTGCATATTAACGCAGGGTAAAACCGGCTATGACAGGATAAAAGATAATTTCATGAATACAAAAATCGCGATAGACCTGCGGATGCCCTGGATCGTCGATGGACTTTATTTGTCCGGGTATATAGCTTATGACATACAATTTCGCAATGAGAAAAAATTGAATGACCAATGGGATGTCTATCGATATAACGCCTCTACCGGCGAGTATGAAAACATCCGCCCTGCAACAGGCGACGGATATATTAATTTGTCTCAAAGGTCTGATGATAACAGGATTTCGACAACACATTTTAAGCTGGGCTATGAAAAAAGATGGGAAGAACATAGCCTAAATGCTTTTATCGCATACGAACAGAGCAAAACGACAGGAGACTGGTTTTCCGCATATCGGAGAGATTATTTGAGCAGTAATGTGGATTACCTTTTTACAGGCAGTGATAATTTGAAAGATAATAATGGAAGCGCTACCATTTCTGCCCGCCAAAATTATTTCGGACGTTTAAGTTATGGATTTCAGGATAAATATCTGGCCGAGTTCACCTTACGTTACGACGGTTCTCTGAATTTCGCTCACGGTACCCGCTGGGGATTATTCCCCGGACTGTCTTTAGGTTGGCGTATCTCGGAAGAAAATTTTTTCAAAAAGAAGGTGAGATTTGTAGAAGATTTAAAAATCAGGGCTTCTTGGGGAAAATTAGGTAATGACCGTATATCTGCATTCCAATACCTGGATACTTATAATATGGGCGACGGCGCTTTGTTTGGCTATGACCCGCAAAGAACAAAAGGGTTCACGATCGGCAGGTTGGCAAATCCTGCCATTACATGGGAAAATGTAGATACAAAAAATATCGGATTCGAATCCATCCTGTTAAATCGAAAAATCAGTTTCGACGTTGAGTATTTCTATTCTTTGCGGACTAATATCCTTACACCAAAACAAGCCTCTGTTCCTTTGTATACCGGAATTACTTTACCGGATCAAAATATAGGGGAAATATCAAATCGAGGTATCGAAACAAGTCTGTTATTCAAGAATAAAGCAGGAAAGATTAATTATTATATAGGAGGTAATTTGACGTTTTCCCGTAATAAGATTAACTTCTTCGACGAGGCGGTCAACACTCCCGAATGGCAGGTCAGAACAGGATATTCCATGGATTCGTGGTTAGTTTATAAAACAGACGGGCTGTATCAGACGCCGGAAGAAATAACGGCCACTCCCCATTTAATGAACACACAACCGGGAGACATAAAATATGTCGACGTAGATGGAGACGGGGAAATTACGGACAACGACATGGTACGGATTTATTATGGCAATATTCCGCAAATTGTATACGGCATAAATATGGGCGCCAACTGGAGAGGTTTTGAACTGAATGTATTGTGGACAGGGCAAGGGCGCGTACGTCAAATGATTCGTCCAAGCACTCTCAACAAATATATCGATTATTACAACGAACGTTGGATCTCGGCAACGGAAACGCCGAATGCAAAATATCCAAGGGCTTTTGCTAATAACGATTCGTTCAATATGAAAGATTCCGAATTCTGGTTGAGAGACGCTTCTTTTATCCGGCTGAAAAACATTGAATTAGCATATAATGTACCTTCCGGCATTTTGGATAAATACCATATTTCCAGTTTAAGAATTTATCTCAACGGCTTTAATTTGTTTTCAATCGACAGGATTAAAGTCCAGGACCCGGAAAGTAACAATACCGGAGGAACGTTCTATCCTCAACAACGTATATATAATATGGGAATAAATATCAGTTTCTAATAAATATAAATAAATCAACAATGGAAAAATTAGGAAAATATATAATCATATTGCTTTCCGGATGTGTGATTGCCTGTTCGGATTATCTGGATATACAGCCATTGGATTCTTTTACAAACGAATCTGTTTTTAGCGATCCGACATTAACGGAAGCTTATGTAAATGCCAGGTATAGTGAAATAAAAGTCGGTATAACAACAAATGATTACGCGCATGCAACAGGAATTGGGTTAAGGTACATTTCAGATGAAGCATACCATAATTTCAATTTCGAATCTTCTTATTCGTTTAATCGGGGAGAAATAACTCCGGATCAGGTCGGAGGACAGTACAATACTTGGCGCGATTACTATGTAGCCATAAAAAATTGTAATATATTTTTCGAAAATATAGGACTGTTGAAAACAGACCAACAGACAATCAACCGACTGCTTGGCGAAGTTACTTACCTGAGGGCTTTTTTCTATGCCGATTTGGTGTCCCGTTTTGGAGGCGTTCCCATCATTGAGCATGTTTTTGGCCTGAACGACGACATGATGACAGCAAGAAATTCGTATGAAGAATGTGTATCTTTTATTGTAAATGAACTGGATAAAGCAGCATCTTTGTTGCAGTCCGTAAACGACGCTAAAAACTATGGACGTGCAACCAAAGGCGCTGCTTTGGCTTTGAAATCAAGAGTATTATTGTATGCCGCCAGTCCCTTTTGGAACACGTCCGACGACAGAGCCAAATGGCTGGCGGCGGCAAATGCGGCAAAAGCTGTCATTGATTTGACGGAGAACGGCACCCCCGTCTTTGAGTTGAACGCAAACTATAAAGAGTTATTTTTAAGCAACAAAAGTAGAGAAATCATTTTTATGCGGCAATTCAACATGGAATCCGGACACAATATTGATAAAATAAATACCCCTAACGGGTTCACCGGATGGTCGATGACTTGCGTATTGCAAGACTTGGTGGATGCATACGAGATGGCCGACGGCTCCATGCCTCCGGAAGAGGAATATGCCTCCGGCAATACCCCCTGGCAAAATAGAGAACCGCGCTTTTATGCATCTATTGTCTGCGACGGACAATTATATCGCGGACGCGAAGTGGAGTTTTTCATATCCTCTACCGGAGACAAGTCTAACAGCGGTATTGATAGCGAACAGAGTTATATAGAAGAATGGAATGCGTCCAAGTCACATTATGCGATGCGAAAATTTATGGACGAGAGTCTGACGGACATGAATACGGCTATTTCTACACAACCATGGATATATATCCGCTTAGGTGAGATGTACCTGAATTACGCCGAAGCGATGTATCATCTTGGCGACGAAGCGACAGCGCGCATTTACATCAATAAAATCAGAGAACGCGCTCGCGGCGGACAGTCGAATGTACTTCCCGATATTACGGCGACAGGAAACGCCCTGTTGGAAAAGATACGGCATGAACGCAGAATTGAACTGGCATTCGAAGACCATCGCTATTTCGATGTACGTCGTTGGAAAATAGCCGATATTACAGAAAATAAACCGGCCAGAAAAATCACAATCGTTCGCGATGATGTGACCCGCGAAAAAACATACAAAATAGAAATATTACAGGAACGGAAGTTTCTGTCACAGCATTATCTTATGCCGATACCAAGAACAGAAATGCAGCGTGTACCACTATTAGAGCAGAATCCGGGATATAATTAATTTGTCAAATCGAGATCCCGGTGATGTGCCGGGATCTCATCTATTTGTAAAATGATAAAAACTAAAAAAATGAAAATAAAATATTTGCTATTCATGTTATCGATCGTTTCCTGTACTTCCTCATCCCCATATCCTGATATTACTGATGAAGCGAGTAAGGAATTACGCTTGTCGTCGGACGACACGACACTTGTCTCCATGTTTAACTGGGCAATATGGAGTTCTAACAGGTTTGTCGGTGCAGACGACGACCCCGTAGGCCCCTGGTACGAATCGGCTTTGCCTGACAGGGCGGCATTTTGCATGCGGGATATTTCTCACCAATGTATTGGAGAAGAAATAAACGGTCATAGACGACAAAACTTGAATATGATGACCAGGTTTGTCGAAAACATTTCCGAATCAAAAGACTGGTGTTCTTACTGGGAAATAAACAAGTATAATTTACCAGCCCCGGTAGATTATACTTCAGACCAGGATTTCTGGTATAACCTGAATGCAAATTTTGATGTTCTCAATGCCTGTTATCGTTTGTTTCTGTGGACGGGCGACAAAACATACATTGAGGATCCGCAATTCGACCGTTTTCACCGGCTAACATTAAATGAATATGTTGAGAAATGGCAATTGCAGGTCGACCGGATTATGCGACGACCGTCCATCATGAATGTCTATCCGGCTTCCGAAGGTTCACGATTCAGGGATAAAAGAGGTATTCCTTCGTATGATGAAGGAGTTCCCGGACTGCATGTGACGAGCGATTTGCTCGCCGTTATTTACAAAGCGTTCGATGTATATTCGAAGATTTTGCAATATAGAGGCAACCGGCAACTCGCCGATGAATATGTACGAAAGGCCGAATCTTACAGGCAATTGTATGATTCCGTATGGTGGAATCCGGCAACACAAACGTATTATTACGCTTTTGTCGGCTACGATTTCCTGAACGACGGCGGATGTGCAATGTTTATTCCCTGGTATGGACTTATTAAAGATCCCGTCAGGCTGAAACAATTACTGGAACGTCTTTCCGAAAAAGAAATCAACATAGAAATGAGAAGCTATTACCCCATGTCGTACTATCGTCACGGGATGAATACACATGCTTATCATTACCTCGAAGATCTTTATGCCGACAAAAGGCGAGACTACCCGGAAGCGGCAAGCGGGATGATTGAAGGCATTGTCAGCGGGTTAGCAGGCGTCGAACCGGATGCGGCAGAGAACATCATCCGCACTTGCCCCCGTTTGACGGAAGCTACACCATGGGTAAGTATCGAAAACATACCTGCTTTTGCAGGTACAATATCGGTATTGCATGTCTCGGAACAAAAAACTTCCTTCGTCATCAAGAGCGGAAAGGATGTTTTTTGGAGAGCCTGTTTCCGGGGCGATCACCCAACGATTAAATGTGACGGGAAGAGGATCGACGCTAAAAAATACACAGATGAACTTGAAAATGTTTATAGCTTTATCGATATACCCTGCAAACCCGGAGTAATGATAACTGCGGAAGTAGCTCGATAGCAAACCGTTTGACGCCGGCCTGAAAGCATGCACTATGCACAGTTGACGAAGAGCGGCTAACTTAAAAATCGGGAAAAGCAAAAAAAAAATGAGGTCATACATTTGTTGTAATGACCTCATTTCCAGGCGACAGCCTGTGACTCCGACAGGATTCAAACCTGTAACCTTCTGATCCGTAGTCAGATGCTCTATTCAGTTGAGCCACGGAGCCCTATTGTTTTTTGTTTTTTGCGAGTGCAAAGATACGGCTTTTTTTTAATTCCGCAAATTTTTTTTCTAAAAATTTCCCACATGTAAACTTCGTTGGACATTTTTATCGATCTATGTGTGTGATTGAAAAATTTCATCTTCCCGGTGATGGTTTTTTATCATGGAATCTCTTGCAATTTTTAATCAAAAAATCCCGAATTAAATATCAGGTAGCCAATATTCAATCCGAAATTATAATTGTTTTTCGGATAACTGTAAGCGTTCGCAAACATGCTTACCGATACGAATGGCAGATGAAGAACTAATGCGGCCTCGCCCATATACTGGTACGAATTAAAATAATCGCCATACTGGGCTTTGTAATAGGATGTAGAATTTTCGTTCATTGTATAAGTTTCTTTTTGAATCTTCCGCAAGGGGACAAAACCATAAGCCTCGAAACGAAGGTGAAGTACATCATTTAACTTTATTATCGGGATGATGCCTGCCGCCACATAGCTATCGGCATGGAACGCTTCATTGAAAGATATCTTACTGTGAGGCGTGGGAGCAAATGCCGAAACTCGCAGAATGGACGATGTATAATTGGAGCTGAACTTTTTGTCGCCGTACACCGCTTCACCCATAAAACCAAGATGGAAGCGATTTTTCGTGAGTGGGAAATTTTGCCATATTCCTTTTACCTGAAACCATTCATGTTTCCGGATATCCGCAAAATATTTACGTCCTCCCTGCCGGTACTGCTCATTTCCCTTTATACGTTGCGCAATCAGCAAGCGCCGGGAACCTTTTGTCGGGTATTGCCGATAATCAAGAGAATTTTGTTCATACCGGAATCCCGTATTAAAAAGATTATATTTACTTACGTCAAAATCAAGATCGGCAAAAGATGATGTTTGATAGTAAAAATCGGTAAGTATGCCTAATCCGGCAAAAAGTTCTACTTTCGAATGCATCATAAATGGAAATCCGTAATGGGCTCTGACAAAACGTTCATGCTTTTTAATAAATGCCGGGACGACATCTTCGTAAAACAAAGATTGGCTTTGCGAATAATTTATATTGGAATAGGCCAGTTTTAGTCCGATATAGCCGGGAATACGCGCCGAAGGGAAAAAACGTCCGTCTAACGAGACGCCACTAAAAGAGTTCCCCATCTGAAAATTGGCCGTATAATCTGCCGAAGTCTCGCCCAGACTCTGGTATTCCAATCCCAGAAACAATTGATTTGCCTGATGGGAAGATATGTTTCCGCCTATGGCAACTTTTATCTCGTCTTTGATTTTTACCGACAGATAAAGATCGAATGTTTTGTTTTTCCAGTTATAGATAGCAGACGGGATAATTTCTTTTATCTTCGAATAAGTCAACATCTTAAAATATGCACGACGGAACTCCTTCATCGTAAAATCCCCGTTGATGTCACGCATCAACTGCGCTTCAATATAATGCCGTTGCGCTTCGGTAACTCCCGTTACATATATATTCGTAAATTTTAATGGCGGCAGGTTCTCCTTATACGCCTTGCGACGCGCCATCACTTCTTCCAATGGGACTTCGCGACCAACACGGGCTTTTATTGTATCTATCAATGCGATTGTACGTTCATAACCAACCTGCATAATTTCTTTGGCTTTATAAAAATCGAGCAGAAACACATGGGGAAAACGCATTTCGAGCAACAAACCGTCTTCTTCGGGAACATTATATTCCGTCTTCTGCATAATAAATGTCTCAATTTGATTCACAGGATTTCCCGAAGGTTTTAATCCGCCACCCCTCACTGCCGAGCCTAAAATGAAATCCGGGTTAAAATCTTCCTTCATCGCTTTTATCGGGAAATTATCGTATATACCCCCATCGAAAAGCGGCACCCCATTTTTCCATATCGGATTAAAAATAAAAGGAAACGTCATCGATATACGTACGGCATCGCCCAGATCGCCGTTGCGGAATGTAATCGCCTTTTTTCCGTAGACATCCGCGCCCATACAACGGAACGGCACAAATAAATAATCAAAATTCCATGCAGATTTGGCTGTGGCTTGTGCGTAAAGCTCCATAAACGCCTGATTCATCTGTATAGGATTAATAATACTGCCGGGCAACAGACCTTCAAAAATCAACGAATCCTTAATGTTTAACGCAAAACTCATAAAATGCGGCGTTTCTTCCGGTTTTTTGAAGTAATAGATGTATTCATCTTCCACTTTCCCGCTTTGCCAGTAACCGAACTCATCCGAAAGTATCAGTTCCAGCATCTCGTCCGGCGTATAACCCATTGCATAAAGACTTCCGACAATAGCGCCTATAGAAGTGCCTGTGACATAATCAATCGGAATATTATTTTCTTCCAGGGCTTTGATTACGCCTATATGCGCAGCGCCTCTAGCGCCGCCTCCGCTCAACACTAATCCTACTTTCTGTGCTGTTGCGGAAGATAAAAAGAATATATTTATACAGAACAAGTATATTATTTTCATATTCAAAATCCCAAAAAACATCGTTTACGCCTCCAAAAGTAGCGTTTTTTTTATGTCATAGCAAAACTTTGTTCTTTATATTTGAAGAAATCATCGTTTTCCCTGTTTTTTTTAATAATTATCGTGCCTGACACAGCATTGTTAGATGATTTTTTATACATTTGCCGTCTAATTAGGAAAAACAACCATGGTAAAAAGATTTGATTTTTTAATTATCGGTTCGGGTATCGCCGGGATGAGTTTCGCCCTCAAAGTGGCGAATAGAGGGACAGTGGCTTTGATATGTAAATCCAGGCTGGAAGAGGCGAATACGTTTTTTGCTCAGGGTGGCGTCGCTTCCGTCACCAACCTTCCGGTCGACAATTTTGAGAAGCATATAAACGATACGATGATTGCAGGCGATTTTCTAAGCGACTGCTCTGCCGTCGAAAAAGTCGTATACAATGCTCCGGGACAGATAAAAGAGCTTATCCGCTGGGGCGTTGATTTCGACAAAGACGAAAAAGGCGATTTCGATCTTCACCGTGAAGGAGGACATTCGGAATTTCGTATACTCCACCATAAAGATAATACAGGAGCGGAAATTCAGGATAGCCTCATCGAAGGCGTCAAGAAACATCCGAACATCACCATTTTTGAAAACCATTTTGCTATTGAAATCCTTACCAGACACCATCTTGGCATTACCGTAACGCGCCAAACGCCGGACATCGAATGTTTCGGCGCCTACATTATGAATATACGGACAGGAAGCATCGATACTTTCCTGTCAAAAGTAACGCTTATGGCTACCGGAGGTATCGGGGCGATCTACCGGACGACCACCAATCCGCTTGTCGCTACCGGCGATGGCATCGCTATGGTATATCGCGCAAAAGGTACGGTAAAAGATATGGAATTTGTACAATTCCACCCGACCGCCCTTTTTCATCCCGGAGACAGACCGTCGTTTCTGATAACGGAGGCAATGCGCGGATATGGAGGTATTCTCCGTACGATAGACGGCAAAGAGTTTATGCAAAAATACGACGAACGATTATCGCTTGCACCGCGGGATATTGTTGCCAGAGCCATTGATAATGAGATGAAAAATCGCGGAGACGACCATGTATATCTGGATGTTACACATAAAGATGCTGAAAAAACAAAACAACATTTCCCCAATATATATGAGAAATGCCTTAGCCTTGGTATCGACATCACCAAAGATTATATCCCCGTAGCGCCGGCGGCGCACTATCTATGCGGCGGGATAAAAGTCGACCTTGACGCATGTTCTTCCATCAGGCGTCTATATGCTGTCGGCGAATGTGCATGCACCGGGCTTCACGGCGGCAACCGCCTGGCGTCGAACTCCCTTATCGAAGCTGTCGTATATGCGGACGCCGCAGCTAAACATGCCGTTAATATTATCGATTCGTTGTCTTACCAGGAAGATATCCCCGCATGGAACGACGAAGGCACGCGTTCACCCGAAGAAATGGTACTTATCACACAAAGCGTAAAAGAAGTCGGGCAAATAATGTCTACATACGTAGGAATCGTACGTAGCAATCTGCGTCTGAAACGCGCATGGGACAGACTCGATATCCTTTATGAAGAGACGGAGAGCCTTTTCAAACGCTCCGTCGCCTCGCGCGATATTTGCGAACTACGTAACATGATAAACGTCGGATATCTGATCATGCGTCAGGCCATAGAACGCAAGGAAAGCCGCGGTCTGCATTACACGCTTGATTACCCGCCCGGGAAATAATAAAATTGATATGACTTAAGGGAACAAAAAAGAACCTGCGGGAAAACTTTTTGTTTCCACAAGTTCTTTTTAACAACAAATTCGGAGGCTTCTTTAAAAAACGCTAAGCGTTTTCAAACGCGAACTCCTTTCATCAATTTCTATTTCAAATCTAAACTTAATTTTATTTGCTTTAATAACGACGCTTCATCTACTAATTTATTTGAACCGTTTTTCGACAACTTTCCAATTTATAATATCCCAGAGCGCATTGATATGGTCAGCGCGACGATTCTGGTAGTCAAGATAATAAGAATGTTCCCAGACGTCAAAGCCAAGAAGCGGCGTCAGTCCCGACTTAAGCGGGTTTCCGGCATTACTTTCTTTCGTAATAACAAGTTTTCCGCTTTCATCTTTAGATACCCACGCCCAGCCTGAACCGAATAAAGAAACGGATGCAGCGTTAAACTCTTTCTTGAAATTTTCGAAACTGCCGAACTGATTTCTTATGGCTTCAGCCAAAGCACCGGACGGTTCTCCACCTCCGTTTGGTGAAAATGTATTGAAATAAAACTCATGGTTCCAGACCTGAGCGCCATTATTAAATATACCTCCATCCGACTTTTTTACAATATCTTCCAACGAAGAATTTTCGAAAGAAGTGCCTTTTATAAGATTATTCAAGTTGTTAATATATGCCTGAACATGTTTGCCATAATGAAAATCAATCGTTTGTTTACTTATCACCGGCTCTAATGCATTATTCTCATAAGGTAATTTAAACAATACAAATTCTCTCGCGTTACTATTTTGAACATTTGCTCCCATAACTAATAACATTAATAAATTAAATAACTTCTTCATAACTCTATATTTAAACGCGTAAATATAATCTTTCTATCAAAACCCGTAAATACGCTTCATGTATTTCGTCCGGCAAAGATAATATGCGAATCGCACTTTGACGCTTTCTTATACATCAATAATATCTATATGTCTATTGATAAAACCAATAGGCGCTTCGAAACGCCATTCGGCCAACAGGCTACAGGCAACAAATTTTTATTCGTCTGTGTGTGATTGAAAAATTTCATGTACATTTGCAGACGTTTCTTAACAAGTATATATAAAATGAAGATTACATTAGATTTCAGGCCAAAACTGTTTCAATCGCTGAAATCATATACCAAAGAAAAATTTGCAAGCGACATAATGGCGGGCATCATTGTCGGTATCGTTGCCTTGCCGCTTGCTATTGCGTTTGGTATCGCTTCGGGAGTTAGCCCGGAGAAGGGGTTGATTACGGCAATTATAGGGGGCTTTATGGTCTCGTTCCTTGGAGGAAGCGCCGTCCAGATTGGAGGGCCTACCGGCGCGTTCATCATTATCGTTTACGGTATAATTCAAAATTTCGGCATCGAAGGGCTGGTTATTGCTACGTTTTTAGCCGGCATCTTACTTGTTCTCATGGGCATACTGAAACTCGGCACCGTGATAAAGTTCATTCCCTACCCTATTGTCGTGGGGTTCACCAGCGGGATTGCTCTTACTATTTTTACAACACAGATAAAAGATTTGTTCGGAATGACGATTGACAAGATTCCGGGAGACTTCATCTCAAAATGGGTTGTTTATGCACAAAACGCCGGGACAACTTCCTGGTGGTCATTGCTGACGGGTATTTTGAGTATCGTCATCATTGTATTTACACCGAAGATCTCTAAAAAAATCCCCGGTTCTTTAGTGGCGATTATCGTGATGACTGTTATTGTTTATCTGCTGCGTGAATATGCGGGCATCACAGGAATAGAAACTATAGGCGACCGGTTTACTATTAACGCATCGTTGCCTCAACCCGAAACGATTCCTATCAATATGGAAACGATTAACCTGTTGTTGCCTTCGGCTTTTACGATTGCTATGCTTGGCGCAATAGAATCATTGTTGTCTGCAACCGTCGCCGATGGAGTCGCCGGCGACAAACATAACTCAAACACGGAACTGATTGCTCAAGGAGCGGCGAATATGGTCGTGCCGTTTTTCGGAGGAATACCCGTGACGGGAGCGATAGCCCGTACTATGACGAATATTAACAACGGAGGACGCTCCCCCTTAGCGGGAATAACGCACGCTTTCGTCCTGCTGATGATTCTGCTCTTCCTGGGGCCGCTGACAAAGCACATACCCATGGCATGCTTGGCCGGCGTACTGATCATCGTCTCGTATAACATGAGCGAATGGCGGACATTTCGTTCTTTATTGAAAAATCCGAAAAGCGACGTGATGGTGTTAATTGTAACATTTTTACTAACGGTCGTCTTAGACCTCACCGTCGCAATAGAAATCGGTTTGTTATTAGCAATGGTATTGTTTATGCGCCGTATCATGGAAACAACAAACATATATGTTTCGAAAGACAAATTAGACTTGTCGAACGAAAGTGAGATTTTTCACGACAACGAAACGCTTGATATACCGAAAGGCATCGAAATCTATGAGATTGACGGGCCATTCTTTTTCGGAATAGCCAATAAGTTTGACGAATGTATGAAACATTTTGGCGACAAACCGAAAGTCCGCATTATCCGTATGCGAAAAGTCCCGTTTATGGATTCCACCGGACTGCACAATTTAGAAAGCCTATGCCGCCTGTCGGCAAAAGAAAATATTCAGATTATTTTGTCAGGCGTCAACGAAAAGGTCAGGAAAGCGTTGATGAATAGCAAGATGGATGAAAAAATAGGCGGCGAGAATATTTGCAGTAACATACACGAAGCGATCGAAAAGGCCACCCTGTTCTTGAGTAAATAAAAATCGGAGAAGAATCAATATTTGTTGCTAACATAAAAACAAAAGTTATGATAAACGTAAAAAAATTGATCGCAGGATTGTTTTTAATTATGTTCGCCGGCATGCTCAACGCTGCCCCGGCTTATAAAACGCTTGTCCTGACCGAACGAGGCGGACAACATGGCGAATTTACGGACGCAGGACTGAAATGGCTGGAAGAAAAGTCGAAAGAAATGAACTTCGAATTAACGGAGATCAACCGTACGACGCCCATTACGGAAGAATACCTTTCCCAGTTCAAGTTGATTATCCAACTTGACTACCCACCCTACACGTGGACTAAAGAAGCCGAAAAAGCATTCGTCAAATACATCGACGAAGGACGCGGCGGATGGATTGGTTTTCACCATGCAACTTTGTTGGGCGAATTCGACGGTTATCCATTGTGGCACTGGTTTTCCGATTTTATGGGCGGAATACGGTTTCAATCGTATATTGCCGCAAAAGCGAATGCAACCGTACGGGTGGAAGACGCGGAACATCCGGTTATGAAAGGCGTTGAAAAATCATTTACGCTTCCTGACGACGAATGGTACACGTTCGACAAAAATCCACGTCCCAACGTACATGTATTGGCCAACGTTGATGAATCGACATACCAACCGCCGTCGGATATAAAAATGGGCGACCATCCGGTCGTCTGGACCAATCCGTATAAAGCCGCCCGAAATGTTTATTTTTTACCGGGACACAGTAAAAAACTGTTTGATTCGGAAGCGTTCAAAACCATGTTTACAAATGCTATCCGATGGGCATCATCGGACGAAGAAGAATCCGCCGGTCGTTATCCGGCCGGTTATGCAAGAGGTCCGCGCTTCAAAGCGTTGGTCTATTACAGCAAACATGTCGAAGAGGCACATGTAGTATTTGCTGAACAGGGCGTCGATTTCTTTCGCAAATTGAATTACGGCAACGGATATACACTGGATATTACAACGACTTTATCGGGTTATACTTACGAAAAATTGAAAGAATACGACGTCGTTGTAATGCTCAATAACGCTCCCTCAGAACAGGAGCAACGCGAAGCTTTCCAAAAATACATGGAAAACGGCGGCGGATGGATGGGATTCCATGCGGCGGCATATAACGATAAAAATACGCATTGGCCATGGTTTGTCGATTTCCTTGGCGGCGGAGTCTTCTATTGCAACACGTGGCCTCCTCAACCGGTAAAACTCGTTGCGGACAATACCGCGCACCCTATTACGAAAAATCTGCCTGAAAGTTTCATCGCCCCCGAAAGCGAATGGTACCAATGGAATCCCTCACCACGGAAAAACAAAAACGTTGAAGTCCTGTTCTCCATATCTTCCGACAATTATCCTCTGGGGATAAAAGATGTAATCCATTTCGGCGACTTTCCGATTGTATGGACGAATAAAAAATACAGGATGGTTTACCTGAACATGGGACACGGCGACGACGAATTTACCGACGCAACACAAAAACTTTTGTTCGTCAACGCCTTTCGATGGCTAATCAGTAGCGACAAAAACGGAGATCCTTTTAAAAAATAAAAAAGCCGTCTATAATTCCTCAAATAATTGAGCAACAGTTTATCAAATAAAGATAGTCTTTCCCTTGTAAATTTTACGGTAATTTTTATTCGTCTGTGTATGTGATTAAAAAATTTCATGTAACTTTGCACCCGCAAAAGGCGACAGAAAATGAAAATAAGTTTATTGAATATAATAATTTTAAGAAAATGATTACACTAGACCAACTAAAAGATTTGTTGGAACGCGGGCCGGCGTTGGGGAGGTATCTTTGACATCGACGCGAAAACCATTCAGTTAGAAGAAGAAGAATTACGCACACAGGATCCTGTATTCTGGGAAGATGCCAAACGTGCAGAAGCACACATGCAGGTCGTTAAAGGCCTTAAAAAATGGATTGAACTTTACAGGGAGGTTAATGATGCGACGGAAGAACTCAGTCTGGCTTACGAATATGCAAAAGAAGGCGTTGTCGGCGAAGAGGAAGTGGATACCGCATATACAAAAGCGAAAGAGTTAATCGAAAACCTGGAATTTCGTAACATGCTTCGTGAAGAAGCCGACCAGATGAGTTGCGTATTAAAAATAAACTCCGGCGCCGGCGGTACGGAAAGTCAGGACTGGGCTTCGATGCTCATGCGTATGTATATGCGGTGGGCGGAGGCCGGCAAATATAAGGTGACGATAAGTAATTTGCTGGACGGCGACGATGCCGGCATAAAGACCGCCACGATGCAGATAGAAGGCGACTACGCTTACGGATACCTTAAGGGCGAGAACGGCGTGCACCGACTGGTTCGCGTATCGCCGTTCAATGCGCAGGGGAAGCGCATGACGTCGTTTGCTTCCGTATTTGTGGCTCCTCTTGTCGACGACACTATCGAGGTAAACATCAGTCCGGCGAACATATCGTGGGATACGTTCCGCTCCAGCGGCGCGGGCGGCCAGAACGTCAACAAAGTGGAATCCGGCGTTCGTCTGCGTTACCGCTACAAAGA
>JAIRMH010000166.1 GCA_031258835.1 Tannerella sp.
AATCATCCTGCCTGATTATAAGAGGAAAAGTTTTTTTATCAGTCCAAGACAGTCGGGGAGAGATTATGAAAACGGCGCTTTTTTTGAATTGGACTTGATTGAATTGAAACAGGCATACAGCGAAAACAAACTGAGTGGCAAGCTGAAAGAATTGACTGCCTCACTGGACGAAAGCAAGGATAACAACATATTTTTGCTGTTTGAGTTTAAATAAAAATTGAGTAATAATATAAATAAAAGAATTATGGAAAGTGCAAAATCAATTTCAGTAATCATTCTGTTAGCAGTAATAGCAGGATGCGGAGGAAACAAACAGTCAGCAGATGGCATTATCACGGTCGATGTTACGGCAAATTACCCCCAAAAGGAGTTGATTCTTCAGGACTTCATGGAAGTAGAATACATTCCGTTAGAGACCACTAACGACTTTTTGACTCAAGGTTTCGTATTGACAGTGGGCAAGGAAATCATACTGGTAAAAAATAGAATAAACAATGGAGACATTTTTATCTATGACAGAAACGGGAAGGCCTTGAGAAAGATAAACCGGATGGGACAGGGCGCTGAAGAATATCTGTTCATTAACGCGATCGCTCTGGATGAAGACAGCCGTGAAATATTTGTCAATGAGATAGGAAGAGAAAAAATCCTTGTCTACGATTTATATGGAGAATTCAAACGAAGTATTAGCTATCCGAACAACGTTAGATACGATAATATACACATTTACGACAAGGAGCATTTGATCTGCTATGATTCATCAATAAACAATAAAGGGGGCGAAGCGAGAGGCCGTCGATCCTATCATTTCATTATATCCAAACAGAATGGGCGTATCATAAAAGAAATCTACATCCCTTTTGAAAAAAACAAATCGCACCGGATAATAAGTGGAGAATATACGATGACAATAATCTCCGACGATTATTCAATAATTCCTGATCAGGACAACTGGTTACTGGTAGAATTATCATCCGATACCGTATACAAATATTCGCCGGATGAGCATTTAATTCCGTTTATCGTAAGAACTCCGCCAGTCCAATCCATGGAAACGGAAATATTTCTTCTTCCGGCATTTTTTACCGACCGTTACTATTTTATGAACACATCCAGCAAGAGATTTAACATGGAAAAAATGCATGGATACCCAAGTCCAAGTTTGATGTACGACAAAGAGGAAAACATGCTATTTGAATACACGATCTACAATGACGATTATTCAAATAAGCAAGAAATAAGACTGAAGCCATCTGTAAATGATGAAATTGCATTTTGGGAAACTTTAGAGGCCGACCAGCTTGTTGAATCTTACAAGAGAGGGGAACTGAAAGGTAAATTGAAAGAAATTGCTGCGACACTGGACGAAGAATCAAATCCGGTGATAATGTTGATAAAGCATAAGAAATAAATACTAGTGGTTAGTGGTTAGTGGTTAGTGGTTAATCGAACAGAGATAGAACAAAATTTGCGGCAAATTGCCGACATGCTACCCAACTTGGCCGGCCAATAAACGTAATTTCCTTGTAATCGCCCACGAACACTGTACCATCACAGAACGCAGATATTTGTTGCCTTTCTCCTATAAATTTTGCCGTATATTTTTATTGGTCTGTGTGGAATGTCGAAAATTTCATGTACATTTGCATTTATATTATTAGTAAATCAATTGAAAATGGAAAATTCCGAAACAGAAAAAATTGACAAGTTAGATCATCAGATTCTGGAGATTATTTCTAAGAATGCGAGGATTCCTTTTAAAGATGTGGCCGAAGCGTGTGGCGTATCAAGGGCCGCGATTCATCAACGTGTGCAAAGACTTATTGAATCGAAAGTGATTATTGGCTCCGGTTATCATATTAATCCGAAGATGCTGGGTTATAACACTTGTACTTATATCGGCATAAAACTTGAGCGCGGATCGATGTATAAAGATGTAGTTCCGCAATTAGAAAAGATACCGGAAATTGTCGAGATACATTATACAACCGGCCCTTATACGATGTTGATAAAACTGTATGCGCGCGATAACGAGCACCTGATGGAACTTGTGAACAGTAAGATTCAGGAGATACACGGAGTGACCGAAACTGAAACGCTTATGTCGTTGCGTACAAGTCTTAAACGTGAATTACCTGTCTAAGCGACAGGGGAAATAATACGTTATTATAATGATTTCATCGACAAATAAGAGAGCTTTCAAGCCTATATATCAGCGAATCGGCATAAAGATTTTATGTTTTTTGCTGGTATCTGCCTGTTCGTTTGCAAACAAGAGTTATTGTTTTCGTCTTTACCTGAAAGATAAAGGCGCACCGCCTTTCAGTATATCTTCTCCCGAAGCGTTTTTATCGGTAGAATCCGTCGAACGGCGTATGTTACGGGAAGTCTTTGTTGACGAAACTGATTTTCCTGTTTCTCAGGCTTATATGGATGAATTAATAGCGAACGGCGTTTCACCGGTTGTGCAGAGTAAGTGGATGAAAACCGTGGTTGTGGAGAGTCCGGATAGCGCCGTTGTGGAAAAACTTAAAAGCATCTCGTTTGTCGATTCCCTGACATGCGTATGGAACGGCGTCGACCGTCAGGGAGTGTTATCGTGTAATGAAGAGGATACGTCATGGTTTAGGTCAATGGATAATCCGCTGGAGAAACTTTACGGTTATGCGGAAAATCAAATGGAAATGCTTAATGGCTTGCGTTTACACACCATCGGTTATCGCGGCAAAGAGATTCGTATAGCGCTTATAGACGCCGGCTTTATGAATGTAAACCGGATAGAGGCCTTTTCGTCTATGAAACTGTTAGGCGCCCGTAACATAACATTTCCGGGACGTAGCGTTTTTTGTGAAGACGATCATGGGACGAAAGTCCTGTCGTGTATCGCCGCAAATCTTCCGGGAGTGATGGTCGGTACGGCTCCGGAGGCGTCGTTTTTACTGATAAAAAGCGAAGATACGCGGGGAGAATTTCCGATAGAAGAAGATTTGTGGGTTGCCGCCGTGGAATATGCCGATAGCGTTGGCGTCGATATTGTATCTTCCTCGTTGGGTTATTTTCGTTATGATAGCATAGTCAATTATTATAGCCGGTCGGATTTGAACGGACAGACGGCTTTTGTCAGCCGCATTGCCGATATCGCTGCGCAAAAGGGACTGTTGGTAGTATGCAGCGCCGGTAATGAAGGGGGTAATGAGTGGGAGAAGATCACGTTTCCGGCAGATGTGCCGAATATTCTGACTGTTGGAAGCATTACTTCCGATAGGGAAAAAAGTTCATTTAGCTCTGTCGGGATGACGGCGGATTATCGAATAAAACCGGATGTAGTCGCTTTGGGCACCATGGTATGCGTGATAAATTCCGCCGGTCAGGTTCAATATACGAATGGTACATCGTTCTCCGCTCCGATCGTAGCAGGGCTGGCTGCCTGTCTGTGGCAGGCTTTCCCTCTTTTAAAAAATACCGAATTGATAAAATTGATAAAAAATTCATCAAGTCAGTATCAACACCCGGATGCTCAATTGGGATACGGCATTCCCGATATGTTGGATGCATATAATAAAGCTAATCATGATGCTTGGCGAAGTTTCTAAATCGAGTGCGGATCGTCATTTCCCCGAAGGCCGGCGGTTCGGTGGAAACGATTGTTTTCATGGGGATGATTCCCACCGTGAAGCGATGTCGCTGTTGGAACTTAATACTTTTGTCCGGAATGTTATCAACGATGCTCTCCCCGAAACATGTTGGGTGCGTGCCGAAACGAGCGATGTGCGTGTAAATGCTGCGTCGGGACATTGCTATCTTGAATTTATCGACAAAGACGGACGCACCGGGCAAATCGTCGCCAGGGCGCGTGGCGTCGTGTGGGCAAGGACATTTCAGATGCTTAAGCCTTATTTTGAGCAGGAGACAGGGCAGATTTTCAAATCGGGATTGAAGACGCTTGTGAATGTTTCGATAGAATTTCATGAGCTATATGGCTATAGTCTTAATGTGCACGATATAGACCCTTCGTATACGGTGGGGGATCTGGTGAAGAAGCGTAAGGAGATTATTTTCCGGTTGCAGCAGGAAGGGATTTTCGGGATGAATAAAGAGTTGCCGTTTCCTTCGTTACCACAGCGCGTTGCGGTCATTACTTCTCCGACGGCAGCCGGATATGAAGATTTTGTCGACCAACTCACTCATAATAAAAAAGGTTTCCCTTTTTATATAAAACTTTTTTCGGCGGTTATGCAGGGAGAAAAGACGGAAGAAAGTATCATTGATGCACTTGAAAGGATTTTTCCCCATGCCGGTCTTTTTGATGTGGTAGTGATTATTCGCGGAGGGGGCGCTACGTCCGAGCTGAGCAGTTTTGATTCCTATCTTTTGGCTGCTAATTGCGCTCAGTTTCCTTTGCCGGTCATTACCGGTATCGGTCATGAACGTGATGATACGGTGGTGGATATGGTCGCTCATTCGCGCATGAAAACGCCGACTGCCGTCGCTTCATTCCTGATAGAATGTATGGACAGAGAAGCGGAACGCATGCAGGAACTGGAAAATAAAATACATGCCGGGGCGACCGTCCGTATAACACGGGAAAAAGCGGTTTTGCACCTGCTTGCAACGAAATTACCGGTCATAGTTACCGGTCGGATAGAGAGACATCGTAAGCGGCTACATGCGATGACGGTTCATCTGTCGGCATTACCGCAATGGCTACGTCACCGTCTGGAAAGTATCGACGAACTGTCGCCACGTATTCAACGTGCGGTCGATTCGGCGCTTTCGAAACGTGCAACATTCATTGAAGCCATGCCTTTACGCTTGCAGAACGCTTTCGCCGCAGTATTGTCGGGGCGTCGCAGGAATTTGGAACTGAATGAACAGTATATAAAAATGGCATCCCCGGAATATATTCTGAAACGTGGTTATACATTGACGATGAAGGATGGGAAAATTGTAAAGTATGCGGCGGATTTGTTTGAAGGAGACGAAATAGCCGTAAAATTTTCCGATGGAGAAAGAAAAGGTACAATCCTGTGACAAAAATAAAAAATGAAGAACGCGATATATGGAAAAAAAAGAAACGTATAACGAAGCCGTAGAAAAGTTACGGGCTATCGTTACAGATATTGAGAATGGAGAACTGGATGTAGACGTCCTGTCGGAAAAAGTGAAAGAAGCGACGCGCCTTATAAAATTATGTAAGGAAAAGCTTTTTAAGGCTGACGAAGAGGTCAAGAAGATTCTCGGCGAACTCGACACGTAAATGTCGGGTGAGATTTACCATTTGTATTAATGTCACATTTAAAGACATGAAGCGGACTGTTATAATCGTTGCCGGAGGTAAAGGCGTGCGAATGGGAGGAGGTTTGCCGAAACAATTTATCCCATTGCAGGGGCAACCTGTGTTGATGCATACATTAGATGTTTTTTATCAATGGGATGCCGCTATGGAGCTATTGTTGGTGATTCCGGAAGAACAGGCTTCGTATTGGAGGATGCTTTGTAAAGAGTTGAATTATACGGTTCCTCACCGCATTGTTTATGGAGGCGATACTCGCTTTCATTCGGTAAGGAATGGTTTAAACGGGACAGAAGGAGAGGGTATAATCGCCGTACATGACGGGGTGCGTCCGTTTGTCTCGCCGGAGGTGATTTCTTCGTGTTTTACAATAGCCGGCGCTTTCGGGGCGGCCATACCGGTTGTTCCGATGATTGAATCGGTTCGAGAAATAAATGGAAACGATAGTCGCCCGTTTGACCGCAATCGCCTTTGCATCGTACAGACACCGCAGGTTTTTCGTGCGGGTTTATTACGTCGGGCTTATGAGCAGCCTTATGATGAGCGTTTCACGGATGACGCTTCGTTGGTGGAAGCGGCGGGTCATACGATCCGCTTAGTGGACGGCAATCGCGAAAATATAAAAATTACAACACCAATGGATCTTAAATGCGCAGAGTTTTTACTTACGGAAAAACGAATGAATCTTGTAGGGGAGATTTGAATTTTGGATATTGATGAACGTTCCATAATGTATTTGACGGGAGTAGGCCCCAAACGTGCCGAAATCCTGAAAAAGGAAGCGAATATCGTTTCCTTTGAGGATTTATTGTATTATTTCCCATATAAATATGTGGATCGCAGCCGGTTTTATACGGTAAGTGAAATAAACGGCAATATGCCTTATATACAATTGAAAGGGCGTATTATTCTTTTTGATACGGCAGGAGAGGGCAGAACCCGACGCCTTATCGGAAAATTTACCGATGGTACGGGCACTGTTGATTTGATATGGTTTCAAGGAATTAAATATATTACCGATAAATATAAAACAGGGCAGGAGTATATTGTATTCGGCAAACCAACGGAGTTTGCCCATGCGTATAATATTGTACATCCGGAGATCGACCCGGCAGAAAACGCCTCGCAGGTGGCTAACGGCCTCGTTCCTTTTTATAACACGACCGAGAAGATGAAAAAAACGTTTTTACATTCGCGTGCTATACAAAATCTGCAATTCACCTTGTTGACAAATCTGGATTGGCATCTGCCGGAAACGTTACCGGCTCATGTCCTTTCAGGATTGAATATGATATCGGTTTCGGAGGCGATGAAAAATATTCATTTTCCCGAATCGGCAGAGAAACTGCGTCGGGCACAGTTCCGCTTGAAATTCGATGAACTTTTTTATATACAGTTGAATATACTTCGTACGGCGACACTGCGGCGGAATAAATTGAAAGGGATCGTTTTTCCGGTAGTGGGGGATATCTTTAATACATTTTATAAAGATTGTCTTCCGTTCGGTTTGACAAATGCGCAGAAGCGCGTTATTCGCGAAATGCGTTCGGATATGCGTAGCGGACACCAGATGAACCGTCTGCTGCAAGGTGACGTGGGTAGCGGCAAGACGCTTGTGGCGCTTATGGCAATGCTTCTGGCGGTTGATAATGGCTATCAGGCTTGTATGATGGCTCCGACGGAGATACTTGCCAACCAGCACCTTGTTACGATCAAAGAATTTTTGAAAGATATGAATGTCCGTATAGGGCTTCTTACCGGTTCTACGACGAAAAGGAAACGTAATATATTGCTACCTGACCTTGCTTCAGGTAAAATAGATATCCTTGTCGGAACGCATGCCCTGATAGAAAGTACCGTCGTTTTCAAATCTCTGGGGCTGGCCGTCATCGACGAACAGCATCGTTTTGGCGTAGAGCAACGTTCGAAATTATGGGTTAAGGATGCAGTCCTTCCTCATGTTCTTATTATGACGGCGACACCTATTCCACGAACCCTTGCAATGACACTTTACGGCGACCTGGATGTGTCGGTTATCGACGAACTTCCGCCCGGGCGGAAGCCCGTTAAGACCGTTCACCGCTATGATACAAAAAGAGTGGAAGTGTTTGAGTTTTTACGTTCGGAAATCGGAAAGGGACGTCAGGTATATGTCGTATATCCTCTTATTGAAGAGAATGAAAAACTGGATTATAAGAATCTTGGAGAGGGTTTTGAAACTTTTAAGAAAGTATTTCCGGAGTATAAGGTATGTATGGTACACGGGAAAATGAAGGCAAAAGAAAAAGATGCCGGGATGCAACAATTTGTTTCGGGAGAAGCCCATATTCTTGTTGCTACGACGGTTATTGAAGTCGGCGTGAATGTGCCGAACGCTTCGGTGATGGTTATTGAAAGCGCCGAGCGCTTCGGCCTTTCACAGTTGCATCAACTTCGTGGACGCGTAGGGCGTGGAGCAGAACAATCCTACTGCATACTGATCTCTTCCTATAAACTTAGCAATGAAACGCGAAAACGTCTTGAGATAATGGTAGCCAGCAATGACGGATTCGAAATAGCAGAGGCCGATCTTAAACTGCGTGGTGCCGGCGATCTGGAAGGGACGCAACAAAGCGGTGAGGGACTTTTCCTGAAAATAGCAAACCTTGCCTCCGACGGGCAAATCCTTCAGTTTGCACGAAACATTGCCCAAGGAATCCTTGACGAAGATCCGAATCTGGAAAAACCCGAAAATAAACTCCTCCAGTCGCGGCTCGCAACGCTTTTCCGCCGTAAAATCAACTGGGGACTTATCTCCTGAACTCCATCAACAGGAAGCCGGTCTGCCGTTAGGTGGCAGCAACCCTCCTTTTTCGCCCGCCTTTGTTGAATCTACAGTCAACCAATTATTTCGCATGTGCTTGGAAATCGCAAAAATTTCATGTAGTTTTGTAGCATCATTTTAAAAGTAATCATCATGGCACGATATTTAGACCCCAAAAATGATTTGATATTCAAGCGGATCTTCGGCGAACATCCCAATTTGCTGAAAAGTTTCCTCAATGCGCTGATGCCGCTAAAGGCAGGTCAGCAGATAGAAAGCCTGGAGTACCTTCCGGCCGAGCAGGTACCCGATAATCCTGCAAAGAAAAACTCGATCGTTGATGTCCGCTGCATAGACAACTACGGTCGTCAGTTTATCGTAGAGATGCAGATGCTGTGGAACAGTTCCTTTTCCAACCGTTTGGTTTTCAATGCGTCGAAAGCCTATGTTAGGCAGTTGGAAAAAAGCCAGCGCTACCACTTGCTTCAACCGGTATACGCTCTTGCCATCCTCGACAGCGTATTTGACAAACAGACGGCGGAGTTTTACCACCACTACCGTATCGTTAACGACCGTAATACGGAAGAGGTGATCGAAGGGCTGGAGTTTGTTCTGGTAGAGTTACCCAAGTTCCGTGCGGAGACGTGGACAGAGCGTCGTTTGGCGGTATTGTGGCTGCGCTTCCTGCGTGAAGTGGAGGAGCAGCAGAGCGTCGTTTCTGACGATTTAAAGTCAGACGCCGAGATCCGCCAGGCGCTGGAATTGTGCGAAGTAGGCGCCTATACGAATGCCGAGCTGGCTGTTTATGACGCATACTGGGATGCCATCCGCGTCGAAAACAGTCTCATCTACGAAGGCATAATAGAAGGCGAAGCAAAAGGTGAAGCGAAAGGCATTGCAAAAGGTCGTGCGGAAGGTCGTGCGGAAGGCATAGCAGAAGGCGAAGCGAAAAAGCTAATCAATATTGTCCTTAATTGCAAGCGCAACAGTTTCTCCATAGAGCAGATGCAAGCCATTACCGGTCTCGGCGAGGAAGAGTTGCAAGAGATCCTTCGCTCGATTGAGAGTACTCTATAATGCCACTTTAATAAGGAGGTGGATTTTGTAAAAAGAATGAAGGTATAGCCTTCAACTGTTCAACGAGAAACAAGTCAAAAAGACTGTATCTCCAACATCTGGTAGATGCCTGTGCTTGTGAATTATAAACCTTGCTTGGCTGAATTTATTAAGGCGTAGCCTTCAAAACATTGTGACTGTTAGTTGAATTTACAGATCCGTATTCCCCTCTATCACATATAAGATTAGGACACAAAGATAATACAATTATACGATCGTTGAGCGCTTGCTTTTCATTATCTTTGGCGAGCGGGAGTGATCATGTACGTTTCCTCTGTAAAAAAACTTTTTCATTTCGCATGTGCTTGGAAATAGCAGAATTTTCATGTACATTTGCGGAAATAAAAAAATGACAAATGGCTCAACTTGCTGATATTATTAAGAAAAATATCGAATCACTGACCTGCTGTGAGCAGATAGAATATAAGCATATCCCACGCAGGGAAGGACAGGCTCTTCCTAATATGACCGGGCTGAAAGAAATCATCGCTATTCTGAAAGATATTTTCTTTCCCGGTTTTTTTAGCGAGTCGGTAACGAATACAAGCATGCAACGTTATCTCGGGATACAGATGGAGAATCTTAATTCGCTTTTGACGGAACAGATCCGGAATGGGTTGCATTTTTTTTCTGATCAGGCTCCGGATGTGTTGGATGCGGGAGACGCCGAAGCGCTCTCGCTGTCATTCCTTGAGAAGATCCCTGCAATTAAACGTTTACTTTGTACGGATGTGCAGGCGATGTTTGATAACGATCCGGCGGCAAAAAGTACGGGGGAGGTCATCATTTGTTATCCGAGTATTCAGGCGATGATACATTACCGGGTTGCGCATGAGCTGCTCCTTTTGGGTATCCCCGTCCTGCCGCGTATCATAACGGAAATCGCTCATTCGGCAACCGGCATTGACATACATCCCGGAGCGCGTATCGGCGAATATTTCAGTATAGACCACGGGACAGGCGTGGTAATAGGGGAAACGGTAATCATCGGCAATCATGTAAGCCTTTACAAAGGAGTAACGCTTGGCGCCAAAAATTTTGTGTTGGACGAGTGCGGCAATCCGCTAAATCTCCCGCGTCATCCTATTATTGAGGATCATGTCGTTATTTATTCCAATGCAACCGTTCTGGGACGGATCACGATAGGACATGATTCCGTTATAGGGGGAAACGTATGGCTGACAAATAGCGTTCCGCCACATTCCCGCGTGATACAACAGAAAGCCGCCTCTAATGAGGATTAAAACGAAAGAAGGCGGTTTGCGCATTTCGAGTGATTTATAAAGAATGTCGGCTAATATAAAGCATATTCCGTCAAGCCGGACTACAAATCCGGCTTGACGGAACTTTCAAACATTCCCATAAAAATGTTTGGTAATCCCTTTTCGATTTTCCGTTTAATAACGGTAATGGTCTGCTTTATAGGGGCCTTCTACCGGGACGCCGATGTAATCGGCTTGCTCTTGAGTAAGTTTTGTCAGTTTTACGCCTATGCGTTCAAGGTGTAACCGTGCAACTTCTTCATCAAGATGTTTCGGCAGGCGATATACTCCGATTTTATAATCTTTTTGCCATAAGTCTATTTGCGCTAAGGTTTGGTTTGTAAAGGAGTTACTCATCACAAACGACGGGTGACCGGTTGCGCAGCCCAGATTCACTAAACGACCTTCGGCCAGGAGGAAAATAGAGTGACCGTCGGGAAAAGTGTATTTATCTACCTGCGGTTTGATGTTTGTATGCCTGATGCCGGGAAAATTTATCAGGTTATCGACCTGTATTTCGTTGTCGAAATGGCCGATATTACAAACGATGGCCTGGTCGGGCATTGCCTTCAGGTGGTTTATCGTAATAATGTCGCGGTTCCCAGTCGTTGTAACGAAAATATTGCCTTCTTTGACCGCTTCTTCCATTGTCGTTACTTCGAATCCTTCCATGGCCGCCTGTAAAGCGCAAATGGGATCTATTTCCGTAACGAGAACTCTGGCTCCGTAAGAGCGCATGGAGTGTGAACAACCTTTGCCGACGTCCCCGTATCCTGCTACGACAACGACTTTTCCTGCAATCATAACATCCGTGGCGCGTTTGATGCCGTCGGCCAGCGATTCGCGACAGCCGTACAGGTTGTCGAATTTGGATTTTGTGACCGAATCGTTTACATTGATTGCCGGGACGAGCAGTTCGCCACGTTCCATCATCTGATACAGGCGATGTACGCCTGTTGTTGTTTCTTCGGATACGCCGCGCATTTCCGAAACCATACGATGCCAGCGCAGAGGATCTTCCGTTAAAATGCCTTTTAATGTATTAAGAATCACCTGTTCTTCATGATTGCCACCTTTGCGATCGATTGTAGACGGGTCATTCTCTGCTTTGTAACCCCAATGAAATAATAAAGAAGCGTCTCCACCGTCGTCTACGATCAGGTTAGGCCCCTTTCCTTCGGGAAATCGCAATGCTTGATCCGTACACCACCAATATTCTTCCAGCGTCTCGCCTTTCCATGCGAAAACGGGAATCCCTGCGGCTGCTATTGCTGCTGCTGCATGATCCTGCGTCGAGAAAATATTACAGCTTGCCCAGCGTACTTCCGCGCCTAAGCTTACCAATGTTTCGATAAGTACCGCCGTCTGGATGGTCATGTGCAGCGAACCTGTTATACGTGCGCCATGTAACGGTTGTTGTCCGGCGTACTTTTTACGCAGAGCCATCAGGCCCGGCATTTCGTGTTCGGCAATTTCGATCTCTTTGCGTCCGAAATCCGCCAATTGGATATCTGCCACTTTATAAGGCAGATCATTTGGAAATAATTGTAACATGAATTTTTATAATTAAGTGATATGATTGATATATTAAGTGATATGATTGGTATATTCGGAAATAAAATTCAATACTTGTTTATGCAATATGTTGTTTGAGGAGGCGACGATATGATGTGATAAGGTAAAATCCGGGTGGTTGTCAAAACCGGAGACCGTTCCGCCCGCTTCCATCACAATTCGTGCGCCTGCCGCAAAATCCCAGAGTTTTAGATACGCTTCCAGCCAGAAATCGAATCTTCCGGCGGCGACATAGCACAGGTTTGTCGCTGCCGATCCAGTAAGGCGGATGCCGGCGCTTGCCCCGTAGAAATGTGGGATCAGGCGGTCGGCTAAAGCCCTGTATTTTTCATAATTGTAGGGAAGGCCGATGCCGATGAACGATTTATCGGTTTCTGTTGTAGGGGATGTATGTATCGGTTTGCCGTCCAAGTATGCGCCCCCATCTTTCCACGCATAGAAACACTCCCGGCGGCATACTTCATAAACTACCCCAATAAGAATGGTCGTTCCTTTTCTCAGGGCGATGCTTACGCAATACGGTGCGAAATCATGAATGTAATTGGTTGTTCCGTCTAGCGGATCGATGATCCAGCAATATTCCTCATCATGATACGTCGCCTGCCCTTCTTCCGAAATGAACCCGGCTTCCGGCAATAATTCCGAAAGCCGTTTTATCAACAGGATCTCCGTATCCTTATCAATATGAGACACATAATCGTATTTTCCTTTTTCGATAATATCTTCGGGGCGAAACGATTTTCTTTGTTCGCTAAGGTAAAAGCCTGCTTCTTTTGCTGTAAGAATAATTTTTTCAGTTAATGATTCCGGATTCATTCTGTATTTTTCGGCAAAATTATATGAAAAACTCGGATTTTCCAAGTGCATGAAATGAAAAAACTGTTTTTATACAGAAGGAAAGTGCGATAAAAATCAGATAGTTGTGCCCGATTAATTGGATTATATGAACGAAAAATAATTGCAAAACATGCTATATAACATATCTTTTTATTTTTGCTTAAACGTTTTATCTATTATCTTTGTCGCGAAATTTAATTTAATATTCAAAAAATGGCTCGTGTTTCTATAAAAAGTATAGCCATGGAGTTAGGCATTTCTACGGCGACCGTGTCACTTGTTCTTAGCGGAAAAGAAAAAGTGGGGCGCGTAAGTAAAAATATGGCTGAAAAAATTCGATTGAAAGCCCGGGAAATGCATTATGAACCGAATCACCTTGCCCGTGGCTTAAGGATAGGATGTTCGCAAACCATCGGATTGATAGTGGCGGATATTTCCAATCTGTTTTTTGCGAATTTGGCTTTTCACATACAGGAGCATGCGGAAAAGTATGGATATAGCGTTATTATTACGAATACAAACGAAAGCGACTTGAAACTGGAGAAGATGGTCAATGTTCTGAAAAGCAGACAGGTGGACGGATTTATTATTGTACCTACGGAACACGGACAGCCTTATGTCGAAGCGTTGCTAAAGCGTAATATCCCGACCGTACTGATAGACCGTAATTTTACGGAAATAAATGTCGGCGCTGTTGTTGTGGATAATTATAATGCATCGGCAGTAGCGGTGAAAAATCTTATAAAACAAGGATGTAAAAATATCGGATTGATTGTTTATAAGAGTCGGCTGCAGCATATGCAGGAACGCATGAGAGGATATATTGATGCGGTTAAAGAACATGGATATTATAATCCGGATTTTATAAAAGAGGTCAATTACTCGCTTATTTCCAATGATATTTCTATTGCGATAGAAAGTTTGTTGTTAAAAGAGAATAATATAGATGGTCTGTTTTTTGCTACAAATACATTATCGATGCTGGGTATCAAACAGTTGATAAATATGAACCGACGGATTCCCGAAGATGTTAAAATAGTATGCTTTGATAAAAGCGATGCGTTTGATTTTATGAACATCCCGATTCCGTATATACGGCAACCGATACCTGAAATGGGACGGAAAGCGGTTGAATTGTTGATTGAGCAAATAAAAGATCCCTCTGAAAATAAAAAATGCGTTGAATTGCAGGCTTCCCTTATAGACAGTCCTGTCAATTAGCTTTTTGAGTTAAACGATTAAGCAAATGAAATGAATATATAAAAACCTTATTATTAGTATTATGAGACAGAAAATTGTACCGAAAAATGCGTTATGGCCATTTATTTTATTGACGACATTGTTTTTTGCGTGGGCGGTTCCGAATAATCTTACGGACACGATGTTGGCGGCGTTTAAGCGGATTATGAGTTTATCAGATTCTAAAACGGCCTGGATACAGGTTGTTTGTTATTTGTTAGGATACGGTTTTTGCGCTATTCCGGGGGCGTTGTTTATTAAGAAATATACTTATAAGTCCGGCGTATTATTAGGATTAGCCTTTTATGCCGGGGGATGTTTCCTTTTTTACCCTGCCATGTTGTGTTTGCAAATTAACGCAGACATTAGTTTTGCGATGTATCTGTTTGCCATATTTATCCTGTTCGCAGGGCTTTCCGTACTCGAGACCTCGTCAAATTCTTATATCTGTGCGATCGGTTCGGAGGAAACGGCTACCCGGCGGCTGAATCTGGCGCAGTCGTTTAACCCTTTTGGAGCAATCGGCGGTGTCGTCATAAGCCAAGTGTTTATCTTATCCCAATTAAATTTACTGACTGCATCCGAACGGACGGCAATGCCTGCCGATGAATTGACAAAAATACAAGGATTCGAGCTGAATGCCGTAACAATGACTTATGTTATTTTGGGAGTGGTTATGGCAGTTTTATTATTAGCCATTCTATTGACGCAAATGCCGAAATTGAAAGAAGGCGACAGAAAGCCGGAATTAGTTGCAACGTTTAAAAGATTATTTAAAAATAGAAATTATGTATGGGGTGTTGTCGCCCAATTTTTTTACGTAGGCGCACAAATTGCCGTATGGTCATTTGTTATACGTTATGCAATGCAACAATTAGACCTGGACGGCATTGTGGCATCGCTTGGGGCAAATGTACCGTCGATCGAAGTGGTAGATGCACTCCGAAATGTAGAGCCGATAGCGTCCGGTTTTTACCGATTGTGTGAAGTGGCGGGATTAAACGATTTGTTACCTCGTACGGCAGAGCAGGCCGGTGCGACATATTATATAATATCGCTGATATTATTTGTTTTGATGCGTTTTGCCTGTACCGGGTTGATGAAGTATATAAAGCCGTATAAAATATTAACGATCCTGGCATTAGCGGCTGTGGCGTGCTGCCTTGTAACCATCTATGGAAAAGGGGCTGTAGGCGTATATTCGCTGATGTTTATTTCGGGGTGTATGTCGCTGATGTTTCCTACTATTTACGGGATAGGTGTACGCGGACTTGGCGAAGATACGAAAATTGGAGGTGCGGGTATGGTAATGGCTATTGCAGGAGCAGCGGTTTTGACGCAGATACAGGGAATTGTATCGGATTCCTCAAGTATAGGACTGGCATATTGGGTTCCTGCCGTTGCATTCGGCATAATAGCATATTACAGCATAGTTATCTGTGGTAAAGCAGAAAGAAAAGAAAATATCCGATGAGTGAAACAACTGTAAGGATGAATTCTCCGCGAATTTTTGAATGAAAGCAAATTGAGTTATATATTGTATTTATTAATTTATAAAACCGCGAACAAATGAAAAAAATTTTATTGACAATCGTAGCGTTAACCGCAGCGTTAACGGTATTTTCCCAGAAGTATCCATATGATGGTCTTGATAATAACATGGGAAATCTATTTCGGCTATCAAATGCAAAAACCCGTTCCATCAGTCCTGAAAATTTCACGGGAGAAAAAGGAAAAGGAGGTATAGCCGATATTAAGGATCGGGATAAGCGGAATGTTGCGAACGCATCGAACGCCGCGCGTGATCTGGGACAGGGCTGGAAGGTGAATCCGTATATCCGGATTGAATCTAAGGAGACGTTTACTATCGCAGAAATAGAGGGGCCGGGAGCCATTCAGCATATCTGGATGACGCCGACAGGAAATTGGCGTTTTACGATTCTGCGTATTTATTGGGATGACGAAAAAGAACCTTCGGTAGAATGTCCGGTCGGCGACTTTTTCGGTATGGGATGGGGCACCTATGCCCCGTTGTCGTCGTTGGCCGTGTGCGTGAATCCTGGTAGTGCATTCAATTGCTATTGGACGATGCCTTTCCGTAAAAAGTGCAAGATCACAATGGAAAACGTAAATGACCAGGACGCCATGACTTTATACTATCAGATTGATTATACCCTGACGGAAGTCCCGGAAGACGCAGCCTATTTTCATGCTCAATGGAGAAGGACGAATCCAAACCTGACCTCCGATTACACTATTATAGATGATGTGAAAGGAAAAGGACATTATGTGGGCGTTTATATGGCATGGGGCGTCCATAATAACGGATGGTGGGGCGAAGGGGAAATCAAATTCTTCATGGACGGAGATGCCAAATTCCCTACTATCTGCGGTACCGGTACGGAAGATTATTTCTGCGGCTCGTATAATTTTGATCGCGAAGGACAATATAAGGAATTTTGCACTCCTTACGCGGGCCTGCATCAGGTCATACGTCCGGATGGCACGTATCGTTCGCAACAACGTTTCGGATTGTATCGCTGGCACATTAACGACCCGGTACGTTTTGAAAAAGACTTGCGGATAACGATTCAAGATTTGGGTTGGAGGCACGGAGGCCGCTATCTGCCGCAGCAATCCGATATATCGTCCGTGACCTACTGGTATCAGACGGAGCCTCATCACACGTTTCCGAAACTTCCTTCGTGGGAAGGATTAGAAGTGAATTAATTGTTTTTAGTCGTTGCTTAAACGAATTATTTAATAGAGAAATGTAGGACTTTGAATCATGTATAGATGAAACGATGCATTTATTTTATTGCAGTAGCGATTATGCTGTTTGCCTGTAACTTAGAAAGGCAAACAGGAGACAAAAGGGAATTTAATGCGAAATATGAAGGGGCTTTCATAAACAGGATTGCTTTTCCGATTGGTGGCTTGGGGACGGGAATGTTTTGCGTAGAGGGTACGGGCGCTATATCCAATATGTCTTTGCGTCATCGTCCGGAAGTGTTCCACGAACCGGCTATGTTTGCCGCTTTGCATCTGAAAAATATTGAAAACGGAACGAAAGTTCTTGAAGGGCCTGTACCTGACTGGAAAAAATTCGGAATGCCTAATTCCGCATTAGGAGGAGGAGGGACATGGGGACTTCCGAGGTTTAAGGAATCTACCTTTCATGCACGCTTCCCGTTTGCAGAAATAGAACTGAACGATCCGGCGTTACCGGTAAAGGTTAAAATTACTGCATGGAATCCTTTTATCCCGACAGACGCCGATGACTCAAGTCTGCCGGTCGGAGGATTCGAATATCAATTTACAAATACGGGTAATGACGAGCTGGAAGCTATATTTTCTTATAACACCCGCAATTTCATGTATGTTCAAGGCAAAGGAGATTCTTATATCCGTTCTTTTGAGAATGGCTTTGTTCTTTGTCAGACCGGACAGGAAAACGAACCTTTTCATGAAGGAGAGTTTGCCGTATTTACGGATCAGCCGGAGACGGTTGTAAATCATAATTGGTTCAGGGGTGGCTGGTTTGATCCGCTTACTATCTGTTGGAACAACATAAGTAGTGGAGTGATGGAGACGAATAAGGAAAAGGAACCCGGAGCTCCTGGCGCATCGTTATTTGTTCCGATAAAGATAAAACCGGGAGAAACGCAATTAGTAAAATTGTATATGTCATGGTATGTTCCTTATTCGCATCTGCGGATAGGGGGCGACCCCGGTAACGATTCGGATCTTCCCGGCGTCCCGACGCTTGTTAACAACACGGATTATGACAATACGGGTAGCGGTAATTACAAGCCATGGTATAGCAGTAAATTCGGTAGCGTAGACGATGTCGCCGCATATTGGGTTCGTAATTATTGCGGTTTGAAAAGCAAAACGCAATTATTCACAAACTCTTTTTATAGCAGCACATTGCCGGCAGAAGTACTGGAAGCTGTCGCCGCTAATCTTACCATATTAAAATCGCCGACCGTGTTCAGGCAGTTTGACGGAAGAATGTGGAATTGGGAAGGATGCGGGGATACATGGGGATCTTGCCATGGTTCTTGCACGCATGTATGGAATTATGCGCAAGCTGTACCTCATTTATTCCCTGGTATGGAAAGGACGTTGCGTGAAACGGAGTTTTTTGTAAGCCAGGATAAAAGGGGACATCAAGCATTTCGCACGAATCTTCCGATACGTCCGGTTGTCCACAATTTTCATTCAGCTGCTGACGGGCAATTAGGCGGTATCATGAAAGTGTACCGCGAATGGAGGATATATGGAAACAGCGAATGGCTAAAGGATATTTATCCGGCAGTGAAGCAGAGCATGGATTATTGCATCGGCGTTTGGGATCCGGATAGGACAGGCGCCGTTGAAGAACCGCATCATAATACGTATGATATTGAATTTTGGGGACCTAACGGGATGATTAACAGTTTTTACTCCGGGGCATTGCAGGCTGTGTGCCTGATGGGGAAAGCTTTGGGCGAGGATGTCGCCGGATATGAGGCGTTGTTATCCGGAAGCAAGGAATATATGGAGACACGGCTGTTTGACGGAGAATATTTTATTCAGGATATACGATGGAAAGATCTGAAAGCCCCGGATCCGACAAAAGCCCAGTCTTTCCATACTCAATATTCTCAGGAGGCGGTTGAAATATTGGAAAAAGAAGGTCCTAAATATCAATATGGAACAGGCTGTTTGTCCGATGGCGTTTTAGGCTCGTGGATGTCTCTGGTCTGCTGTATGCCTGAAGTGATCGATAAAGAAAAGATAAAGAGACATTTGACGTCCGTCCATAAATATAATCTCAAAAAGGATCTGAGTAATCATGCAAATCCGCAACGTCCTACTTTTGCATTAGGAAATGACGGTGGACTGCTATTATGCACGTGGCCTAAAGGCGGTAAACTTCAGTTGCCGTTTGTCTATAGCAATGAAGTATGGACGGGCATTGAGTATCAGGTAGCATCTCATTTGATGTTTGAAGGTGAAGTGGAGAAAGGGTTGGAGATTGTCCGCACTTGCCGCAGAAGATATGACGGTAGAGTAAGAAATCCGTTTAATGAATATGAATGTGGAGCCTGGTACGCGAGGGCTATGGCCAGTTACGCTTTATTAGAGGGGCTGACAGGCGTTCGTTACGACGCGGTAGACGGTATATTATATGTCAATTCCCGAATAGGGGATGATTTTACCTCTTTTCTCTCTACGGATACAGGATTCGGCAACGTCGGATTGACGAATGGAAAGCCGTTTATCGATGTAAAATATGGTTCCATAGACGTGAAAAAATGTATCGTGTCAGGTGTGGAAGTGGCTTTATTAAATAAATAAAATAATATGCACAATGGAGAAAATGAATTATCAGGTATTGCTTTTGATGTGTACAATACTTTTTTCCTGTAACGGAAAAGTTAAAAAACAAACGAATATGAATGAATTGCAAAAAGGAACGTTTCGTTATGATTTGAATTATTTATCCGGTAAGGACGACAAGCTAACCGTACTTTCCGGGAATGAGGGGAGATCGCAAATTATTGTTTCGCCTAAATATCAAGCGAAGGTTTTTACTGCCACAGCGGAGGGGCTGTCTGGCAAAAGCCTTGGATTTATCAATTATCGGGTGTTGGATTCCGATGTGATTGATGAACACATGAATGGTTATGGCGGTGAAAATCGTTTCTGGTTAGGCCCCGAAGGAGGAACCTATTCCATCTTTTTTGAACGGGGGAAGACGCAGGTATATGATAACTGGCATACACCCAAACCTATTGATATTGAGACTTGGGAAATCACTTCGGCGAACAGTAAAAAAGTAACTTTCAAAAAAGAGATGGAAGTGATCAATTACCTCGGAAATCTATTGGCGTTGCGTGCGGAAAGGACGGTATCTCTTCTTGAGGAAGCGGAAATTCAATCGGCTTTAGGCATTGAAATACCCCGCGGGGTAAATACGGTGGCCTATGCGACGGACAACAGGATCGTGAACCTTGACGATTTCGAGTGGACGGCGGAAACCGGAACGATCTGTATCTGGATACTCGACATGTTTCATACTTCGCCCGAAGCGTGTACGGTCGTCCCTTTTTATGACGGCAACGCTACGGATCTGGGTAAGATCGTTACTTCCGACTATTTCGGGGAAATACCTTCTGACCGGTTGAAGATAAAAGATAACGTCATATATCTTAAAACGGACGGGAAATACCGCAGCAAATTGGGACTGAACGGCAAACGTACGACCGCCATAGCCGGCAATTATGACCCTGTTTCGGGCCGTCTTACCGTTATTACTTATGATGTCGACCGGGAAGCGGTTTATTTAAATCAGGAATGGGATCCGGCAAAAGATCCGTTAAAAGGCGACGCGATGAACGCGTATAACGACGGCCCGCTGGAAGACGGAAGTATCATGGGGCCTTTTCTTGAGATCGAAAGCGTTTCCCCTGCCGCATTCCTGAAGCCGACGACCTCTATGTCGCATAAGCATACGGTTTATCATTTTATCGGAGAAGAAAAAGATCTGAATCCGATTATCGGAAAATTGTTTGGCATATCCGCGAGTGAGATAAGAACAGTTTTTCAGTAAGTTTTTACACGAAATACAGAAATATATATGATTAAAAAGAATTATCCGAGAATTGGTATCCGGCCGATAATTGACGGTCGAAGGAAGGGTATCCGGGAATCGTTGGAAGAGGCGACGATGAATATGGCGCTTAACGTGGCGGAATTATATCGCAAATCGCTGTGTTACCCGGACGGCTCTGCGGTTGAATGTATGATTGCCGATAGTTGTATCGGTGGAGTAAAGGAAGCGGCCGACTGTGCAGCGAAATTTGAGAGTGAGAATGTTGGTCTGACGTTGTCGGTGACGCCTTGCTGGTGTTACGGTTCGGAAACGATCGATATGAATCCCGGAATACCGAAAGCTATTTGGGGCTTTAACGGGACGGAACGCCCCGGCGCCGTCTATTTATCTGCCGCACTGGCGGCTCATAACCAGTTTGGCCTGCCGGCATTTGGGATATATGGACGCGATGTTCAGGATATGGGAGAGATGTATATTCCACTTGATGTGCGGGAAAAGCTCTTACGGTTTGCCCGTGCGGGTTTGGCGGTAGCATTAATGCGCGGGCGGTCGTACCTGGCGATTGGGTCGGTTTCGATGGGGATCGCCGGGTCGATTGTGAACCCGGATTTTTTGAGGGAATATTTGGGTATGAGAACCGAATATGTAGACTGTTCGGAGATACTGCGTCGCATTCAACAGGGAATATATGACAGGGAAGAGTTTGAGAAAGCGATGGAGTGGACACGGAGGGAATGCATGGTAAATGAAGGGGAAGATTTTAATAAGGAAGTCATTCGCCGGACACGTAAGCAGAAGGATGAAGATTGGGTGTTTGTCGTGAAGATGACGCTTATCATGCGCGACCTCATGATTGGGAATGAGAAGTTACGGGAAATGGGTTTTGGCGAAGAGGCAAACGGCCATAATGCCATTGCCGGCGGATTTCAGGGGCAGCGTCAGTGGACGGATTTTCTTCCTGACGGAGACTTCTCGGAAGCGGTGTTAAATTCTTCTTTTGATTGGAATGGTGTGCGTGAACCGTTTGTTGTCGCCACGGAGGATGATCATTTAAACGGGATAAGTATGCTGTTTGGTAAATTGCTTACCAATACGTCCCAGATGTTCGCCGATGTACGTACGTATTGGAGTCCCGGCGCTATCGAACGAGTAACGGGGTGGAAGCCGGACGGTATCCTGAAAGATGGAGCGATACACTTGATAAATTCCGGTTCGTGTACCTTGGATGGCACAGGGGAACAATCTGATGAAAACGGTTGTCCTGTGATAAAACCGTTCTGGGAGATTCGGCAGGGAGAAATTGATAAAATGTTGACTGCGACGACTTGGTATCCTGCAAACTTGGAATATATGAGGGGCGGCGGTTATTCGTCGAAGTTCCTTACATGCGAAGGTATGCCGACGACGATGTGCCGACTTAATATCATCAGAGGTTTAGGCCCTGTTCTACAAATTGCCGAAGGCTGGACGGCGCGTTTTCCCGAACATGTGTTTGCGACGATTGATAAACGTACGGATAAAACATGGCCATCCACGTTTTTTGTTCCCCGCATTACAGGGAAGGGGCGTTTTAAAGATGTTTATTCGGTAATGAATTATTGGGGTTCCAATCACGGCGCAATAAGTTTTGGACATATAGGTGCGGATTTGATATCGCTTGCATCTATGCTATCCATACCTGTCTGTATGCATAATGTTGATGAAGAAGACATTTTCCGTCCGTCTGCATGGGTAGCCCACGGTTCTGATCCGGAATATTCCGATTACAGAGCTTGTGCAACTTATGGGCCGTTGTACAAGTAAAGTATTGGCGATTGGGAAAAACCGATAAAAGGAGGCGTTATTTTGGAAGGTCATGCCTCCTTGTTATCGGTCAAAGAAAAGAAAATTGGTCAAAAAGCCGGATTCTGATAGTGACAAACATTCGCTGTAAATATTTTTACAGCGTGTTTGACTGTAATAACGGCCATTGGCGCAATCGTATAAAAATTTGTCATGCAGAAGAAAAAATATTTTTTTCCTTTATGCATGCTGCAAAGTTACTTAAATAATAGAATTAAAAATGTGTAGGGATAAAAAAAATTTTTATTATGAAAAAATGTTTGAGTAAATATTTGAATAGAAGCAGAAAAATTATTCTGAAAACGACGTTTATAATGTTGTTTACATTATGCCTTAACGTCGCGTATGCAGATAATGGTTTTCACGGAGTAGCTCAGGAAAAGACGATTACAGGCGTCGTTTCCGAAGCCGGCGGAGAAACCCTTTCCGGCGTGAGCGTTTTCGTAAAAGGAACAACCGCAGGTACGATTACGAATGTTAACGGGGAATATTCAATATCGGCGAATAGCAATTCGATATTAGTATTTTCGTATATAGGTAAGAAAACGGTCGAGATTGCGGTTGGTAATAAAACACTCCTGTCCGTTGTAATGGAAGATGATGTTTTTATATTAGAGGACGTCGTTGTACAAACCGGATATATGACCCAGAAAAAGGCCGACTTGACAGGCGCTTTGGCATTAGCCGGTTCGGAAGACCTGAAGCAGAATCCGACCGCGAATGCAATGAAAGCGTTACAGGGGAAATTGCCCGGCGTATTTATTACCTCCAATGGAAATCCGGCAGAAGACGTGGGGATACAGATCAGAGGTATAACCTCAATCAATTCGGCCAGTCCCCTGATAATTGTCGACGGACTTCCTGCCAACATTAACCTGCGCGACCTGAATACGTTTGATATAGAAACAATCCAGGTGTTGAAGGATGCGGCATCCGCAAGTATTTACGGTTCGCGTGCAGCAAGCGGAGTGATAATAATTGAAACAAAAAAGGGAAAAAGAGGAGAAACGAGGGTGAGTTATGACGGTTCTGTTGGTTTTTCGTGGCTTACATCTGCTCCCGACATGTTGAATACCGAGCAATATGGGCGCGGTTTATGGCAGGCGAATGTAAATGACGGGAATGATCCGAGCTCTACGGTTCGCATTTATGAATATGACTGGAATTATGGTTCAAATGGTTATCCGGTATTAAATTCCTTCCAACCCGTGGAATGGTTGAACAGTGCACATACTATGCGTTCTGCGGATACAAAATGGTTTGATGAAATAACGCAAACAGGCGTTCGACAAAATCATCAGGTAACGGTATCTAACGGCAACGATAAGTCGCGAACTATGTTTTCTCTAAACTGCTATGATAACAAAGGAACGCAGATTGATACTTATTTCAAACGTTATTCAATACGGTTAAATTCCGATTATGACCTCATTAAAAACCGCCTGAAAATAGGAGAGAACATGGCTATTTCCTATCTTGACTATTTGTCCGGTAATGAAATGTATAATTCCTTAATTATGCCAAGTATCGTACCGGTTTATACAACAGACGGCGGATGGGGTGGAAGCGCTATGGAATTAGGTATGGACGACTATTGGAACCCTGTCAGAATCTTATCCATGAATAAAGAAAACAGCAATAAATTCATGAAAGCGATCGGAAGCGCTTACTTAGACTTATCGGTTATGAAAGGATTAAAACTGAAAACGCAATTCGGCGTCGACTATTCAAACTCATACTGGAGGCATGTAGATTATACTTGGGTTGAAGGAGGAGGTAAATTTGATAATGAAGGCGGAGTTGAAAATGATCAGAATCATACCGTAACGTATACGTGGACGAATACGATGAATTATAGCCTTAAAAAAGGAAAACACCATCTTGACGCAGTTGCCGGGACGGAGTTTATTCACTACTTGAATGAAGGGTTTAATGCTTACGGAGATGAAATACTCCTTTATGACAGAGATTACGCATTGCTATCAAGAACGACAGGAACGACGAGGAGAAAAATAAGCGGATGGTTCGACGAATGGGCTTTATTTTCTTATTTTGCCAAAGCCAACTATGTATTTGATGATAAATACCTGTTGTCGGCAACTGTTCGTTATGACGGGTCTTCAAAATTCGGCGCCAATAACCGCTGGGGGCTTTTCCCTGCTTTTTCTGCCGGATGGAGGTTAAGTGAAGAAACATTTATGAAAGACATGGATGTCCTTTCGAATCTGAAACTCAGAGCAAGCTGGGGGCAAAACGGCAATTCCAATATTCCCTCAAATGCACTCCAGAATATTTATTACGCCAATTATGCGGATTTTACTATTCGAACGTCTTATGCCATACAGGGACAGGAAACAGGAGAACTTCCCTCTGGGTATTATCGTGACCGCTTAGGCAATCCCGATTTGAAATGGGAAGCTACCGAGCAAACAAACATAGGCGTAGATTTTGGTTTCTTTAATCAAAGAATTAACGGATCGATAGATTATTTTTATAAGGAAACGGAAGGCATGTTGTATGAACCTCCCTATATCGGAGCCTTTGGCGAAGGAGGATATCAATACATCAATGCCGCCGGCATGAATAACAGAGGATTGGAGTTTATCATAAATTATCGGAATAAAAGAACATCGGAATTACAGTATTCCGTTACGGCTAATTTTTCTACTTTCAAGCATAAGATGGTTGACGTACCGGAACATGCGCTTCAATCGTACGGGGGTAACGGAATGTTGGATAATATCATCGGACGTCCGATGAACTCTCATTACGGATTTATAGCCGACGGAATATTTAAAACGCAGGAAGAGGTCGACAATTCTCCACAGCAGGAAGGGAAAGGGATTGGCCGTATACGTTACAGGGATCTTGACGGAGATGGAGTTATTAGCGACAATTATGACAGGACGTGGATTGGCATCTCTGATCCGGACTTCATTGCAGGACTTAATTTCAGCGGAGGATATCGGGGGTTTGATTTGACGCTATTCTTTCAGGGCGTGTTTGGTAACGAAATTTACAATGAATGGAAAGTTTACAGTGATTTCTGGAATATTACGGAACAGGCGGGAAAAAATCATCAGACACGCATAACGGATGCGTGGACTCCTTCCACCCCGGATGCGGATATACCGGCGTTATCGACCCAGAACGCCAATAATGAGCGCAGAATGTCAACCTATTTCATTGAAGACGGTTCCTATCTGAAACTGCGGACAGCCGAACTGGGATATACCTTGCCGCAGAAGATCTCAGATAAAATATATATGAGTAATTTGCGGGTATATGCCTCGGCACAGAATATTTTTACAATGAAAGCATGGTGGTCCGACAATAAATTTACAGGGCCTGATCCCGAACATAATAATTTTGCTTACCTCATACCCTTTACATTAACTTTTGGCATTAATATATCATTCTAAACAACCCTTATTATGAAAAATATTTATAAACTATTTATAGCCGTTATATGTGTAATATTGACAGGGTGTAACGGTTATCTGGAGATAAATCCCAAAGGAGCGATAGCGGACGGATTAATAACCGGTAATTCCGAATTGGTGGATGGCTTTGTGACGGCAGCTTACGCGTATGTGCCGAATCTGGGATATGCAGAGTCGCACAATCCATGGATGCATGGATCGATACGTTCGGACGATACGTACAAAGGAGGCGGGGGCATTTCCGACCAATTGCCATGGCATGAATTTGAAACGTTTGCCGCCGTTACCGCCAATACAGGTAATAATGACGGCCCGTGGTACCGGGGATATTGTGCTGTTTCACGGTGTAATACGGCCATTAACCTCCTTCGGGGATTAGAACTTTCCGAAATGCCTGAACGTGATATACGTATTGCGGAGATGAGGTTCCTGCGCGGGGCTGTTTATTTTAACATGAAACTTTTCTGGAGATATATCCCGTGGATAGGCGATGAAATTTCAAATAACATGGAAGAAGTCTTAGCCACCCCTAATGTTCCGGAAGATGGTGAAATGTCTTTATGGAAGAATATTCTTGACGATTTCGAATATGCTGCACAAAACCTGGAGATAACGCCAAAGGACAAAGGCCGCATAACCAGGATCGCCGCCAAAGCAATGGCAGCAAAGACCTTGCTTTTTATGGCTTACGAACAGGATGACAGACATCAGTTTACTTCCTTAAACCGGCAGAGACTTGAAAATGCATTACAGTATCTGAATGAAATAACGGCGATGGAAGGCGATGTGGTGACCCTTTGCGAAGATTTTGCCGATAATTTCCTGCCCGAATATGATAATGCTACGAAAGAATCCATCTGGGAAGTTCAATACTCCATTGCTGACGGCACAAACAACGGCGGACGTATCAACTGGGGCGACGAACTGAACGCACCGTGGTGGGTGCCTCATTTCAGTTGTTGCGATTTCCACAAAGTAAGTTTCAATCTGGCAAACGCATTTAGGACAGATGTAAACGGTCTGCCGTTGTTTGATACTTTCAACGAAGCGGAACTGAAAAACAATTACAGCGACTATTTCAACAGGAATACATTTGATCCGCGTTTTAGTCACACGGTAGCAGTTCCGGGACATCCGTTTAAATACGACGCTACCTTGCCATATGATTCGACAGGTTCGCGCGACCCTGCTATTTACGGCTATATGAATTCTTTGAAAGAACAGGTGCATCCCGATTGCGACTGCGTTTTAAAACCTTTCTACGTGCAGAACTCTATGAATAAACGCAACATCCGTTATGCGGAAGTTCTGTTGTGGAAAGCGGAAGTGCTCATACAACTGGATCGTTATCAGGAAGCCTTGCCGATCATAAACAAAATAAGGAAAAGGGCATCGGAAAGTATGGCTCGCCTGAAATGGGATGATGGCGCTCCTGTCTTGAACTATAAAATAAGTTTGTATGAAGACGGTATTAACTGTACATGGACGAAAGACTTCGCATGGAAAGTCCTTCAATGGGAAAATCGTCTTGAAACGGCATGCGAAGGACGTCGCTTCTTCGACCTTTTACGATGGGGAGCGCTTGAGAAGACGATGAATGACTATTTTGCAAAAGAAAGAACCAGATATAACTGGATGAACAATGCCCATTTTTCAGCCGGACGCGATGAATACAAACCCATTCCTCAGGCGCAAATAAACTGGTCGAAAGGGTTATATAAACAAAATCCGGGATATTGATTTTAATTGAATTATTTATATATAATGTACTTATGAAAAAATTAGAAAATATATTTGTCGCAATAGCAACGGTATTGATCTATACTTCTTGCTACGACAGAGAAATAGTATCGTCGAAAGAAGGTGTAAGTTTACCGCCCGCGACGAATTTAAGCCATATTATTTCCGGCAACAAAATAACTTTGACATGGCAAATACCATCAGGTATCCCCTCGGAAATGAACCGGCCTTTAGGCGTTAATATTCAGATATTGCGCTGTCTGCAAGGATCTCTGACGAATGTCAGGATCTTTAATTCGACGTTTCAGAACGAACCGACAGAAGTAATCTTAGATATGCCGTCAAATCCCGACGGCGGGATATATGAATATCATATTGTCGTAAAACTGACAGGTACGATGAAAGAACCTGAATATGGCCATTCCGGGACGATTTATTCGTTAGGCCGGACGGTAGTTGTTAAATAAATTCCAAGCGACGTCGTCACATTCAATGCGTGCGGCGTCGCTAAACTTCCGGACAGGTCTGAAGATTCTATTGAAACAGTTGAACCCTGGTATGAGAAAAAATCCATAGTCCCCCATTGATGATATGCCGCCAAAGTATATTCCTGACTGCAAGACGATTATGTTAATTGGCCGGCCAAGTTGGGTTATGTATTTTATCGATCTGTGTGTAATGTCGAAAATTTCATATACATTTGCAGCATGGATACAATAAACAACCATCATCAGCCATTATCGAAAATATTTGGATTTCCGATTCAAAATCAATCGGACAGAGCCATGCGTTATCTGAAAAATAAGCTTTGCCCGTTCAATAATATTGTGTCCAGCTGCACTAAAAACAGCATCGGACTATCTTTCTTCGTCAAGGAAAAGATTGTTGGACTCCAAACGACCGGATATAGATAATTTTGAAAATATTGTAGTAGAATGAGCCATCAAATGAACCTGTTCGGGGAAGAATGTATTGAAAGTGCGATTACCAACGTATCGTCGGTTCCGCAGCGAAGCCCGTTTCGATATCCGGGAGGAAAGACTTGGCTTATTCCCACTGTCAGACAATGGCTCAGACAAAATGGTAAGACAGTTCCGGAACTGATTGAACCATTTGCCGGCGGCGGCATTGTAAGCCTTACGGCAGCATTTGAAAATATAGCCAATCACATCACAATGGTTGAAAAAGACGAAGAAATAGCTGCTGTCTGGGAAATTATCCTGAATGAAAAAAATCAATGGCTTGCCGACAAAATTCTATTCTATAATCTGACGGCGGAAAACATAAAAGCCGAATTGGACAGACCTGATAAAGAGATACAGGATGTGGCATTTTGTACTATTCTCAAAAATCGCATTTTCCACGGCGGCATCCTTGCCCGTGGAGCAGGCATGACCAAAAATGGAGAAAACGGAAAGGGAATCGCTTCGCGCTGGTATCCCAAAACATTACATGACCGGATTATTGCTATTGGTTACGTAAAACAGAAAATCAAATTTATAACCGGAGACGCGTTCGATATTTTGGAGAAAAATAAAGAGAATAGAGAGATTTATTTTTTTATTGACCCTCCTTATACCATTGCCGGCAAAAGGCTTTACAATCATTCGCATATAGACCATGAGCAACTTTTCGCCCTGACGTCCAAAATAAAAGGCAAATTCATGTTGACATATGATAATACGGATGAAATACAAGAACTTGCTGAATTATATCATCTTCCATACAAAACGATTTCAATGAAAACAACTCATCATCTGAAAAAAACGGAAATTATTATTTCAGACAATTTTTCATGGTGGAAATAAAATCCACCAATTGAGAATACTTCAACCGGCAATAGCGTGGCAATGCTACAATATCCAGTGTATTTATCCAACCCTTTTTATGCTTATTTCCGTGATTAACAATGAATTAATATAGTTTTAAGAACTGACTAGCCTCATTCTACATTGGCCTTGAAGAATAATTTAACCGGTTCTTTTGATTGATTATGAAAGACCATGATTGTTTTAGAATTACGCCCTGGTGAGTCGGGTGTAAAACGGATTGTCAGTTCTGATGATTTATTTATGTCAAGGGGGTTCTTATCCCATTGAGGCATGGTACATCCGCAGGATGTTTTTACGTCTGTTATAATCAATGGATTAATTGAATGATTTGTGTATTTGAATCGTATCTCTTGAGGTTGTCCGTTTTTTATTGTTCCGATATCAATTGTAATATTTTCAAAGACAGGAATCTTCGATATGTTGGAATTTAACTTGTCAGAAATAGCTCTATGGTATTTCATGGATATATCGGGAAATTGTTTGTCCGGCATAAAAATATTCTTTGTGATTACATTTTTCATCTTTGCAACCAAAAAAAATAAAAATAAGGACAAATGACAAGATCTGTTTCATTTTGAATTTATTCATGGTTTTTTAATTTAACTTTTACAATTACAGGGTTGTCTATTTCCTCTATTCTTGTCGCTAAGTTTTCCAAATAAGGCGATTTCTTTACCTTTCCGAGTTGTTTGATTTGAGTAAGCAAAAGACCCGGCTCCGTCGATGTATAGAGATACTCGCCGTCAACATATAAAATACTGATTGACATTGGTATACCCTGTATGTCATCAAACAGAAAATAACCCATATTATGGATAGTATTATCATTTTTAGCGACATAGACAAACCCATAAAGTTTGCGTGCATAGTTCATTAATATGTAATCGTCTGTTTCGTAAAAAGAACTAAGTGTTGTTAATCCGCCGGAATTTTTAGAGTTTTGCGTCTTTTCTATATTTGCATCTTCTTGAAATGAAAGATCATATGTATTTGTGGTAAATTCAACCTTGTATCTTGGTATTAACCGATAAGATTCATCGATACCGTAAATTTCCGGCTTCATATATTCCGTCAATAAAACAGTATCTTTATAGAAAGAAAAGTTATTTTGCGACAAAGGCACATTCAAATGACTTTCTCTGAAAGTGTATTTCAACTGTTGCGCCAAATTTATGTTGTCATGTAACACGACATATCGGAACTGTTCCGGAAAAACAGACGAAAAATAATATCTATTTGGGCTTCTTCCACAATAGCATAGAAACGTATCTCCTCTTTGTATTGCAAAAGTAGACAATATCAAAGTAATTGGAATTTTATTCAAAAAATGTCCGTCATCGCCCGAATATTGGTAAAAAGCCTGACCTGAATCCGAATATATATAGACATCTCCGGTTTTGGTATGGATTGAGAAATCACTTATCCGCGGGTATTCGTCAGGGCCACTGCCTCTTTTACTTATCTTATGAATAAATTTACCATTTTGCCCGAAACAAAAAATAGTTTCCGTCATACTGTCCCATATATAAAATTTGCTATCCCACACCAGAACTTTCGTCATGTTACCAATCAAGATATCATCGCGCGTTTCCAATGGTATATAAATCGTACTGTCAGCTATTTCGGATATCTTAGCGATGTCTTTCCGGCTAATATCATCCGGATTAATTACGATGGTTTTAAACAGAGAATTATCAATAATTACTTCTCTAATCTGTACTTTCTTGTGGCAAGAAATAAAAAGCAATAAAGCAATAATTGCGTATGTAATCTTCATAATGTCATATAATTTTAATTTTACGGACGAGATTCGTATAAAAAAGGTTGCCTGAATTTTCAGGCAACCTTTTTCCGACTTTTAAGATCCATTTTTTTTGCAGGTATAGTAAGAACACCCTTCGTTATTATTGCCTGTGTATCTACATGCATTAGATGTTCCATCAAATTCTACTGTATAATCAAATTTGACAGAGCAGACTGTTCCACCTACATAAGGCACCCAATCAGGGATTTGTACATCAACTTCACAAGTGCGTGTCTCGGTAACTTTACGGTCTTTTTGCTCATTAGAATACCCATGAGAATAATCAACTCCTCCGCTACCCATAGAACTGCCGCCTCCATAGCCGGAACTGTCAGAACCGCTACCGGATCCGGAACCGCTACTTCCGCCGGAAGAATTGGATTGAGCTAATATTTCTATATGCAACTTGTTATTTGTAGTAATCCCGTAATTATTAATTGCATGACGCAAATTCAATACGAACATGAGCGCCAACCCTGCCTCTTCCGACAACTTTCCTCCGGCATAGCATTCCCGCATATAATCGGAAGGAGAACAACTGCATCTTTTTTTCAGGCACATTATCTTTTTCTTAAAATTTTCACAAAGGAAAAGACAAAATCCTATTCCCGGATTTTTTTAGCGTTAATAATCTATAATGTGTACATTTTTTTTAAGACGAGGATAATTCAATCCGGCCTATCCGTCCACAGAACGTCCTTGTAATCAGGAACATACTTCGGCAACATTTTGTAAATGAGGGAATACGGTTTTTTCCATACTGTGAGGGAGGGCGGGAGCGTTTAAATTGAAATACGTCATATATTTGAGCGGCATGTTGATTAGTGCGCGAAGGTTGGTGGATGACAGACTTTAACGAACATCTTACAAAAAACAGCAAGGCAGGTTGTTCCGAACTGCAGGAAAATAATCCAGTGCATTTATCCAACTTTTTACGCTTATTTCCGTGATTAACAATGAATTAATATAGTTTTAAGGACTGACAAACTAAGTCGGCCAAATGTTAACAATATCGGTTTTCATATAAAAACACATAATTAAATCGGTATCAACGAAGAAGGGTTGCCTGTGTTCAAGGACACCAAACAACTGAAATATATATACGATGTATACGAAGCCGCATTTATAAATGATTCCTTATATGTAATGGACGCTAAGTACATAGCTCCCAGCCTGTATCTTTTAACCTTGCAGGATGAGTTGCCCAGGAAATCAAGGCAAT
>JAIRMH010000216.1 GCA_031258835.1 Tannerella sp.
TCTTAAATTTTATTTCGTTTATATATAACCGGGATATTAAAATGCCAAATCGTAAAAATGTGCTGCGGGGCAAAAATACATGAAAATTCCGGATTTCCATACACGAACAAATGAAAAAAGTTTTTTACAGAGGAATGTAATACATGGTTGCATGACAAAATTTCAACGTGGACGAAGCGACAGGGCTGCGTATTGATAAGGTGGTAGGACTCATGATTGAAAAATTAGATTGAATTTACATTTTGAATTTAATGAACATATTGCCGAACGGAGCAAACGTTGTTTCCCGCAATCCGGTTGTTAGAGGCTCTTCAATAAGGTTGACGATGCTAAATTCCATAGGGTCGCCGGCGCTGTCCAATATTTGGAAAGGAGTTTTTTTCCCGTCGAGTTCCCTTACATTTATCAGTACGTAACCCTTTTCTGTCGATGGCGTTGCCGAAGTCATCAGGAAATTGTCATGATTGAACTTGAACGCGGAGAATGATACAGGAAGATTGTTGGGTTTCCCGACAGGCGCTACCCGTGCATATATGGGGACGCGCGAACTCCAGCCGAACCGTGAAGCGAAGCTGTTTGAGGCGTCGTCGGTAGAGGCGAGGTAATACGACCAGCGGATCTCGCCCTCCTGGCTTGCCCTGAAATTTGTTGTCCAGTAGTTGTTTGTCACCCACGAATAAACATGCGGATATTCGTAAGTCTTTTTCCTTTGATACTGTCCTGTGCCTATTCCGCCCATCTGAAACAAGGGTATCAGGTTACTTCCTACGACAAACTGTGCTTTATCGTTGCGTGCCGTCACAAAGTTCTGGACGGTATTCCAATCGGAAGCCGTGCCCTCTATTTGGTTTTCGCCGGGGCTGACAATGCCGCCTTGTACGTCGAAATATAGTTTTGCATTATCGAGTTTGAACGGGAATGCGACGTATATACCGTCCGGGGCGGTGATCGGCAGTTTTTTTACGGCATAATGCAGTTCGATGCGTTTCTCGTTATGGAATAAGCGCAATTCGATTTTGACGCCGAAGCCGTCATCGCAACATGCTGATTTTCCCTGAATACGAACACTTTGGTAAATGGCGCCGTTGTCGCCTGCATAGACTTGTACGTCACTCATCCCGTTGCGTTCATAGTCGGTCAGGGTATAGAGTTCCATCTGCCGGCGGTTGCCCAATGTTTCATAGATGAAAGCACCTAATTGCCAGGGTGAAGCTGCGTCTACCAATTCCAGTTGGAGTTTTTTATCGAATAAGCTTTTCACATCGCCTTTTTCCGGGTCGATTGTAATTTTGTAATACTCATTTTCTACGGTATAGTTCCGGAAGTCTGTCGGCGGCATTTTCGCCGCATCCTCTTTTTCTGCTATTATATTGTAGGTTTTATATCCCATTGCAGGGATGTTTTCCGGATAAACGGCATAATAGGAGCCTTCTTTTCGCGAACGCAGATGCTGCGTTTTTATCGCATTGCCCGATATGTCTGTTATCCTGAATGATTTTTTGTTCGGTATGATTTCATGGTCTATGTAGAGTTCAAGCATACCGGATCGCGGCCAGTTTAATGTATTGAAAAATGTGACGGTAGGATGTTCTCCCCTGGGTATAAAATTTTGCAGCAGGCCGGCAGCCGTCTCGTACATGATTTGTGCATTTTTGAGCGCTTCCCAAACAAAGGAGGCTTTTTCTGCCCATTGCACTTCACTGTTGTCGCAGGTGGGGTCGGAAATGCTTTCGGCCGCCCCGTATGTATGTTCGTCATAAAAAAGGAGGTTTTCGTGCGTATGCCTTATTTTATCAGGCGTATGGGCAGGGAGTGTCTGGCCTTTTAACAAGGCCATGGAGAGCAGTCCCTGGATGGTAATCATGTCCGCGTGCGTTTTTCGGGAAGCGGCTGTTTCGCGAGCTGCCGATCCGAAGCCGTCGGTCCACCAGTCCGGGTATGCGGCGCGGATGACCGGTAGCTGGTCGCCGTACCGTTCTGTCACGTCGTCCATAAATTCGCGGAACAACGCGCTGCGTAATTTTGGGAATGCGTATTTGTTGTTCCAGTCGCGGATTATATTACTTTCGTGCATAGAGGGAGGGGAGTTATCGGTAGAATATCCCGAATACTGTACGCCGACGGCATCAAACGGGTAATTTTTTGCCGTAAGCGTATTCAGATAATTAAACAGTCCGGGAGCGATCTTTTCGAAGTCGTCAACCCTGTCTATGCCCCAGGAGTTGGCGGTCATATAATGGTCAGATCGGTAGGAATACAGGGATTTCCCGGATGGCGATTCCCATTTGTATAACGTAGGACGATCGAAAGGTATCAGTGCGCGGTGTCTGTTTTCTCCCATCGTGAAATATTTAATGCCCAGATCCGGCAGATAGTCGGCTAAACACCATGCGATACCGTTCACATCGTTTTGTATGGCCGTTTGTACGGGAATGTCCAAACTCCTGAACAGGCTTAGCGGCTCGAAGAACGTTTTGAAAGAATTTTCGTCTACTATTTCCGACATATTGAAAAACATTCCCGTCACTTCTATCCGTCCGTTTTTTATGTGTTGAATGAATTTATCGATTTGTTCCTTTGGACGGTTCATAATGTATTCCTTTACCGCCCATGCGGCTTCACAAGTCCACCGGAATTTGGCATCGTCGGGATAATCTTCCGTCAGGTCGCAATATTCGATGGCATAGTCGATATAACGTATATGTTCGGCCAGTATTTCGGTTTGAGGTTTGGTGTAACCGATGTCCGTATGCGTGTGTTGCATCAGGTAGACCGTCCAGCGTTTGACGGGAAAAGCTTTAACGGCAAACAGTTCCGACGATTTGGAACCGGCAGACAGTTCTATGTTTATTTCTTTTTCTGCCGTTACTTCCGGGACATCCGTTTCTATACTGTTGATACCCTTTTGCAGTATAATTTTGCCGGCGTTCCGTCCGTCTACGGACAAGTTGACGGATTGTTTACCGCCGGTATTGGCAATCGTCAATATAACCGGCTGACGCAGTTCTTTGTTTTTCCCGTAGATCAGTGCAGGAATTGCTTCGGCGTTTAGGAAGCGTATGCCGGGAGTTGTTTTTTCGAGCGTTAATCGATTGGCGACGTTCAAGCTAATATAATCAAAAACAGCCCAGCTTCCTGACTTTGACCGGATACTGACTACATTATTTCCTTTCTTTAGTGTGTTTTCGGGAATGTCCGCAACAATATGAAGGACGTTTTCGTTCATCTTTTTATTGACAAAATAATGCTGGTCATTTCCTGCCGGAACTCGTATGTCCTTCCGGAATCCATTTACCGTAATTTCAAGTATGGGAGCGCCTGACGGATGCGTTTCGACAAAGCCAATATCAAGTTTAGCCTTGCACGGAATGGGTATGTCTTTGACACTGAAACAGATGAGTATTTGTTTTGAAGAATTGCCCGCCCATGCGTCGTTAGGTCCGGGAATGACAAACGGGAAATCGGACGTTTTGTCTTTCCCTATTTCATACAAGATCGTGTTATTGCCGAAATTCTTTGCGAATCCGGCGTAATCAAACGGGCCGAGAGCAAACTCTGCCGAACTTTTATTCTTCTGTCCTATTTGCCAAAGAGACGACATCTCCTGCGCGAATCCTCCGGGGATTAGCAGGAAAGATAAGTTTAAAACAATAATTATTTTTTTCATAAGGTGATGAGAATGTTTTCAATAATGTAAATCTGCAATATAATTTGCGTACAGCGTTATTTCCTTGAGGATGACATAAGCGCCCGATCCGGACGAGGGTTCGCCATATACTTCGGTAGTCCTGACGATAAGGTAACGTATTCTTGTGCCGGGTGCGTCGAATTGCAACCGGTTGTTAATCGGGTCGTTACATGTGCCGTCCAGCAGTTTAGTCCAGCCTTTGGCTTCAGCTTCGGCCTCCCATCCGGCATCTCCGCTGGGGAGTGTTATTTCCGCGCCGGTCATGTCGGCAATACCCCAGAACTGTATTTTTTTTGGGTTCCAATTGTTGTAGCCGTCCGAGCGCGCCCACATTTCGAGTCGCGTCAGTGTGGCCGATACGCCGAGATCAAATGTCAGGTGTTGCGGTACGCCTACGCCGCTGCCACTGTGGAACTGTGCGCCGCCGGTATTCAGAACGCCGTCGAAAACGCCTTCTATTTTTCCGCTGTAACCGATGGTGGCGTCTTTGGACAGTTTCAACGGAACAATCCTGCTTTTATCCACTTCAAATTCGACAAAAGCGGGGAAATATTGCGTAACCCAGTCGGTGTACAGCATATCTATGGCGTCCTCTTCGGGCAGCAACTGTGTCCTTGTTTTGACATAACCGCCCAGCTTCCAGTCCGGAAGTCTGGTTTCCTTTACATCTCCCGGCAAGGTCAGCGTTTTCTCGCCCGCATTGCTTTCGTAAGCTACTTCGACGGATATGGCGTCTTCGGAAGTATTCCAAAGCAAAACCATTCCCGACGGCTCGGCACGCATTTGCAAAACCATTTTGGGATCTGCCGACAGGATGTACTGTTCCCCGTACGAATATCCCATGCATGTTTCCTGCAGGGAAGAGTTGCCTTCCCTGTCGAGAGTGCGGACATAGAAATGCCACGTTCCCTCCTCCAGTCCGGAGATGATTACGCTGAACGTATCGTCTTTCGTATATCCGTCGAGTGGCGTGACGATCGAATCTCCTTCCCATTTAATGATGCATTTTTCGGCAGTATATGCGTAGTACATCAGGCCATCAATACGGACGCGCCGGTCTCCGCCGTGCACAGTCAGCGAATCGATCTTACCTGCATATATCCTTGACCCCATTTCGACAAATTCCCTTTGCGTATCATTCATGTCGGAACAGCCCATAAGAACTGAAACGACAGGAAGCGTTAAGTTTTTCAGTGCAAAATATAATATTCTTTTCATATCTGTATATATTAACGTAATTACGGTTAAATTAATTTTCCTGCTGAATATCTCCCCAGAAAGAAAGTTCGCTAAACACGGAACATTTCATTCCCGACCAGCTTTCCAGCATTTCGAACCGCAGGTAGCGGACGGCCTCCAAGTTCCTCGGGAAAGAAAACTCTTCTCCTTTTGCTGCAAATTCCTCGTCTTCGGACGAATATTGACCCAGCGGCAAGCCCGAAGGTTTGAAAGAATGGCAGGTCACGAGCAGTGTCCAGCCGGCCAGGACGTCGCTGCTTCCGTTGCCGGGATCGTCTGCGCGCCCATAGATATTGTAAACCTTCGGCGCTCCGTGCTGATACAGGACGTCGCTTCCTGGCCGTTGATATAGCCGGAAACGGCTCAATTTGACGGCGACACCCAAGTCCAGCGTATAGCGATGCGGGAATTCCTCCGGAAAGTTCGTATGCGCATAATTCCCGCTACTTACGATGTCGTCGAATGCATGTTCGGGCGCACCTCCGCTATAGAAATTCCAGCCGACGTCGCCCTGTACGGTTTTTGCGCGGAACAGTTTTTTGTCCAGATAGTCCTCTTTCCATGGCGTCAGGGTAAAGAATGCGGTGTCCGAGAAATTGTTCCAGCGATCCATTACATATATGCCGAAATCATTGGTGATATTGGGTAAATTCCTTACGGAGAAAACGCCCTTTTCCAGCGAGGTATATAAGGCGTCGTGCTCTATAAATTGGCCGTCGACCGTATCCCGTTTCAAGGCGTAAATGGCGATATCTTCCCTGTTTGCATTTTCAAAGGAAACGATAAAGCCGCCGAAATCCACTTCCGTGCGCAAACTCTGTTCCACGAAGAAAATGGATGGCGTGAGCGGGTAGATGACTTGTTTGACGACGGTTGATTCTTTTCCCATGCGGTTGACGGAATACAAATCGACGTCATGTTCGTCCGTGTCTCCGAACCCTTCTATTTTTAACGTATTGACATAAGCCGAAGCCCGCGTTTCCCGCCTTGCTCCGTTTTGGGTGTAAACGGCTTTGACGTACAGCAAATCCGTGTTGCCTGGCAGTTCGTACGTCAATATGGCGCCTCCTGGAATGTTTTCTACCCGAATGTTTTTTATGGGGTCAGGCGCTGATGTATTTCCTTTTTCTATCGGGCCATGCCCGAAATCTCCCGTACAGGCTAACAGGAGGAAAAAAAGCGCCGGCGTCAGACTGTTACCAAAGTATTTTCCTATATCTTTTATTGTTTTCATATACCGTATTTTTTTAGTTGCATATTTTTTAAAAAATTCAAATCTCACCAGAGGGGACTCTGCACCAGCCGGTCATTTACGTACAGATCCATCGTTCTAACAGGCCAGAAATAGTCTCTGGGCGTGAACTTGCGAAAATAAATATGGCGCACCTGATAATATCCCGTTTCCGAACTTTCGGACACGTTCCATCCTCTGATGGGACGGTTCAAGTATTCCATTGAAAGCCGCCAGCGCCTCAAATCGAAAAACCGCTGTCCTTCGAGCGCCAGTTCTATCAGCCGTTCGCGCTGTATGATTTCCCTCATGCCTCCCTTGAGTAAAGGTTTGTCCGGTTTGGAAGAATATTTCTTCCAGGTAGCGACCAGCCCGCCCGTTTCCCTGTCTAATCCCGCTTTGTCCCGCACTAATTGAACGTAACGATAAACTTCGTCGTTAGGAGCGTCCATACATTCATTCAAGGCCTCCGCATACATCAGGTACAGGTCTGCCAGGCGAATGATGGGGAAAGGGTATTTTATGGTTGATCCCGTATGGGTCGAAGATGTCATGATGAGTTTGTAGTTCACCAGTTTTTTACAGAAATATCCCGTGATGGAGAAATTGTCGAGCGCTCGCCCGGCGGTCTCTCCCGCCTTATTGCGTATGGAATAGCTGTTAATGTCGCTGCTTGCTTCCAGCGTGAACCACTTCCCGCCGTCAAATCCCAGGTCGGCATAAAAACGCGGCTCGCGATTGAAATGCAGTCTGGCAGTCCTGAACTCTTTTTGGATATAGTATTCGTGTCCTTCGGGTACCACATCGACTTCATACCTGTTTTCATAATCGTAGGTAATATCTTCGTCGATGGGAACGCCGTTGTTGGAATAAAACTGCTCGGCAACGTCCAGTGTGGGATTTTGCATGGATTTCGTCCATGAAATCTGGCTGCCTTGCTGATAGGCGGTGAGCGGCGCGTTCACAATGCCCTGCAGAGTTTCGACGAAATTGTTCCCTAATCCCCATATCAGTTCCCTGTTGAACTTTGCCGTAATAGTGTTGCGGATGGTCAGTTCCAGTAAAGTCGTATCGGAAACGCCATACGGCAGGTAATCGTCAAATTCATACAGTGCGTGTCCGCCTTCTTCGGCCGCGTCGATGGCCGCTTTGCAGGCGTCGCGCGCCGTCGCCCATTTCGCAGGGTCGTATGTCGGGTTGATGTAAGGAACTTTATTCTCATCCAGATAATCGGGGAAATCCGGATTCCCGTTGAATAGCGGACTTGCTGCCAGCGTCAATATTTTGGCTTTGAGCGCCAGCGCCGCAGGTTTGGTCAAGCGTCCGAGTTCGGTGGTTTCCGCCTTGATGCTGACGGGAAGTCCTTCGCTTGCTACTGCTTCATCTATCAGGGAGGCGATGAACTTTACCACTTCATCCACGGGACGGCGCAACACTTTCACCGCATCCTGTCCTTCCGACACGTCTATGTTCCTGTCAATGATGGGCACGGGCCCGTACAATTGCATTAAAAAGTAATGGAAATATGCTTTCAGTACTTTTACTTCGGCAATCCAACGATCTTGTTCCGAAGAGGTGATGTCCTTAACGTTTCCGATATTGTCAAGGAAGATATTGCAGTCGCGTATGGCTATAAACAGGTTATGTCCGTCGTTTCCTCCACTCCAGTAATTCAGGTAGGGGCTGTTAGCATTTTGCAGTCCTCGGGCAATAGCAAAAGCGGTGGAATTGGAATAATAGAAAGTTTTTTCCGCAGAGTTCCATGTTTCGTCGCCGGCTGCCATTCCCGGATTCTTATAAACGCTGGCGTGCCAGGGAACATAAGAATAACAGGTTGCCAGGAACTTTTCCGCATTGGCGCGTGTTGTAAAGGCCATGTCTATTGTCGCAATGTTATCGGGTATGATGTCAAGGTAATCGCACGACGAGACGAGCAATACATTTAATAATATGATATATTTATACATTTTCATAAGAGATATTTTTTATTCAATTAAAAGCCGATATTTAATCCGATATTGTAAACGCGCTGGATAGGATAGCCCAGTCCGTTTCCGCCCATTTCCACATCCCACGTTTTAAATTTACTGAAGCTCAATAAATTCAATCCGCTAAAATAAATGCGCAGGTTTTTGATCCTGATTTTCTCCGTTAGTTTGGGAGGTAAAGTATAACCGCCTTCTACCGATTTGAGACGTATGTAAGAGCCGTCCCGCAGGAACCATGTGTTTTTTCGCGAAGTATTGTTAGTTACTTCTTCGGCGCTCAGTCGCGGCCACAGCGCGTAAATGTCGCGGTTGTTTTCCGACCAGTAACTGTCCGCCCAAGCTTGGAGCATGGCGTTGTTGGTATCATGATCCATGTATTTCAGGTTCAGGAACGGGGCGGAAAGTTTCGAATCGATGAAAAAGGAAGAACGCGCCGATCCCTGGAAGAAAAATGACACATCGAGACCTTTGTATCCCGTTGAAAGTCCGAAACCGTACATTATTTCAGGTGTCGAAGGAAAGCCGACGGGCACGATATCGTTGTCGTCAATTTGCATGTCGTTGTTTATGTCCAGATATTTAATGTCGCCGGGATGGTATTCGCCATAAGTCTGCGTTGGGGAATTGGCGATGTCGGCCTCGTCGATGAACAGCCTCTCGGCAATCAGGGCGGTAGGCTGGCCTATTTTCAGGCCGACCCACGAGCGCCAGTAATATGGATAGTGCGGCTCTTCATATACTTCATAACGGTTCGTTGCAAATGTGAAATTGGTTCTCCCCTGTATATAGAAATCTTTGTTGAAAGAGTGGTTTCCGTCTATGGATATTTCAAATCCGCGCGAGGAGGCTTCGCCTACATTGGCCCTCAAATTTGCCTGCAGTCCCATGGTGGAGGGAATGGCAGCTCTGTTCATCAGGATATTTGTACGGTATTCATAGAACCAGTCTCCCTGTATCTCGAACTTTCCCAGTATTCCGAGTTCCAGCCCGAGGTTTACCTTTTTTGAGGTTTCCCAGGTAATGTTTTCATTGGCATAGCGCGAAATGGATATTCCCGCAGGCCTGTAGCCGAAATCCTTTCCGAAGGATACTTGCTGGTAATCGACATCGTTGAGGTTTACGTTGGAAAGGTAGAAGAAACGGTCGTTAGCATCGCCTATGGCGTCATTTCCCACAAGCCCGTAAGTGCCTTTGAACTTTAGTTTGTTGATGATTCTTTTCCATTCGTCCGGCCAGAACGTTTCATTGGAAAGGATATATCCCAGGCCGATGGAAGGGAAAAAACCGAAACGTTCCTTATTGTGGAAACGTTCGGATCCGTTGTATCCGAAGTTGAGTTCGGTGAAGTAGCGACTGTCATAGGCGTAGGTGAAACGTCCGGATAAACCCATATTTCTGCTTGCAAGCGATTTTTGCAAATCGCCGGCATTGGCGTTCAGGGTTTGCCTCATGATGCCGACCAGCAGTCCCGATACGGCATGTTTATCGCCAAAAGTGCGGTTGTAGTCCAGAACAGCCTCTCCGTAAAACGAAGTGGAAATGTTTTTACCGCCTTCCTGATAATTCAGGTATTCTGTTCCTGAATTGGGATTCAGGTTTGTTAAACCGTAATTTCCCGTTGGCGGGTCATAAAATCCCAATGCATAGTAAAAGGGGTTATAATACCGGCTGACGTCAAAATAAGAATAACGCGTGGTGTTCCCCATAGCCCTGAATCTTAGTCCTTGTGTGAAGAAATCCAGGTTTTGCTTCAGTTCTATTTGTGCAATAATGTTGCTTTGCGAATATTCTTTGTATCCTTTTACCGTTTCGGCGTAAGGATTCAGGTAATTACCCGTTCCGGAATTACCGAAAAGGATATGGTTTGTATATTTCAGTTCCTCGTTCGGCTCATAGTACTTCGGGAAAAGGACAGGGTTGGCATTCATAGCCGCTTCGTACAGTTGGTCGCCGTTCCACATCGGACCCGAATAATCCTCAAATGTGCCGCTGATGCGCACGTCCACTTTGGTTGTCGCGGTTACATTGATATTGGTGTTGGATCTCAACTGTATCCTTTGCAGGTTGATGTTGTTGTTGAAATTGTTCCTCGGATCCACATTGATCACTCCGTTGTCATTATTGAAGGTCGCGGCAATATAATAACGCGCCACATTTCCCCCACCGCTGATGTTGGCGTTGATACGCTGGTTGGATGCGTATTCGTTGAACAGTTCGTCATACCAGTTTATGGCAGGATATATGTACGGATTTTCGCCCCTGGCTGTTGCGTTAATCTTGGTCATGGAATATTTTCTCGGCGCCAGGGGATTGCGGGTAAGTATGGCTTCGTTATGCAATTGCATATAGGTTACGGGGTCTACGATATCCACTTTCCTGACAGGCATGGACAATGAATTTTCCATCCGGATGTTCAGCACTGTTTTCCCTTCGCGCCCTTCCTTGGTCGTTACGAGTATGACGCCGTTGGCGCCACGTGCGCCATACAGGGCTGTTGCGGTAGCATCTTTCATGATGGAAAAACTCGCGATGTCGTCCGGTTGCAGGCGTGCCAGGTCGGATGACGACAGTTCCACATTGTCAATCAGTATCAGAGGATC
>JAIRMH010000279.1 GCA_031258835.1 Tannerella sp.
CTTCAGTCGGCACGTCAACGCTCAAATCCGTAACAAACCGCTTGAAAACGCGCTGAATATCCTTCGTCGTAAGCGCAAGATTGAATAATATGTTATCCCTTTCCATTCGTCATTATTTATTTCCGGACGCAAAAGTACGGCAAATAGTTGACATGCGCAACTTTTATTGAAAGTATTGTTTGTGTCATCTGTTTTAGTGCCGTATCATCCACTTCCGCCAGTCTTTCTTTCAACAAATGCGCATTAATAAATGTCTTGTTTTCTAAATAAAGGTAAGCCATCAAATGGTTATTGCGTCAGTAGGGTATAGGTAATAAAAAATCTGCAACAACAGGCAGGTGGTCACTATATCCGCCTTTATAAAATTTCCCGCCGTATTTACGTAAGGGAGTCTGTTCGCCGCGATTGTTTTGAGGGGTAAGCAAGAAACTCTGGGCAAATATCTGCGGACTGTCTTTCCGGAGATATTTGTTCCAGTTACGACTTATCATTATTTGGTCAAGTTGCGACCATTCGTTCCGGAACTTGTGTGATCCACCGAAATTCAATTTGTCAGGATCGCCGAACAGGTTTATGAGGCTATGCTTTTTATTAGCGCCTTTTATAAGCATCTGAATGCTTTTATCATAAGGATTGTCGTTGAAGTCGCCCATCACAATGATGTTGGCGTTACTATTTATTTTATAGAGGGAATCGCATAATTTACGGACTAATTTTGCAGCGTCCACGCGGTCCTGCTCCGATTCTTTTTCGCCTCCCGAACGTGATGGGAAGTGACAGACAAAAATATCTAATCTTTCGCGATTTATTACTTCTCCCCACACATGCAAGATGTCCCGAGAGCGTTTTTTTTTGTTTGTGAAATTTATCCGTATAGACGAATGTCCAAGATGACGGAATTTATCGCGTTGGTATAGTAGGGCTATGTTTATTCCGCGAGCGTCGCTTCCGGTTGTTATACAATAACTGTAATGCTGCTCTTTGAGTGGGGTGCGATTCAACAAATGTACTAATACGGTATCGTTTTCGATTTCACACAAGCCACATATCGCCGGCGATTCCCATTCACCGATGGTGTTTATCACTTGAGCCGTCTTACGCAAATGTTTGTAATAGCGGGCGGGTGTCCAGCGCATCGGGCCGTCGGGCAGGAACTCATTATCGTTTTTATGAGGGTCGTCGTACGTGTCGAAAAGGTTTTCCACATTATAAAACATAATGCGGAAATTCTGATTATCGCTTTTGTGGGGCGTCGTTAATGTTTGTTTTTCGCTTTTGCGTTGTTGTGAATAAGCCTCCGTGCCACCTGACAATATCAGGAGACAGCATAAATGTAATATAATTTTTTTTAGAGAGGGTCTATTTTTCATTGTCTTTTTTTTGCGGCACATATTCATAAGCGCCTATTGATGGACCATGTTCGCTTGTGAGCCGGTTAATGCCGAAGCGGTCGACGGGATATTGTTCTGATATGGAACGGTCGGCTTTACCTATGCCGGCGGATTTTTCATCCAAGCGGAAATCATAAACATAATCATATTTGTTATCCATATTTTGCTGGCTACTTTTTATATATGTCGGACTTTCGGCAAACAGGACTTCAATAAAACGTTCGTTTTCCGTATTTTTTGTCTTGATGACACAATGATTAAAGCGATAGTTGAATTGTTCGTCATGACCATTTACGTAATTTTCGTTGGTCAGGAAACTGATCTCGCCGCCATACGGGGTTGTATCGGTCGGCATATCGCCATCAATTATGCAGTTGTCGAAATAAGCCTGTTGCAAAGGGGCGGTGCGTGTATCGTTGTTACCGTCTTTTTTGTCGGGAATACAATCCGATAAGGTCAGGCATTTATCAAATCTTCCGACATTGTTACTGATCAGGCCGACCGGCATATAGTTTGCCATTGTACAATGAGAGAACCGGTATTTGCCGCCGGCAAGTATAATAAGGTGTTTACTTGCGTTACTAAATTCCGTTCCGGAGGCTTCAATATAACAATTTTCGCTCCACAAAACATTGCCGTCCATATTTTTTATCTGTGAGTTGCCGATCGTCATTTTTTTTCTGTCGGGAGTTGATTCTGCGAAGGTCAGGCCTGATATGCCGTTTCTTATCAGTGTGAAATGCAACTCATTATCAAAGCTTGAAGCCCCAAAAAACAATCCGTCCCACTGTGCGGGTATATTATCATAAGAGATTAACGACGAGAAGCGATTGAGCCTGTCGCCGCGAAACGTAACCGGTTTTTCTTGTGAGCCGTTGCTTTTTAACGTTCCGTCAATAAGCCATTTGGCTTTATTGTGCATGTAGAAAGAGACGCCTTCTTCGATATTGACGGTTACCATTTCCGGTATCATAATGCTGTCGTAAACGAGATAAGGCTTGTCTGCGGCGAGCGTCGTGTCGTTTACAAATGTATATCCTCCTTTCAAGATGTGTACGTTTTGTCCGTATGCTTCGAGCAATACGGATTGAACGATGCCGTTTGTGATGAACACAACAGAGTCATATATGACGAACGGGGTATTTTCATCATTGGGGTCGACCGTCACTTCGACCATTATGTAAAGGCTGTCTCTTTTCCAAATCGGTATATCGGAGAACAAATCGCCTTTGTGTCCGTCGACATTTATTCTGAAATTACTTTCCTGACCGCCGGCCAACAGTATTTTTTTGATATTCAAGGCTTCGTCATTTTTATTGTATATCATGAAATAGCTTGTCGTAGAGCCGATTGTCGTAAATACTGTGTCGAATGACAACGTATCTGTTGAAAATGTAAGCAGATGATTGGGGCTAACGGAGTAATTATTCATATCGTTACACCCTGCCGTCATCGCGATTATCAGACTTGTCGCCCATAAGGTGAAATTGATCTTCTGCTTGTTTATTCGTGTTTGCATACGATTATCAAACAGGGAGACCCTCATGCTGCTGCTGTTCTTCTGCATATGAATTTAATTTTTATAGCATTAAATAAAACGTGTAAATTCTTAAATTATTGTATGTGTTGACGTTCATATGTTTCGGAGGATATCGAGGAGATGTTGCCACCACAGGTCGACAGTTTTTATTTCGATGCGTTCGTCCGGAGAATGGACATCGCGTAGCGTGGGGCCAAAAGAAATCATATCCAGATGCGGATATTTCTCCAGGAACAATCCACATTCCAGTCCTGCATGTATAGCCATGATCAGCGCCTCTTTCCGGAATAGTTTCCGATAGCTTTCCAGTGCTACCTTAAGTATTTTTGATTCCGGATTTGGTTTCCAGCCGGGGTAGCCTTCGCCATGTTCTACTTTAGCGCCTGCAAGCAGAAATACGGCGGCTACCTGGTCGGCTATGGCCGTTTTTTCCGATTCCGTAGCGCTTCGCTGACTTGTTCCGACTGTGATTTCCGATGCGCCGGTCATTTTTATCGAAGCCAGATTTGTGGATGTCTCGACAAGTCCTTCGATGTCATGACTCATATTGATGACGCCATGCGGACATGCAAGCAAAGCGTAGATGAGTTTCTCCGTCAACGTGGCAGGTAGACATGTGTCAGGTTTGTTCGTTGTTTCCATGATGATTTTCACATTAGGATCGACGCTTCCGAGTTCGTTTTCGATATCCGCAGCAAAAAGGTTTAGCAAAACGCGAACGTTCTCACGGCAATCTGCGGATATTCCGATTACCGCATACGCTTCACGCGGTATGGCATTGTGGAGATGACCACCTTCTATCGCAGCGAGTGTAAAAGGACAATTTTCTTGCAATTTATATAAGAAACGGGCAAGGATTTTGTTCGCATTGCCGCGCCCTTTATGAATATCGCCTCCCGAATGGCCGCCATTGAGTCCGGTCACTGTAATACGAAAATATAAGTCGGAAGCGGAAGCCGGTTCCGTCTCGCAGGCGAATGTTGCAACCGTGCCTTTGCCACCTGCACATCCGATAAAAATTTGTCCTTCATCTTCACTGTCTAAGTTGAGCAGGATATTACCCGTCATAAAACCCTCCTCCAGCATTTTCGCTCCTGTCAGTCCGGTTTCTTCATCGACGGTAAACAGACATTCGACAGGTCCGTGCTCGATATCATCGGAAGTGATTACGGCCAGCGCCGCCGCTAATCCGATTCCGTTGTCGGCGCCAAGCGTAGTGCCTTCGGCGCGCAACCAATTGCCGTCGACGACGGTTTTAATTGGATCATTGTCAAAATCATGCCGCACATCCCTGTTTTTCTCGCACACCATATCAAGATGCGCCTGCAGAATGACCGTGGGGCGATTTTCGTATCCTTTTGTAGCCGGCTTAAACAACAGTAAATTTCCTGCTCGGTCTTTTTTAACGGCAATGTTGTTTTCAGCGGCAATAGCCTCTATGTACCGTATGATTTTACCTTCTTTTTTCGAAGGGCGAGGCGTCTGCGTTATCTCATGGAAATAATTCCATACCAATTTTGGCTCTAAATCTTTGATAATCATGTATTATTCAGTTTTATAGTTAAAAATGCCAGTTGTTAAATTTATACAAAATCGTAGACTTTGTCGGAAAAATGATGAATTATTTGATCCGAAATTATCGTACATTCTATTTAAACTCTTATCTTTGCGTCCACAAATATATAAATAAATGCTGAAAGTCGTTGTCTTTACTGTTATAATTCTTCTTGTTTGTGTTGTTTTGTTGTGTGTGAGGATGATCATAAAGAAGAACGGGAGCTTCCCTAATACGCATGTAGGGGGGAATTCTTCCTTAAGAAAGAAAGGAGTAAAATGCGCTCAGGCACAGGATTTTGAAGATAGAATTCGGATGAATCTTTTTGAACGTTTGGAAAAGAATTTTTGACAATTAAATTTATTATAATAAGATATGAAAGAAAAAATACATTATGTAATTGAAGCGGCGCTTGGCATTGCCGTAATTATTTTGTTTGTTATACAGTTTTCAGGCGGTAAGAAGTCGATGTTTGCGGATGCTGCCAAGACGGACAGCATTTTTGTATTGGGAGCTACGATGCCAATTGCTTTTATCGATGTTGATTCGCTGTTGGCGAATTATACCTATTCGATCGATTTGAACGAGCAGATGACAAGGAGGTTTGAAAATTCGCGGGCTAGCCTGACGGAAAAATTGCGTAAGCTACAATCTGAAGCGGCGGATTTTCAACGTAAATTAGAGACAAATTCATTTATGACGCGTGAAAGAGCCGAAGCGGAGCAGCAACGCTTGATGAAGAAAGATCAGGATTTGCAGGAATTGCAGGCGCAGATGTCACAGGAGTTAGGCGAAGAACAGCTACGTATGAACGAGGTATTGCGTACGACGATTATATCACAGTTACGTGAATATAATAAAAGTAAAGGCTATCAGATTATTTATGGGAAAAAGAATGATAACATCCTGTATGCAGATGACGCTTATGACATTACGGGAGAAATAATTGATTTTCTTAATCGTCAGGTTTCGTCTCCTGCGACTAAGACAGACGAATAGACGCGCGGAGCCTTAACCCAACTTGGCAGGTTAATTAACGTAATTGCCTCGTAATAAGGAGTATACGATAGCGGCACATCATCAATGGGGGACTACGGATTTTTTTCTCATACCGGGGTTCGACTGTTTGAATTCAAGGGCATTATATATTTGTGCGGCGTGCTGATTGGCGCGCGACGGTTGGCGGATGCTCAGACTGTCTTTATTTTCGAGTTTCATGCGTGTTGTGATTATCGTATGCGAAGACAT